>QKDA01000124.1 GCA_003246765.1 Spirochaetales bacterium | reverse complement strand
CGGGGCTGAATGGAGGCGGAAAGGGACACGTCGGCGCTGCCCACGGTAAGGCTCGCGGAAAGGCTCGTTCCCGCAAGGCCCGCGGTCCACCCGCAGAAGGCGTAGCCCGAGTCGGGGGTAATCGTGGCGGTGACCACGGTGTTCGGTGCATAGACCGGTCCCGGGGGATTCAGGGTCACCGATGCGTGCTCAATGTCCGCGTTGATCCTGACTCCCTCCACGAAGCTCGCGGTGAGGCTCGTGTCGGCGTTCAGGGTGAAGGAATAGGGATTCGCGGTGCTTACCACGGCGCCGGAGGCGTCTTTCCAGGAAGAAAGGGCGTAGTCCCCGGTTCCAGTGCCGGTAACCGTGATGACGGTGCCCTTGGCGAAGCTCGTGCTCTCGGGACTCCAGCTCACGGCGCCGTTGCCGTCGGCGTCCACGGCGGCGGAGAAGGTAAACATTTCTTTCTTTTGGTCCTCCGGGGCGGTGAGAAGGTCGCAGGCTCCCAGGAAAAGAGCCGCGAACGCGAGGGCCGCGGCGGTGGTCAGGTGCTTTTTCAAGTTTTTCTCCTGTTTTGTCTTATCCCCCCCTGGTATACAGGCGGGGTCGGGCTTCCGGATGCGGGAGCCGCTTCCATGATAGTAGCATGGACAGGGGGCGATTTCCATTATTTAAGGGTAAAGAACCAGTCCGGAGAGACCGCTTCCCCGTTCACCCGGAACTCGAGGTGGAGGTGGGGTCCCGTGGAGAGCCCCGTGGAGCCCGACGCGCCGATGAGGGTTCCCGCCCTCACCGACTCCCCCTCCGAGGCGGCCAGGGAGTCCAGGTGATAATAGAGACTGTAAACCCCGGGCAGGTGCTCGATTACCACGGTGAGCCCCGTGGAAATCCGGTCTTCCGCGAGGGCCACCAGGCCGTCACCGGAGGCGTATACCGGGGTGCCCCGGGGAACCGCATAGTCGATGCCCCAATGGACTACCGTTTCCTTTCGTCCGTCGGCGTACCGGTATTCCCGGCGGTCGGCGAATTCCGAGGAGCGGCGCGCGTCCTTTACCGGGTGAATCCAGGGACCAAAGAAGCGGGGGGCGTCGGGGTCGAAACGGAATAGAATCTCGTTGAGCCGGTCTATCTGCCTTTTCCTCTGGGGGCTTGCGTCCCGGCGGATGGCGGTGTTGGCCGCGCTGAGGCGCACCTCCTCGAGACCGAAATCCCGCCCCAGGACCGTAAGGGTCTCGGTCGTTTCCCTCGCGGAGCCGTCGGGGAACCGCTCGATTCTCTCGAGCCGGTAGCTTCCGGGCTCGGTATGGACGGGAAGGGCCAGCAGTCCGGCGGTTAGGCCCGTTTCGCTTCCCCCAAAGCCCCGGGCGGAGCTCACCCGGTACCCTCGGCTCGAAAGGAGAATCCACAGAACTTCCCGGGCTTCCGAGGCGGTTTCGAGCAGTATCGCGTCCCCGGGATAGGCTTCAACGGGTGCCGTCCGTACCCGGGGGACTGCCGCATCGGCTCCGGACGCGCCTGACGCGCCTGACGCCGCGGCTGCGGGCGCGCCGGGGCCCGGATCGGCGGCAAGGGATGCCTCCCCGGGCGGATTCCCTTCGAAGGCGGCGCTATGGGAGAAGCGGCCCCCCATCGCGGCGCAGGAAAGGTACGCCGCCCCCGCCAGGGAAAGGGCCCCCCAGCCGAGGTTGAACAACCCGCGGGAGCTCACGGGCCTCAGCTCCTCCGGGCGTCCTGGAGGATCATCTGGGGAATTTCGGCGCCGTTGAACACGTTCCGGTTTACCTGAAACACCGCGTCCACGCTGTCGTTCACCGAGAAGTCCCGGTTGAGGCGGTCCGCAGACTGCCAGAATATGGCGGGCCACTTGTATTTACCGCAGTCAAAGGTGAGCTTGAGGTGCTGTTTCTCGGTTTTGCCCATGATGTCCGCCGTGACGATTCGCATGCCCCGGGCGAGAAAGGTTAGCTGCTCGTGGCCTTCCCCGTAGGGTTCGAGCCTGTCGGAAAGCTCCAGGAGGGCCGGGGTAATGTAGTCGTGGGGCAGTTCCGCGTCCACGAAGAGTTCCCCCTCTTCGTCTACGTCGGGAAAGACGATGTCCGCGGAAAGCCGCCTGAGCCTGCCCTCCAGCTCGGGAAACCGTTCGGCGGGCATGCTGAACCCCGCCGCGAAGGCGTGGCCCCCGTGGTCAATAAAGAGGTCCGCGCAGGGTTCCAGGAGGTTTTCTAGCTTGAAACCCCGGGCGGAACGCATGGATCCCACCGCGGTTCCGTCGCCGAGAAAGCAGACCACCACCGCGGGAACCTTAAAGCAGGATGAGAGACGGTTGGCCATGATCCCCGTGACCCCCCGGTGAATACCCGCGCTGGAAGCCACCGCGAGGCGGGAGGAATAGGTTTCCAGGCTCGCCTTGGCCAGGGGCTCCACCACCGCCCAGCTGTCGGCACCGAGCTGCTTGCGGTCGCTGTTCATCTGGACGACCTCTTCCGAAAGCCGGTTCCTCTCCGGTTGGCGGCTTTCGGTCAGGAGCCTGATGGCGAGGGCGGGCTTTCCCATGCGCCCGGTGGCGTTGATCGCCGGGGATATTTGCCAGGAAATGTCGGCGGTGCCGATCTTTTTTCCCGTGAGCCCCTGACGGGCCAGGAGCTCCGCGAGTCCCGCCCGGGGTTTTTCGTTCATGGCCTGGAGCCCCCGCTTTACCAGGATCCGGTTCTCGTTCCGCAGGGGCATGAGGTCCGCCAGGGTTCCCAGGGCCACCAGCTGGAGCTCCTCGCTCTCCCGCTTTCCGAAGAGGGCGTTCCTCCTCTGCATGAAGGTGACGAAGATGTTGAGAAAGCCGTCGAGCTCCCCCACGGGCCGGTCCTGGTAGCGGCCGATCCTGGAAAGGTCCTTGAGCTTCAGGAGACTCATGCCCCGCACCGCGGGTATCTCCCGGGAAATTTCATCGGAGATGTCGAGGAAATTGAACTCGACCCCCTTCCCGAAGATCTTTTCCAGCTGCTTTTTCTGCATGGGCGCGTCCCACACGAAGATCTGCTGTCCCTGAAGGAAGGGGAGGAGGCGGGTTTGGGAGATGGATACCATCCCCGGGACGATCGTCTCGGTGATGCGGTCGGTTTCCGCCATGTTCACGACCTTCACGGCCTCGATGACGTAGGCCTCGTTGGCGGGGCGCACGTTGAGGAGGCAAATGTGCTGCTTATAGAGCTCCAGCATGCCGAAGCGGAGGGCCTGGATAAACTTCCACGTGACCGCGCAGCCCGCCAGATCGGGAAAGGGATAGGAGGACCCCTTAAGCTTGGGGTTCACGATGGCTACCGCCTGGGGGAGCTCTTCCTGGGGGTTGTGGTGGTCCAGGACTATGACGTCGACCCCGAGCTCCGCCGCCCGGGCGATCTCGGCGTTGCAGGAAATCCCGTTGTCCACGGTGATGATGAGGCTCCCGTACTCCGCCGCGTGGGCTTCCACCGCGGCCATGGAAAGGCCGTAGGGATCGTCGCCCTCGGGAACCCGCCATGCCACGTCCATGCCGAGATCCGTGAGGGCCTGGGCGAGGAGGGTGGTGCTGGTGATGCCGTCCACGTCCCGGTCCCCGAAGATGAGTACCTTTTCCCCCTCGTCCTTCGCATCCAGGACCCGGTCAACCGCGTCTTCCATCGCGTCGAAGAGAAAGGGATTGTGAAGGTAGCGGAGGTCGTCCTCCAGGTAGAAGAGAAGGTCAGGTCCCTCGATTATCCCCCGGCGGGCCAGGATCGAGGCGGTGAGCGCGTCGCAGCCGTAGCGGGAGGTGATCTCCCGGATCATTTCGCGGCCTATATCTTTTTTGTTCCAATTCATACAGCGGTACTTTCCTTGGGCGTTCCTGAGCTCAGTATACCATTTTTTCCTATAAAATGCCCTCACCCGTTTCCAGGGTCTTCAGGGGGCCGCCCATGGCCCGGGAGAGGAGGAAAAAGAGGAGGCTCCGCAGTTCGCCGTAGGGCTCCCGTTCCAGGGGCAGGGACCTCGTTTCCGACGGGGAAAGGCGTTCCACCGCGTCGAGGTAGAGCAGGGCCGGGGGAGACAGGGGAAAAAGGCGCTCCTCCCGGCGGGCGCAGTCGGGGCATAGAAAGCCGTCCTCGTGGGGGGAATAGAAGAGCACCGACCGGAAGGGATCGCCGAGGGTACGGTCCGCGTCGGCGCCGCACCTTCCGCAGCGGGCCGTGTCGGGGTTGAGCCCCGAGCCGAGGAGGTAGCGCCAGAGAAAGCGGATGAGCCCCCGGCGGCATTCGTCGTCGTCGGAAACCGAAATGCCGTCGAGAAAGGCGTTAACCACCCGCCAGTCGGCGCTGCCGTGGCTTTTTGAGACAATTTCAACGCACAGCGAGGCGCACCAGGTCCGTACCAGGCTTTCCCGGATGCCCTGCCTCCAGGCCTTCACGTCGATGTCGGTGATTTTCGTGCTTTTTTTTACCGGGTCCGTGTAGAGCCACAGCTTTCCGGTCTGCCAGGGACCCACCTGGGCCCGAAGCCTGCTCTTGGCCCCGCCGAAAACGGAAGCCCTCTGGAGGCTTCCCTCGGGGGTGAGAAAGAGGGCCTCCCGGTTCCCTTCCCCCCAGGTCGAGAGGCTCAGGATGAGGGCGTCGGTAGTCCAGCTTCGGTTCGCCATGGCGGGTATATTTTGGCGATACCCCGGAGGGAGTGTCAACCGGGAGCGGGCTCCGGGAGGCCGCATTGACCACTGGCCTCCTGAGGGACTATAAAATAGGGCATGGTATACCTCGTTCTCGGCGCGCTTTGCTCGGTCCTTTCGGCCCTCTTGGGCCTGATGCTCCAGTTTCGGATGAAGGGCTGGGAGGCGTTGGCGGGATTCCGCGGCCTTGAGGCCTCCCTCTTTGAGGGAACCAACCGGGAACGCCTCCGCCGGAGAATCAGCATTTTATACTACTTTTTGTCCCTGGGACTCCTGGCGGGAACCCTCGCCGTGGCCGTAAAGGCCCTCTCTCCCGTCACCGCCCTGCCCCTGGCAATCCTTCTGGTCCTGGTCGTTTTTGACGCCATGCTCCTCGCCTGGAGGCGCTATGCCCCCGCCGGGCGTAATTCCGGGCAACGCCGGGGCAGCCGGCTCGTCCTGGCGCTGGCGCACGTCTTTTTCGCCTTTCTCATAGTCCTGCTCATACCCTGATCCCCGCATCCTACACCCTGATCGAGGTCCACCGTCCCCGCCGGAAACGGAGCCATATCAGGGCGAACCGGGTAACCTGATCCACGAGGAGGGCGAGCCACGCCCCCATGAGACCCCAGGCGAGGGCGTGCACGAAGAGCATCGAAAGCGCGGGCCTCACGAGAAGAATGCCCGCCGCCATGGACACCGCCGGATACACCGAATCCCCCGCTCCCCTGAGGGCACCGGAGATCACCTGAAAGGACGATTGGAAGGGCTGGACCAGGGCCGTGACAATGAGCACCGCGGCCCCCATCTCCACGATACCCGCGTCCCGGGTGAAAAGCCCGATGAGCCGGTACCTGAAAAGGAACATGAGAATCCCCATGGCCGTGGAGATAAAGGCCCCCTGCCTTCGGGCGGTCCTCGCCGCATCCCGGGCCCCCTCGGCGTCCCCCCTTCCCAGGGCCTGCCCCACGAGACTCGCCGCGGCGATGCCGAAGGCCTGGCCGTTGACGAAGGACATGTTGAGGAGGGAAAGCACGATCTGGTGGGCCGCGAAGGTAGCCGTGCCCAGGGCCGTAATGGTCACCGTGTAGATGAGGAGCCCGATCCTCAAGGCGATCTGTTCCCCCGCGGAGGGAAGCCCGATGCGGATTATCCGCGCGAGAATGTCCCGGTTCGGCGCGAAATTCGCGAGCCGGAAGTGGAACTCCACGAAGTCCGAGGGCCTGGTTCTCCGCTCAAGCCGCGCCCTCATCCTGGCGCGAGCCCCCCTTCGCCCCGTATCGACCCGAGCCTTGCCCTTTCGCACGCCCGATATCGCCGCGAAGGCCATGGCGCAGGAGGCGAGATTCCCCATCACCGTGGCGATGGCCGCCCCCCTCACCCCCAGGGCCGGAAAACCGAGATTCCCGTAAATGAGAAGCCAGTCGAAGGCGAGATTCACCAGGTTGGCGGCCACGTTGAACCTCAATGATATTCTCGTGTCCCCCACCCCGCGAAGGAGCGCCGAGATCACCAGGGGCAGGGCGGCGCCCGTAAAAAAGAGGGTAGTGATGCGGAAGTATTCCGTGGCCGCCCCCAGGGTATCCGCGGAGGCCCCCATGGCCCGCATCATGTGGGGGGCGAAAACCCAGCCCGGTACCGTTATCGCCGAGGCGAGGAGAATCGTCAGGGACACCGACTGCACCGTCACCGCGTCGGCGGATTTCTTGTCTCCCGCCCCCCGGAACCGGGCCATGAGGGCGGTGGTTCCCACGTTGAGGGCTATGAAGACCGAGAGCATGATGAACCTCGGCTGGTTCGTGAGTCCCACCGCGGCGATGGCGTAGGGCCCGATGCCGCCGACCATCACGGTGTCCACCAGCTGGCTCAAGGAGGTTAGTACCAGTTCCGCTACCGCCGGGGCGGCGATGGCAAGCACGGTTTTGTCGAGGGGTGTCGCTTTCATGGGGGCGTAAGGGCAGTGTAGCACTTCCTGAGGGGAGAGAGAAGAAGGGGGGGGAGAAGGCGCGGGAAAGGGCCTTCCGGGGCGGCGGCTCGGCGGCTGCGCCCCGGGAAGTCCCTCGCGGGTTTACCGTTCCGGCTGCGGGCCCTCACCCAGGAGGGCGATATCCGCGAGGTTCCTGCGGTCCGGGAGCTTCGTCCCGTTGGCGAGCTTCATTTCCTTCCGGGTTACCGTGCCTGAAACCCTCACGGGCCGATGCTCCAGGGCGGCGAGGAGGGCCCTGCTCCCCTCGTCTACGTACCAGTCCCGGCCTTCCCCGTCGGTGATCACGAGCTCCGTAAAGGGCTCGCTGCCCACGAGGCGCACGGTTCCAGAGAGCTCCACCTTATCACCGGACCGGGAACGCTCCCAGTCCGCCTCCTTCGACTTTTTCCCGTCAAAGAGGCCCGAGGCCGAAAGGGGCAGCGCCGCGAGGAGCAAAAGCGCCCCGAGCAGGAGCCGGGTGCCAAGGCGAAGCCGGGCGCTAAAGCGAAGCCGGGCTCTTTTCTTTAAGTTTCTCACCGGCTGCCTCTCAGGAAAAGGGCGCCCGATAGGGATACGTCATCCCCTTCGGCCCCGAAGCCCCCTTCGGGCATAATCATGCCGTCGATGGGGTAGGGTCCGGGCTCGGGTTTCTCGCCCCGGGGGGCTTTTCCGGTCAAGGAGGCATCGGTTGCGAGGCTCCTCGGGGCCTGGGTTCCCAGCACCGAGGCGGAAAGGGAAGCGACGGGGAAGAGGCCCGTCTCGTCGGAGCCGGTTACGCTGGTGTTGCCGTTCAGCGTCAGGGAATGGGTTCCCGTATAGGGCGAGGAGGCGTCCACGGCCGATCCCGAGACCGACGGGGTTATGCCGAGGTAGGAGATGTTAGCGCCGCTCGCTCCCGGGGTAAAGCCTCCCGCCAGGTTCAGCGCCGTGACAATGCCCTCTCCCGGCCAGAGGGGATAATCGGTTTCTCCCGCGCCCGGAACGTAGAGGATCTTCGCGAGCTCCGTTCCGTCTACGTCGAGGGCCTTCTTGTATCCGTAGTAACCCGTACTGTCGTTGCAAAGGTTCGCCGCGTACCAGGTGCGCATGAGCTCGCTCCAGGAGGAAAAGCGGCTGTCTATGCGGGATGCTGCCAAGGACGTGACCGCCCGGGTGTCCCCGTAGCCCGAGGCGAGAATCTCCCGGTAGATCCCGGTGCCGTTGGAGGCGTGAAGCCTGAGCCACTGGAAGAACATGTAGGCGGTGGTGTAATCCGCGAGGACGTCGCTGCCGCCCGCCTCGGATTCCCAGAATCCGTTCCACACGAAAAAATTGTTCCCCTGGGCGATGGTGTAGTTTCCGAAATTGTTGTAGTAGCCCACCCTCACCGGGTCCACGGCCCCGGCGTACACGTACTCCGCGGAGGTGGAAAGCCCCTCGTTGAGCCAGGTTTCGGCCACGAAGCCCTTGGGGGCGTTCACGGAAAAGTTGATCAGGTGCTGCATCTCGTGGGCGATGGTGGAGTAAAAGCCCTCCCGGTAGTCGGGGAGAAAGCCCGGGTTCACGTCCATGGTGATCATGTCCGCCTCGTTGGAGTCTGCGTAGCTGACGGTGCTGTACATGTCCCCGGAATTAAAGTATCCCGCCACGTAGCCCCCGCTGCCGCCGCTCACGTACCCGTCCTGAATGTCCGTCATGAGGATGGTGAGCTTTCCGTTGCCGTCCACGTCGACCCAGTTTCCGAAGTTGCTCAACATTTGGTTGTAAATGTTCGCTTCATACTGGGCCGTAACCTCCTGAAGCGCTGTGGAAGAAATAACTTGGTTATCGTCAAGGTAGAGCACGCAATGAGCCGAAACCGCCACGAGGTGGGCGTCAATTGAAGAAGGTGTCATGGTAGGCCAGGTATAGACTGTAAATTGCCTGTTGAGCGGCGGTGTTTCTCCCCCCCCTCCTCCTCCGGAGCTGGTGTCCAGCAGGGCCAGGGCGAGCTCGCAGCCGGTCAGGAAGAGGGCTGCGGTCAGGGCGAGAAGGGGGCCGGCGGCGCGGCGAAGGGAAGCGGATCTGGGCATGTAATATCCTCCGTAGGCTTAGTACTGTACGCCATCGGGCGGAAAAAAGCACGGGGGCATTGCCCCCTTTCGCCTTCCGGGTATAGAGTAAACAATCATGAGTTACGGCGCGATACGAACGAAAGCCGCGATCCTTCTCTTTTGCCTCGCTCGCTTGGGGGGACTCGCGGCGCAGCCCGTATCGGGGGCCCTGGCGGGGGTATGGGAAAACGCGAGCCGCTTCGTGGAGTTTTCCCCCTCCTCGGGCATGAGAATCGTGCTCAAGCCCTATTACGGCTTCGTCTACGAGGATACCGGGTGGATCCCCGCATCGGTAAGAGCCCAAAATACAGCCTCCCGGGAGTCTTCCCCAGGGATATACGACATTTCGGTCCGCTATTCCGGTGAACGCAAGGAAGCCCTCGTGCCCGCGGCCCTGCTGGGAGAGGGTCTGTGGTTCCGGTTTTTCACCCGTATAGGGGAAGCGCCCGCGGCCGACGTGAGCGCGGGGAACTCGGTCCCGGAGGAGGATGCTGCGGGGACTGAATCCGAAGCTGAAGCCGGGTCTGCGGCTTTGGCCCAGCGCCTCGCCGGGTTCTGGCGGGCCGCAGGGGCTGCCGACGCCATGCGCCTCTACCGGAGCGAGGCGGCGCCCGAGTTTTATACCTACTATTTTACCGGGAACCGGTACCGGCGAATCCGTTACTGGGCTACCGACGCCCGAAAGCGGGAGATCATGGCCCATTTCCCCGGTGACGACGGCCTGGCCGTTCCGATACCGAAATTTCTCGAGATCGCCGGAACCCTCTACACCTGCGTTACCGGCACCGGAAAGGTCTTGCGGAACTATGAAAGCGGGAGCTGGACCCTAAGCGGCGGCAAGATGGAATTCCAGCCCGACTCGGTCGTGTATCCGGGCACCGCCGCGGAATACCGAAAGGGCGCCGCCGTTACCCTCACTTCCGACGGCACGGTCCTCGCCTTCGGCGAGCCCTGGCTAAAAAAAACCGCGATAACCGACCTTGACGCCGATATCGCCGCCCACAACGGCAAGACGCGGCCGCCGAGGGAACCCCTCCTGGAGTTCATGGACCTCGACTTCCGCTGGGAAGACATCGAGCGCATCCGCAATCACGGCATGGAACCCTAATCCTTTTTTACGCTGGCCAGGAGCAATACGGTCATGAGAACCCCCGTGAGGGACATGACCGGAAAGACGGCGAGCTCCACCGGGCTTAGCGGCACCCCAAGCCGCGCCATGTTCAGGCTCATCAGAGACACCGCGATTCCCAGGGTAGAGAACTTCACGAGACCCACCGAGGCGAGTAGGTATCCCCAGGGCCTGCCTTTTAATAGTAGAACTCCGGCGACCACGCAGAGGGGAACCACGATGCTCAGGTCCATGGCCTGTATAAACATGCTCGTGGTGTTTTCAAGAAGGGGCGCGGTTTCCGCCTTATACCCCGAGGCTATCCTCGCGGACCATGCCAGGGTCAGAAAGAGGGCCGCGAAGAATAGAAGCGCCGCGATGCCCTTTTTCGGAAGATTCGAGCCGAACCGGCCCGGCAGGGAAGGAAGGTCAAAGGACATAAACACCAGGACAAGGGCGTAAAGACTCAATCCCATAAGCGCCGTGTAGACGGGAAAGAGGGCGTTGAAGTGCGCCCCGAAGGCCATGGTTATGTAGGTGTAGAGAATGAAGCCGAGCACCCCCGCGAGGATGAACCTCCCTCGAAGGGAACCTTTCAGTGAGAGAGCAAGGGATATAAGGAGCAGGGGTACGGCCAGGGTCAGGGTAATGAGGTCGTTGGCCTGCATTTGCGCCGCGGAGCTCACCGTATCCCAACGGTACAGCCCCCGGGCGTTTATGGTTACCTGTTCGCCCCGGAAGGATACCGCCGCATAGGGTTCCCCCTCGGCGGGCCACAGACCCGCCAGGGCCGCGGCGCAGGAAAGGGCCGCTATCAGGGGCACCAGATATTTGATCGCTTTGTTCATGATTATTGCAACACCGGAGGACGGGTTTTCCGCTACTCTTCTTCCAGGGTTTTAATCATGATGAGGTGTATCGTGACCCCTGCGGCTACGGCGCCGAACAGGGCCCGCATGAAAGCGGAATCCACGGCGAAAACCGCCGCAGCGCCGAGGGTGAGCCACAGCGCCGCGATGGAAAATGCCTTTTGCCGTGCGGTAATGCCGTGGCGGTTAAGGTAGTTGTCGATATACCCGCCGAAGACGCGGTGGGCGCGTATCCAGCGGTAGAGCCGGTCCGAGCTTTTCATGAAAAGGGAGGCCGCCAGCAGGACAAAGGGGGTGGTGGGCAGCACGGGCAGGAATATCCCCGCGATCCCTAAGCCCAGGGAGCAAAAGCCCGCGCCGATAAGCAGGTATTTAGTCATGTATCGGGACTCCTTGGCCCCTTCACGCGCTCTCGGCCGCGCGCGCTCCCCGATCGGGAAGCGCCCCTCCGCTCTGCCTTAAATGTTGAACTTCTTGTTTTCGCCCTTGTAAAGCTCTTTACGGGTTTCCTTCACGAGGTCGTCGTTGGCGTAGTCGTCGAAGCCCATCATGCGGTCGATCGTTCCGTTCGGGGTGATTTCCACGATGCGGTTCGCGATGGAGTTGATGAACTCGTGGTCATGGCTGTTGAAGAGCACCACCCCGGGGAAGTCTATGAGGGCCTCGTTGAGGCTCGTGATGGCCTCGAGGTCCAGGTGATTCGTCGGCTCGTCCAGGATAAGCACGTTGGCGCCGGAGAGCATCATGCGGGAGAGCATGCAGCGAACCTTCTCCCCTCCCGAGAGCACCTTCACGGGCTTCAGGGACTCGTCCCCGGAGAAGAGCATGCGCCCCAGGAATCCCCGCACGTAGGCGTCGTCCTGCTCGGGGGAATACTGGCGGAGCCAGTCGGTAATGTTGTAGTCGTTGGTGAAATAGGGGGTATTGTCCTTGCCCATGTAGGAAACCTTGCAGGTCTGTCCCCAGCCCACCTCTCCGGAATCGGGCTTTACCTCCCCCGCGAGTATGTCGAAGAGGGCGCTCTTGGAGTTGTGCTCCAGGCCCACGAAGGCGATCTTGTCGGTGCGGTTCACGGTGAGGCTGAAGTCCTTCAGGAGCTGGATTCCCTCCACCGAGTAGTTGAGCTTTTCCACCCGCACCACGTTGTTCCCTATGTCCCTGTCCGGCTTGAAGTTGACGTAGGGGAATTTCCTCGTGGTAACCTCGATCTCCTCCAGGGCGAGCTTGTCGTAGATCTTCTTGCGGCTCGTGGCCTGCTTGCTCTTGGAGGCGTTCGCGGAGAACCGGAGGATGAACTCCCGAAGGTCCTTCATCTTGTCCTCCCGCTTCTTCTGCTGGTCCCGGGCCTGCCGCTGCATGATCTGGCTCATCTGGTACCAGAAGTCGTAGTTGCCCGAGTACATGCGGATCTTACCGAAGTCGATGTCGCAGGTGTGGGTGCACACGGAGTTGAGGAAGTGCCGGTCGTGGCTCACCACGATCACCGTGTTGGGGAATTCGATGAGGAATTCCTCGAGCCAGGTGATGGACTCCAGGTCGAGACCGTTGGTGGGCTCGTCGAGGAGGAGAATGTCCGGGGTACCGAAGATGGCCTGCGCGAGGAGCACCCGCACCTTCTGGCTTTCGTCGAGCTCCGCCATCTGGCGGTCGTGGAAGGCTTCCTCCAGGCCGAGTCCCGAGAGCATCTGCTCAATCTGGTTTTCCGCCTCCCAACCGCCGAGTTCGGCGAACTCGCCCTCGAGTTCCGAGGCGCGGATGCCGTCTTCCTCGGTGAAGTCCGCCTTCTCGTAGATCGCCTCCCGGTCCTTGAGGGTCTGGAAGAGCTTCGGGTAGCCCATCATCACCGTGTCCTTCACGGAATAGGCGTCGAAGGCGAAGTGGTCCTGTTTGAGCACGGCCAGGCGCTGCCCCGCGGGGATGATGATCTCCCCCTTGTCGTGTTCAAGCTCGCCGGAAAGGATCTTGAGGAAGGTCGACTTCCCCGCGCCGTTCGCGCCGATTATCCCGTAGCAGTTGCCCGGGGTGAATTTGAGGTTGACCTCTTTGAAGAGGGGCTTTTCGGAAAAGGAAAGGGAAAGGTCGGATACGGTAATCATAGGGTAAAGAATACCGGAAAGGGGGGTGAGTTGCAACCGAGGGGGAAGGGCTGGGAGAGGCAGAAGGTCCCTGCAGGGGCGAGATCCGCGCGCCGCAGCCCGCGGCAAGGGAGTCCCTGCGGGGGCGCGGGCCTCTTCCCCGCCTTACCGAAATTCGGCGAAACGCTTTTGCGCCTCCCCGGACCAGTCCTTGAGGGCCTGGATAAGCCGGTCCCATTCTTCCCCCGACGGTTATTCGGGTCGGTGCTGCGCATACCCTTACTTTCGGCGGTTATTTTTTCCTGTCAAGGAGCGTCCAGGGGGCTTAGGAGCTATAAAAGGACTATACTTAGGGGTAAGGAGGATACCTATGATGAAACGAATCCTCAGCGGGCTGGTTTTATGTATCGCCTTGCTTACCCCGGCCTTCGCCGAAGTGCGGCTCGATTTGGGCTTCAACGTTCCCCTGGGCTTGGGAGGACTTTCCGCCTCGGGATCCGAGATGAGCGAAGAGGCCACGGACTTCCTTACCTCCCACATCCTTCCCTTTCCCCACGCGGACCTGTATGTGCAGATGCCCTTGGACACCCTCCGCTTCGGCGGCGGCATCAGGATCTATACGTTCATCCTGGAATCGGTCTGGTGGCCGAATGTGTACGTCGAGAAGGATATCTGGAAGCTTACCCTGGCGGGACAGGTCGGCGGGGGGCTTTTCGGATTCTTCGGGCTGTTCAATTCCATTCAAACCGGGCAGGTGTTTATACCCGACGTGTCCCTATGGTTCCGGGCGGGGAAGTCCCTGAGACTGGGGGGCGGCGTGATGGGGCTCCTGGTTCCGGAGTTGTCCGATGACGGCATGCTCATGCTGGTATATCTGGGCCTCAACCTGGTCATTACCCCCAAGTGACCCGGGAAGCAAAAAAAAACGTCCTCGCGGATTGCGTCCGGCGTAGGGGGATGTCGTATACTTAAGGACATATCCTAGGATAGAGGTTGGAATGACGGCAGTCCTCGCGATTCTTTTCATCCTGTCCGCGTCGGTCGGCGGCTTGTTGTCTCTGTGGGTAAAAATGCTCCTCGCCCAGAGATCGTTCTTTCGGAGCGTGATCGATTCCTCGAGCATGGTGTCCATCGTTGCCACGGACCGGGAGGGGATGATTACCCTCTTCAATCCCGGGGCGGAACGGATGCTCGGCTATGCCTCGTCGGAAATGGTCGGAAAGAGATCCGCCGCGGACCTTCATCTTCCTGAAGAGGTGGAGGAGCGGGGAGCGGCATTGTCCGCGGAATACGGGCGCCCGGTGGAAAACTTCGAGGTATTCACCTTCAAAGCCAAGGAAACGGGCCATGATACCCAGGAATGGACCTATATATGTAAGAACGGCGAGCGAATTACCGTGAACCTGTCGGTAACGGTTTTGAAGGACAGAAAGGGACGCGTCACGGGCATGCTCGGTCTCGCCACGGATATAAGCGAGCGAAAGCAGACCGAGGATGCCCTTGCCCGGGAGAAGGCCCTTATCGAGGCAATTTTCAACAGCGTCCCGGGCATGCTCTATCTCTACGACACCGAGGGGAACCTGGTTCGCTGGAACCGCAGGCACGAGTCCATGACGGGGTATTCCGCGGAGGAACTTTCCCGCATGCGCCTCATGGATTGGTATAAGGACGACGAGCGGAGCCAGCAGGCGGTTACGGAGGGCTTGAAGGCCACGATGGAAACGGGGTTCGGGGACGCCGAAGCCCTGCTTCAGCGCAAGGACCGCACGACCATCCCCATGTATTTCACGGCGAGCCCCATAAGCCTTTACGGTAAGCAGTACTTCGTCGGCTTGGGGATAGACGTATCGTCCCGGAAACAGGTCGAGCAGTTGATGGAAACGCGGCTGAGGCTCATGGACTATGCCCCATCCCATACCCTGGAAGAGGTTCTGCGGAAAACCCTGGACGAAGCGGAGCTCCTTTCCGGGAGCCGCATCGGGTTTTATCATTTCGTGGAGGAAGACCAAAAATCCCTGTCCCTCCAGGCCTGGTCAACCCGAACCCTGGAGGTATTCTGCAAGGTTTCGGGCCGGGGAATGCATTATTCCATGGACGCGGCCGGCGTATGGGTGGATTGCGTGCGTACCGGAAAGCCGGTGATTCATAACGATTACGCGGCCCTTCCCGGCCGCAAGGGCCTGCCCGAGGGACACGCGCCGGTGATTCGGGAACTTACGGTTCCGGTTATAAAGAACGGGAAGGTAGCCGCCATCCTCGGGGTCGGCAACAAGGAAGCCCCCTATACCCAGGACGACGTGAGGCTCATCTCCTTCCTGGCGGACGTGACCTGGGAGATCGTGAGCGGCAAGCGTACCGGCGACGCCCTGCGGGAAAGCGAGGCCAAGCTGAAGGCCCTGTTTACGTCCATGGCGGAAATGGTGGTGCTCCACGAGCTCGTTCTCGGCGAGGGAGGGGAGCCCGTGAATTACCGGATCGTCGACTGCAACGAGGCCTTCACCCGCATTACGGGCATTTCCCGGGAGAAGGCCCTGGGGCGTCTCGCCACGGAGGTGTACGGAACCGAAGAGCCGCCCTACCTGGAAGAGTTCGCCCATGTCGCGCTTACGGGCGTCACCTACCGGTACGAGACCTACTTCCCCCCTATGGACAAGCATTTCTCCGTCTCGGTGGTGTCTCCCGGAAAAAACGCCTTCGCCACCATCACCACGGACATTTCCGAGACAAAGCGGATACAGGCGGTTATCGACGCGAAGAACAAGGAACTGGAACAGATCGTATACGTGGCTTCCCACGACCTTCGTTCCCCCCTGGTGAACGTGGACGGCTACAGCCGGGAGCTGGACTATTCCCTCAAGGACATACGGAAACTCCTGGACGCGGCGGCCCCCGAGGGCGACCTGAGGAGCAAGCTCTTTTGCGAGCTGCCAGACATGGACAAGTCCATCGTCCGCATACGGACCAGCGCCGCCCAGATGGACAAGCTTCTTAAGGGCCTTCTCCACCTGTCCAGGCAGGGCCGTGCCTCGCTTCAGTTCGAGGATATCGACATGAACCGCTGCGTTGCCCAGCTCGTGGCCTCCCTGTCCTTCACCCTGACCGAGCGGAAGGCCACGCTCGTAACGGAGAGCCTGCCTCCCTGCCGGGGCGACGCGGTTCAGTTAACCCAGGTCTTTACCAACCTGATCGTAAACGCGGTACATTACAGCGACCCCTCCCGGAAGCCGGTGATCCGCATTACGGGCTCCGAGGGACCGGACAAGGTCGTGTACCGGGTCGAGGACAACGGCATAGGCATCGCCGAAAACCATCTGGAGCACGTCTTTGAGCTCTTCCATAGGCTTAATCCCGACAAGACCGAGGGAGAGGGTATCGGACTGACCATCGTGCGGCAGGCGCTTTCGAGGATGTACGGCGAGATTCGGGCGGAATCGGAACTGGGCAAGGGCAGCGTTTTTATCGTCACCCTGCCCCGCGCCCGGTCAGCGCCGGAAGCGGGGAGGAACGGACAATGACGCAAGCCACAGGAGAGAGGATCATGAACGGCGAAGTAACGATATTGATTGCCGAGGATGACGAGGGCCACGCCGACCTGATTCGGAAGAACCTCGCCAGGGCCGGGATCGCGAATCCCGTCATTCGGTTTAGGGACGGGCAGGAGGTCGTGGATTTTCTCTTTCGGCGGGGGGAGCCGCCCCTGCGGGAGAGCGGGAAAGCATACGTGCTTCTCCTCGATATCCGCATGCCCAAGATGAGCGGGACGGAAGTGCTAAAGCGCATCAAGGACGACGGCGAGCTGCGGAAGCTCCCGGTGGTGATGATCACGACCACCGACGATCCCCGGGAGGTAGAGTACTGCCACTCCCTGGGTTGCAACAGCTATATCACGAAACCCGTGGAATACGACGCCTTCGTGAACGCCATCCGGAGGCTCGGCCTCTACCTTATGGTGGTTCAGGTCCCCGTCCTGAATGGGGCGCATTGAGAAGCCCGCCGGTAAGACGGCAACCATGCCGACCGGCGGGGCTGCAACCATGCCGACCGGCGGGGCGAGCTGCAGCGCGCCCGCCCCGAGCGGATCTACCGGGAGGCCCCTTCCTCTATTTCCAGATAGAGGTCGAGCCGCAGATTCCCCGGTTTTTCGCTTTCCAGCTCTTCCTCAAACCAGCGGGCGGGGCTTTTTACCCGGTATCCCTTCTCCCTCATCATGGCGTTCATTCGCTCCCAGCCCGCGCCGATCCAGGCACCCGAGGGATCGTCGTCGAAGTTTCCCTCGATGCCGGTCACCACGAAGGTTCCCCCCCTGATGTCGGCGGTACCCGCCGCGGCGGCGGCGCCCGAGGTAGTAGCCTCCCCCGCGGCCTCGGCTGCCTCCTCTTCCGTGCAGGTGCAGTAGAAGCGGTAGCCCGCGTATTCGGGGCAGAGCCCCAGGTTTCCCTTTTCGTCGATGTTGTGGCCGAAGACGCGGCGAGGGGCCTTTGCCTTGTGGGTCGCCGTCCAGTCCTTGAGCAGCGCCTTGGCCTTGTCTTCGGGGTTGGGCTGAAAGCCGTCGAAATAGACCGTCTTCATTACCGGCAGTTCCTTTACGATTACTCCCATATAAAGCTCCTTAAATAATACGATTCGTTCGAGACCCGGGGGGAGGGAAGGGTCCATGGCTCCTCCCCTCTTCCGGTAGTCCCGCGGGGATACGGTAAATTCCCTCCTGAAGGCCCTGGTAAAGGCCTCATGGGTTTCGTATCCCGCGTCGAGGGCGATCGTGAGGACTGGCGCGTCCGATGATGAGAGCTCCCTGGCCGCCTCGGCGAGGCGGCGCCGGGTGAGGTAGTCCCGCCAGGTATGGCCCGTAACCGCCCAAAACCAGGTCCTAAAGCTCCGTTCTCCCATCCCGGCTTCCCTGGCCGCCTCGGCCTGGTCCGGCCAGGGAAGGTCCCTTTTCTCGGCGCGCCGCACCGCCCGCTCGATCTGCTCGTAGAGTGTCATGACAAGACTCATGATAGCCGATTAGCCCCCTTAATTCTTGACCCTTTCGGCAAAAAAAAGCCCGCGAGAATAATTAAGATTGAGGCAGAACGCGAAAGCATGGGCGAAAGCGAAAAGCCGCCAGCCGGCGGAGCGCGGGATTTTTCGGGTGCGAGGGCGGGAAGGGGAGAGAAAAGAAAAAGCCCGCGCGGGGAATCTGGCGCGGGCTTTCGGTTCCGTTTCTTATAGAAACGGAAGTTTGAGATTATTGCTCGACGAAGGTGATCGTTCCCACGCTCGTATCTGGCGTGACCATGAGGTTTCCAGAAAGGTCAGCATAGGTTGGGTAGAGATTTCCGGCGACCGTGGTTCCGTTATAGTCAACTATATCGGTTCCATCGCTGGCGCATGCGAGGTGAGCGTATACCGTCAGGGTATAATCGCTTGCCAAAGCGCCGACGAGATTTGTGCCAACCATGTACAGAGTGCTGGTTGCAGGAATCGCGTATTCAGCCTCAACGTCGGCAATCGTGAGCGGCATCAAAGCGCAGCCGACGGCCTGGTTCGCCGAAGGAATGGTGACGACTAGGCCTCCGGTTAGATTGATGATGGCATACGCTTCATCGACGGTCGCGGGCAACTCACCAACGAGGGAAAGGTTCTTCGTTCCGGCGATCGCGACGATGTGACCTTCGGTGTGCGCGATGGACTGATCATGGGTATTGCCGAAATTGGTGGTGATAGCGAACGCGTTGTTGGTATTATCGTTGTTTCCCAGGCTCGAAACGGGACGTACGGTGTCGACCAGTTCGATCTCAGCGGGGGTGTTGTCAACCTGGTTGTTGTTCTTCGGTACCACGCGAACGGCCCGGTACCCTGCGATAGGGTACGAGCTCAGGTAGAAATCATAGTGACCGTACACGAAGTCTTCTTCTACCATGGGATCTGGAGACCAGGAATCAACATAGACCCAGGCGGTATCGTTGCCTTCAACGTTGGTCGTATAGATATCGTATTCCGTAGCGTTCTCTACCGCGTTCCAGCGGAGGGAAACGTAGGGGAGGGTCCGGTCGTCGGCAGTACCGTTATCCAGCGCCTCGAGGCTACTGTAATAGGTACCGTCGTTGGTCGGGGCGACGCCCATGCGCGACGTATAGTTCGTGAAGGTAGTATAAGTAGTGGTATCGACGCGAACTTCCTCTCTCGGCTGCGCGGGATCTGTGTGTGTCTGGGGAGTGCCTTCCAGAAGGTAGAACACCTGGTTGGAATCGATTTCGTAGAGCGAATATTCCGCCTGGCCCTCGACAGTATTGGCATAGAGCATCAAGTCAGAATCGTCGAAAGCGCCAAGGGCGGCAGGCGCGGTAACGGGGATGAACCCAATCGTCACGCGGCCGAAATCGCCATAGGGGTCTTCGCCCCGGAATACACCCTCTCGCCGGGGGCTCCGGCGCGGGTTTTGCAGAGCCTGAGGGGACCTTCTGCCTCAGCCTCGTTTTTTGGGCTTCACGAGCTTGTCCAGGAGTATGCCCGCCGCGAGGAGGGCGGTTCCGAGGAAGAACCGGAAGGTGGCGGGATCCCGGAAGATGAGGATGCCCCCGAGGATGGTGAGGGGGATCT
>QKDA01000046.1 GCA_003246765.1 Spirochaetales bacterium | reverse complement strand
GAATGGATGATGAGGGTCAAAAGCTGGTTGACTTCGGTCTGAAATTGGTACTTTGCCATGGTTTCGCAAAATCTCCTGATAATGATTGGGGGTTTCCGCCTAAAAAGATACGGAAATCCACGGCCGATCGGCAAGGGTTTCGTGTTAGAATGGGGAAATGAGAAAACTGATTGGCATTACCAAGGAATCGCCCACGCGAGATCTACTGACAGCGGCACTTTCGGCAATCTTTTTGCTCCTTTCCGCCTGCGCGACCGCCCCGGACAGGGCTGACCGAGGCGTCGTCCCGGGGAAAACCACTGCGGCGGAGGCTGTAGCCTTGGGCTGGAGAGAGATCTCCCCGGAAGAGTGGAAGGCCCTGCGCCGCGAAAGCCCATTGAAAGGCCTTACCTATTTGGTAGACGGTCCGTTTCCGATGTCGGTAAAAGACGGGATCGTGCATGAGTTCCTTTTCCGGGCGAGCATCGGGGAAGTGCCCTCGAAAGAACTGGCAGGGGTCGAACTGCGGTCCGATATGTCCTATCGCGAGGTCATTACCGCGCTCCAAAACGCGGGATACGAGATTCGAATAATCCGTGAACCCTACGTCGACTTCAAGAAAAATGCCGACTACGAAGGGCATTTGCTCTTCGCCCCTGCCCTAATAACCGCCCAACGCCCCAAATTCCCCGAGATTGCCTTTCAATTCTTCTTTTACGGATGGAAATTCTGGAGTCCCATGGACGGCGACCGGCTCGCGTATATTAACGGGACCCCAGGCAGTACCTTCGCCGCCTTTCCCGTAAAAATTCCCAAAATTCCCCCCATGCCGAAACCGGGCAACGAACGGCAGCGGGCCTTGGATCTAGCGGTAGTCCTCTCGGTACAGAATTCCGGCGGGTATACGGAACTCATGCCTGACATTCCGGGCGAAAAATATACGACCGCGGACGGGTGGCGCGAATTTCTGGAGGAATTCTGGGGAATACGTTCCAGGGAAGACTATTTTCGGGTTTTCAACGAGACATCCTCGTCGGGACATACGGAGAGCTATAGGGAAGCATTAGCCCTGCTCGACGAAAACTACGGCGTACCTATCCAAACTATCGCCATCGCCAATGGATTAGACGCATATCACTGCAACCGGCTGTTCTTCGCGGCCCAAACCAGGGAATGGCTTGGCGAGAGAAGCCTTAGGGCATGGGATCTCGCGAGGCTCATAAACGTTACCCGTTGGGCTTACGCAGCGGGCTACGTCGGCGAAACCGAGGCATGGAACATGATCCTGCCCATAGCGGCCACCGTAAGGGGACTTTATCATTCTCGGGAGGATTTCATCGTTTCCTATATCGGCGGGAGAGGGTTTTTCAAGGCAGACCAGGCTAATGCCGCCATGGAAGCCGCGTATACCGACTTCATGAAAGAAAGTAAAAAGATCGACTCCCGTCAGCATCTCCCGTGGTACTTCGGCAATGAAAGCCCGGAGCCTGCGCTTTCGGCCCTCAGAGGCCGGGATGCCGTAATCGGGGACCTTTTGTATACGGTCACGGAGGAGCAAAAAGAAGCGAACGCTACGTATGCGCTCCTCAACTCCTCAATCGCCAAGGCCAACGAAGGGATACGCGCGGGGGACCTCCGCGGTGCCCTGGAAGCCATGAAC
The DNA here is from genome assembly GCA_003246765.1 of Spirochaetales bacterium. Lineage (GTDB taxonomy): Bacteria > Spirochaetota > Spirochaetia > Treponematales > Treponemataceae > Teretinema. The sequence goes on along the minus strand of QKDA01000046.1, from coordinate 3,684 downwards.
GCGGCGGAAAGCATTTTACAAGACAATAGAATCGGGAAGTTCAAACCCGACCTCTATTACGCGGTCAAGATCGCCCGGGGGAAAATGCTCATGGGCGAAGGTCATTACTCCCTGGCCCTCGAAGCCTTTTATGAGGCGGCATCCCGGATGCCCAACGACAGTGAACTGTTGAGGCTCATCGGCTCTTGCAGGGAAAAAAAACTTGACCAGCAATAGCCATAAGTTCCGCCTTCGATCGGCAAGGGTTTCGTGCTAGAATGGGGAATTATGACTGAGTATCGAATTCCTGGGCATAAAAACGCGCTTCTCTCCGCAATGATTATTTTCGTTGGGGCTTCATCTTTCGCCACCGCACACGAATCCCCATACCTACCGGAGATCACACTATCCGCAGGGCCGGCGGCAACCATTGGATATGGGCATTCATTTGTATACTATGAGGGGAACATGGTGAGTAAACTAGATTGGCCCCTCATGCCCGAGTACTCATTCGGTTTTTCTGTGAGCGCGGAGTTCGCGGGCGGCTTCCGAGCTGACACTCGGGCTTATTCTTCCCTAGCGCTCCCGTCGGGTACGATGATCGACCGGGACTACCTCAATCCAACCGAGTCATACCAAACCCGCCAATCCAACCACGATGGTTCGATTGAAAACGGGATGGATGCAGAAATCCGTCTCGGTTGGGTTTTGGGGAAACAACAAATATCCTTCTTCCCTGAAGGACTTACACTAGAACCTTGGTTCTCGTTCCGATACATCGTTCATAAATGGCTCGCGAAAGACGGTTATCTGCAGTATACGGATGATACGGTCGAGTGGACTGAGAATATAGCGAAAGAATATGTTTACGGATCACAACTCATGTACGATCAGCGGTTTTACCTCCCGAGTCTCGGTATTTCAGCACGATATCCTCTCGCCGGACAATGGGAAATAGAAGCAGCCATCGGCGCATCACCGTTCATATACGCGACCGGTTATGATAATCATCTAAATTGGATGAAGCCGATCGATTATTTCGATGAAATGAGGAGCTTCATCCAATTGGATGGGGAAAATTGGGTCGCCTGGTATATATCGCCGGAACTTTCATTCTCCCGTGGTATAACCGACGAAATTGCCCTTCGGGCAGAAATTTCCGGAACCTTTGTTAACGGGTTAAGAGGAGTCACAACACTGAGATACAACACATCAGGGGAGACAATTAAACTAACCAATAATACCGCAGGAACAGATATGAACGCGGGGAGGCTTTCGCTCTCTCTTGAAACCCGCCTCCGCTAGGCGAGGGGGCTGATCTTCACGAGGCCCGAGGAGCGAAGGAAGGAAAAATCCTTTTTGGAGAGGCCGGAAAGCGCGTGGGCGAGGGCCTCGGCGCGGGACCCAACGTACCCGGCCCCGGCAATTGACCCGGCGCTCCCCGCACCGGGGACAAGCGACAAAACGAGGCTCTCCGGCAGCGAACGCCGAATCTCCTCCCCCAAATGGAGCCACAGGTACTCCCCCTTAGGTCCCGCGCTCACGGGGCGGCTTCCGGTCCAGGCGTACCGGGCTTTCGGGTCGTAGGGGGCGGACCGCTCGGCGTCCCTGCGGCGCTCGTAGGCGGCGATGAGAGAGTCGATCGCGTCCGGCGCTACCCGCGGCGGAGGCATGGGAAAGGGGAACCACTTTCTCACGGAACGGGAAAGCCCCTCACCGTGCATCCAGGCCTGCAGGGCCGCATCCAGGGGGGCGGTGTACCGGGAAGAGGACTCCTCCCCCCGGAAGGCAAGGTCGTTTTCGGCGAAGATTACGCCCACCGGTTCGCCAGAATCCAGGGGAAGCCCCTCCCGGGTAAGGGGCACCAGGGGATTCGACCCTCCCCGGTGCATGCCCCGCTTCCACTCGTTAAAGGCCCTCGAATGGCGGGTGAGCACGAACTTGTGCCAGAAGGCGGAGTCCACGAGGCCCGCGGCGAAGAGCTGCCTCATGGTCTCGGCGGCGTCGATGACCCCCTGGGCGTCCTCGTTCCAGTATCCGTAGATGAGGTAGGCGTGCACGAGCACCCCCGCCTCCTTGAAGGCCGCGCAGGTTCCCACCAGGTTCTCCAGGTCTATCCCCTTGTCCACCGCCTTGAAGCCCTCCTCCGAGGCGATCTCGATGCCCCCGGACACCGCCGTGAGCCCCCCGAAGGAAAGGTAGTCCGCCAGGTCCCGGTTGAAGGTCCCCTCGAAACGGATATTCCCCCAAAAGGAGAGGGGCCGTTTCCCCTCGGCGCGGGATCGAAGGTTGAGTTCCGCGAAATCCCTCAGCGAGCGGGGCGGGGCCGCCTCGTCCACGAAATGCACGCCCCTGACGCCGGCGCGGCCGGCCTGGGCCATGAGCCCCGCATGGAGGGCGGCGACGTCCACCGGGCGGTAGCCCCGGATGTAATCCAGGGTCACGTCGCAAAAGGAACAGCGGTGCCAGTAGCAGCCGTGGGCCAGCATGGCCTTCATCCACGCCCCGTCGGACCAGAGCCGGTGCATGGGGTTCGGGGTGTCCGCCAGGCGGGGATACCGGGAAAAGTCGATGTCCGAATAGTCCGGGACGACGGTGCGGGTTACCTCTTCCTCGAAGCCCCTGAGGTCCTCGGGGCAATGAACCCGGCGGGGAGCGCCCTCGCCCGAGGGGCAGCGCGAGCGGAACCAGGCGGCATAGCCCCCGTAGCCCCGGTCAAAGGAAAGCTGGTCTATATAATCGAAAAGGGCTTCCCCGGCGTAGGAGCGGAGCTCCGTGCTCACGTAGCCGCCGCCGAGGGCCACCGTGACCCGGGACCCGAAGCGCCGCTTCGCGGACTTTGCCGCCGCCAGGGCCGGGGCGAGGGTTCCCGGAAAGGGCACCGACAGGCACAAGAGGAAACGGGAATCCCCCTCCCCGAGGGAAAACCGCAGGGAAATCTCGTCCCACAGGCCTTCGCAGAGGGGCACGAAAAAGTCACGGAGCAGGGGCCGGTCCAGGGCCGCCTCGATTCGGGAAAAATTCCCCTCGCTCGCGGCGATGGACTCGGCGTACCGGACCAGGGAGAACTCCCCGTCGTAGGCCGCCGCGATATAGTCGGCGAGGTCCTCCAGGGCCAGGGTGGCCAGGGTTCTCGCGTCGTCGGGCCCGACCTCGGCGCCGCCGGCCCCGCCCTCGTCCGCGAGGGAGGCGAGCCAGGCTTCCATGCGCGCTCCCCGGGGGGCGTGGGGAGAGCGCGCGAGGCCGTGGCAAAGCTCCCGGTCGCCCCCCCGGAGAATCGAGACCATGTCGTCTATCCAGAAGGACCAGGAATCCGAGAGGGAGACGAAGCGCCTCAGCTGAAAGGCCGTCTCCGGGTCCCCCTCCCGCTCCGCCCGTTCCGCCCGCCCGAGGGCGGTCTCCGTACTCAGGTCAAAGAGGCGCGCCAAACCCGCACGCGAGAAAAGGGCGCTGAAAAGGCGCTCGCTCCCGTCGACCCACAGCACCTCCCCGGGAACCTCGCCTCCCCCGGTAACTTCCTTATCTCCCCCCGGTACGGGCCACCGCCCCGAGGCAAGGCCTCGAAAAAACGCCGAGAGATACGCCCCGGAGGGATAGGGGGCGTTGAGCTGAACGAGGGGAGCTTGAAGAATTGCGACCGGGATAGCCATAGGGTCAAAATAGCACTTAATTGTCATTCATGACAGGGTTGAAGTATACTCAAAG
>QKDA01000107.1 GCA_003246765.1 Spirochaetales bacterium | reverse complement strand
CCCGTGATGCGCCCCTCGGTGAGTTCCGCGGCGCTTTCGATCATCGAGAGGGCAAAGGCCTTGATGCCGTAGCCGAAATGGGCGAGATTCCGGGTTTCGGTCTCGTAAAGCCTGGAGCGGACCCAATCGGCTTCCAGGTACGGCGAGAGGAGTTCCACGAAACGGTCCTGGGCCCTCTCGAAGAGGGGCTCATTGTGCCAGAGGGTATCGTCGGCGTCGAAGCCTATCCAGTCGAAATGCCTCACGCCGTCATTCGCCCCGGAGCCATCGGAGGATAGCCTCGGCGGTTTCGCCGGACCGGTCATCGAAGGGGAAGAGGTGCCCCGCCCCCTCAAGGTGAGCCAACTCCAGGCTTTCGGCCCTGGTGAGGGATTTCCTGAGAAGCTCGCCCGTGGAAAGGGGCACCGTGGGGTCCTGGGTCCCGAAAAGCGCCAAGGTTTTGGCCTCCACCCGACGCAGGTTTCCCCTGACCCGGTGGGCGATGCGAACCAGTTCCGCCGTCGGGCGGATGAGGTCGTCCTTCCAGTATTCCTCGTGAAGCAGCCTTCTGACCGGGTCATGGGAGTTCTCGGCGGAGGGGGAGCGGTCGATTTTCCTGGAACCCCGGAAGGGGGCGACCCAGGGGGTAATCCAGGCCCCGGGAATGGTGAGCCTGAAGGCCGGCGCCAAGAGAACGAGCCGGGGGGTCTTGAAGGAGGATGCCACGGCGGAGGCTATCACCCCTCCCATGGAATGTCCCGCCACGTGCACGGTTTCGTAGCGGGCGCCGAGTTCGAGGCGGGCGTCGTAGGCTCTCCTGAGCCAGTCCGCGGCCCCGGAGGCGTAAAAGTCCTTGCGGTTCGTCCCGTGCCCGGGATATCGGGGTGCGTGGACGGCGTAACCCGCATCCGCGAGGGCCTTGCCGAGGGTCAGCATCTCTGCGGGGTTTCCCGTAAAGCCGTGGAGGAGTAGAAAGGCCTCCTTCGCCCCCGGGGGGTCGATTGAAAAGGGGAGGCATTCGGGTATCGCCGAGGGCTTCAGGTGCCCGTCCCTGCCGAGGTTAAGCAGTGTTCGCAATCGTGTCATGGGGCGTATAATAGCACGATACGGGGGAAGATACCGAATGAATGACGTGAAGAACCTGGAAAAAAGGATGCATGAACTGGGACGCGCCCTCGCGGGGGATCCCGCCGCCTTTCTCGCGGGGCGGGAAGCTAGCGGCCCGGGTGAGGAATCCCCTGGCTTCGGTCCGCGGACCTCACCTGAGGCCTTGGTCTACGATCTTATATGGGTGGACGACTTCCACGTCTTCCTGGGCCGGCATGTCTCCTCGCCGGATATCCTCCCCTTTCCGGGAAACCTTTGCGGCCTTCCTCTCCCGCCCCATGCCCCCTCCCGGGCCTGGCTCAAGCTCGAGGAGGCGATACTGCGCTTCCGGCCCGTGGTTCAGCCCGGCTGGCAGGCCCTGGAAATCGGCTGCGCTCCCGGGGGAGCCACCACGGCCCTCCTGGACCGGGGCTTCCGGGTCGTAGGCATTGATCCCCAATTTATGGCCGAGACGGTCGCGGCGAACCCTGACTTCCGGCATATCCGGAAACCCGCCCGGTACGCGACCCGGGAAGATCTCGCGGGAGTGAATCCCGACTGGATCGTCATGGACATGAGCATTCCCCCTCGCGATGCCTTGGGCGAGCTCTCCCACGTTCTGGGCATCCTCAGGGATTCGCAGGGTAAGGATCTTGCCCTCCGGCGGGGGTTTTTTACCCTGAAGCTCAATGACTGGAAGTATGCCTCGGAGGTTTCCTTCTATATAAAACGGCTTACCCAGTTCGGTTTCGAGGGCCTCAAGCCCATTCAGCTCGCGAGCAACCGCCAGGAGTTTTTCGTATATTCAGGCAAATTCAGAAGATAGGGAACGGCGATGAACGTTCGTCCGGGGCGCGTGCGTCATGCAGCTACGGAATGACACTTTTTGGCATCCTGTCAGCTTAGTACAAATTCGCAACAAACTTCGGGGATTCGCATAAATATTCAATTGACAGCGGGAAAACGCATATCTATACTGACCATACATCACTACAAGGAGCTTTTTAAATGAAAAAAGCCGTGAAAGTATTGTTTGGTCTTGCCGTCGCCTCAATGGTGCTCGCGGCGGGATGCTCCAAGCCGGCCGCCGCCGCCAAGGACGCCGTGAAGACGATTGTGTACGGAACCACCGACAAGGTGTCCGACATGGATCCCGCGAGCGCCTATGACATCCACACCTGGGATGTCTTCCAGAATATCGACAAGGGTCTCCTTGCCTATACCCCCGGAACCACCGACATCGTTCCCGGTCTCGCGTCGGGCTACGACGTGAACGCCGCGGGGGACGAGTTCACCTTCCACCTCCGGCCGGGCCTGAAGTTCACCGACGGCACCCCCCTCACCGCCTCGGTGGTGAAGTGGTCCATCGACCGGGTCATCGCCCTCGGCGGCGACCCCTCCTGGCTCGTTTCCGACTTCGTGAAGGAAGTTACCGCCAAGGACGACGCCACCGTGGTGTTCACCCTGAAGCAGCCCTGCGCCTTCTTCCCCTCCCTGGTGGCTACCCCGACCTACTTCCCGGTGAATCCCAACGACTTCCCCGCGGACAAGATCATCAAGGACATCAGCGAGCTCAAGAGCGGCACCCTTTCCGGTCTCGGAGCCTACAAGCTCACCTCCTTCAAGCGCGACGAAGAAGCCGTGTTTGAGGCGAACCCCGCGTTCTACGGCGAGAAGCCCGACGTAGGCCGCATCGTGATCCGCTATTTCGCCGACGCCACCACCATGCGCCTGGCCTTCGAGAAGGGCGAGATCGACCTCGTCTACAAGTCCCTCAATCCCTCGGACATCAAGGACCTCTCGGAGAAGAAGGAATTCGTGACCAACCGGCTCTCGGGACCCCAGATCCGCTACATCTGCTTTGAGACCAGCTCCGGCATCTTCAAGGACAAGGTGCTCCGCCAGGCCGTCGCGGCCCTGGTGAACCGTCCCGAGATCATCCAGAAGGTATACCTCGGCCAGAACTCCCCCCTGTACTCCATGGTTCCCAACGGCATGATGTACCAGACCGAGAACTTCAAGACCGTCTTCGGCGACGGCAACGTGGAACTTGCCACCAAGCTCCTGGCCTCCAAGGGCTACACCGCCTCCAAGCCCTTCACCTTCGACTTCTGGTACACCCCCACCCACTACGGGGACACCGAGGTGAACATGGCGGAGGTTCTCAAGGCCAACCTCGAGAAGTGCCCGGCGGTCAAGGTCAACCTCAAGAGCGCCGAGTGGGCCACCTACAAGGACAACTGGAACAAGAAGCTGATGCCCGCCTACCTCCTGGGCTGGTACCCCGACTACGTGGACCCGGACAACTACACCGCGGCCTTCGCGGGAACCTCCGGTTCCGCGGGCATGGGAATCTACTTCTCCGATCCCGAGTGGGACGCCCTCTTCGCCAAGGAGCAGGGTTCCACCGACCCGGCGGTCCGCAAGGACGTGTTCGAGAAGATCCAGGCCATGTGGGCCGACGAGGTCATGACCGTGCCGATATGGCAGGGGGATCTCTTCATCTTCACCAAGCCCTCCATCTCCGGCGTAAAGCTCGGGCCGACCCTCATCTTCAACTACAGCGAGCTGAAGCTGAACTGACCCGATCCGGCGGATCCGCCCTCCCCTCCGGGGGGCGGACTCGCCGGCCGCGCCCGCCGCCTTCAGGCGGGCGATTCCGACGCGGCGGCCCCGGTCCCTGCCTTGGGACGGGGCCTTTTCGCGTCAAGTAAAGCGACAAGGAACCGATGAACAACCTTCTAAAATACATCGTCAGCCGTACCCTCATGACCATCCCGATGCTCTTTATCCTCCTGAGTCTCGTGTTCGTGGTCATTCGGGTCATGCCCGGCGATCCCGTTTCGGCCATGCTCGGCGACCACGCCCCCCAGGAAGTGATCGCCGCCAAGCAGGAGGCCCTGGGCTTAAATAAGCCCCTGATTTTCCAGTACTTCGACTACCTCGGACAGATAGCCCGGTTCGACCTCGGCGAGTCCATGATATACAAGCAGCGGGTCATCGACCCCATCAAGGAAAAACTCCCCGCCACCGTGGAGCTCACCCTCTTCGGCATGGCGTTCACCCTGCTCATCGGGGTTCCCCTGGGAGCCTACGCCGCGAGCAAGCGCAAAAAGAAGCGCGACTTCGGCATACGCCTCTACGGCAACGTGGTGTACTGCGTGCCCGTATACTGGATGGGGCTCATGCTCCAGCTGGTTTTCGGCATCTGGCTCGGCATCCTGCCCATCGCGGGCCGCACGGGAACCCGTATCTTCACCTCCGACTTTGCCCGCACCAACTTCTACATCCTGGACACTATCGCCGCGGGCAACTGGTATGCCCTCTCGGACGTGCTCGTGCACCTCCTCCTCCCGGCGATAACCCTGGGGGTTACCCTTTCCGGGGTGTTCCTCCGGCTCACCCGGGCAAACATGCTCGATACCCTGAAGAGCGACTACGTCCTGGCGGCGCGGGCCCGGGGAATCCCCGAGAGCCGGGTGGTGTACTTCCACGCCCTCAAGAACGCCTTCATCCCGGTGCTCACCATGCTGGGACTCCAGTTCGCCACCCTCCTCGCGGGGGCGATCCTCACGGAGTCCACCTTCTCCTGGCCCGGGGTGGGACGGCTTCTCCTGGAGCGCATCTACCTGCGGGACTACCCAGTGATCCAGGGGGTTATCGTGGTGTACGCCCTCCTCGTGAGCCTGATATCGCTCCTGGTGGATATCCTTTACGCCTTCGTCGACCCCCGGGTCAAATACTAACGGAGTTTGGCATGAACGAAACAAACGACAGCAAGGCCGCAAGCCGCGGCGACTCCGGGACCCGCTCCTATCTCCCCTCGGGGCTGTTCTCCCGGTTTTTCCGCTGGGTTTCCAAGAACCACAAGAAATACGGCGCCGAATGGTGGATCATGATCGCGGGGATCCTCATCATCGCGACCATCGTCACCAGCGCCCTGTATCCCTCCCTCTTCACGAGTTTCGATCCCTCGGACCAGAACGCGGGCGCCCAGATGGCCCCCCCCGACGGGACGCACCTCTTCGGCACGGACAACCTCAGCCGGGACGTGTTCGCCCGCATGATCTACGGATCCCGCACCATCCTCGGGGTGGCGATCCTCGCGGCCCTGGTCTCGTCCCTGGTGGGAATTCCCCTGGGGCTCCTCTCGGGTTTCGTGGGGGGCTGGTTCGACAAGATCCTCTCCCTGGTGATGGACTCCCTTTACTCCTTCCCCGGCCTCATCCTGGCGATCGCCTTCGCGGCCATGCTCGGCCCCGGGGTGATCAACATTACGGTGGCGGTGGCGGTGATCTACATTCCCACCTACTTCCGCCTCGTGCGGGGCCAGACCCTCACGATCAAGGAAGAGCTCTACGTGGAAGCCGCGGGAGCCATCGGCGCCAAACGGGCGACCATCCTCGGGCGCTACGTGTTCCCCAACGTCATCGCCACGGTGGTGGTGGTCTTCTCCCTCAACATCGCCGACGCGATCATGACCGAGGCAGCCCTTTCCTACATCGGCCTCGGGCTTTCCGGCGGCATTCCCGACTGGGGCATGGACCTTTCCATGGGCAAGAAGTTCCTTCCCTCCGGGGTATGGTGGATGATCACCTTTCCCGGGGTGATGATCATGACCCTGGCCCTGGGCTTTACCATGCTCGGCGAGGGCCTTGCCGAAATCCTCAACCCGAAACTTTTGGAGCGCTGACCCCATGACTGATACGATAAAAACCAATGCCGGCGCCGGGCCCTCCAGCGCCGCCGCATCCCCGGCCTCGCCGGTCCTGGAGGTGAGGGGGCTTTCCATCGACTACCCCATCGCCATCGGCACCGTGAAGGCCGTACGGGACGTGAGCTTTTCCCTGGGGGACGGGGAGGTCCTCGGCATCGTGGGCGAGTCGGGCTGCGGCAAGTCCACCATGGGCCTCGCGATCATGAACCTCCTGAGGGACCCGGGGCGAATCGTCGGCGGGGAGATCCTCTACCACGGCAAGGACGTGGTGACCATGACCAGGGACGAGCTCCGCGCCATGCGGGGCAGGGACATCGCCATGGTTTTCCAGAATCCCCTGACTTCCCTCAACCCGCTCATGAAGATCCAGGACCACTTCCTCGAGACCATCCGCTACCATAAGCCCGAGATGAAGAAGGCCGACGCCCTCAAGCACGCGGGGGACCTTTTGGAGGAGCTCGGCATCGACCGCAAGCGGATGCGGGAGTACCCCCACCAGATGTCCGGGGGGATGCGTCAGCGCATCATGATAGCCCTGGGGCTCATCATGCACCCCGACGTGATCATCTGCGACGAGCCCACCACGAGCCTCGACGTGATCGTGGAGGCGGGTTTCGTGGACCTCCTCAACCGCCTCAGGAAAAAGTACAACCTTTCCATCATCCTCATTACCCACAACCTCGGCCTCGTGGCGGAGATCGCGGACCGCATCGTGGTCATGTACGGCGGCAAGGTGATGGAGGAGAGCCCCTCGAGCCTCATCTTCCACGACCCCATGCATCCCTACGCCCGGGGCCTCATCGAGTGCGTGCCCAATATCGACCTGGACCAGGAAAAGCTGACCACCATGGACGGCTCCCCGCCGGATCTCGTGACGCCTCCCCCGGGATGCCGCTTCGCCGAACGCTGCCCGAAGGCCTTCGAGCGGTGCCGGGAAGCGGAACCTCCGCTCCTGGAACGCCGGACCTCTTTGGGTGACGGAAGTCCCGGCGCGACTCGCCGCTGCGCCTGTTGGCTCTACGGGGAGGAAGCATGAGCGACGTATTGATCAAGGTAGAAAACCTCGTGAAGGAATTCCCCGTGAGGCGGGGGCTTTTCGAGAAGGCTCCCGCGGACGGCAAGGCCGCGGTGGTTCACGCCGTGGACGACGTGTCCTTCGAGATCAGGAAGGGAGAGGTCCTGGGCCTCGCGGGGGAATCGGGCTCAGGAAAGTCCACCACCGGCCGGCTTCTCCTCCGCCTGCTGGACCCCACGGGGGGCCATATCGACTTTAACGGTACCGATATTGCCACGGTGGACCGGGAGGCCATGCGGCGCCTGCGCCCCCGGATGCAGGTGGTGTTCCAGGACCCCAACGGGTCCTTGAGCCCCCGCATGACCGTGGGGCAGGCCATAGGCCATCCCCTGAAGATTCACGGCCTTCTCGAGCCCTCGGACCGCAAGGCCTACGTTTTGGGGCTCATGGAAAAGGTGGGGCTCTCGCCGGCGGAGTTCCTCTACCGCAAGTACCCCCACCAGATCTCGGGGGGCCAGGCACAGCGGGTGGTGATAGCCCGGGCCCTGGCGACGAACCCGGAATTCCTCGTGGCGGACGAGCCCATCGCCATGGCGGACGTGTCCGTCCGGGCCCTGGTAATGGAGCTCCTGAAAAAGCTCAAGGACGAGATGAAGATGACCTATCTCTTCATCACCCATGACCTCGCGACGGCTAAATACCTCTGTGACCGGGTGGCCATCATGTACCTCGGCCGCATTGTGGAGATAGGCGGGAAGAACGAGCTCTTCGCCCATCCCCACCACCCCTATACCAGGGCCCTCCTGGAGGCGGTGCCGATACCCGACCCGGACAAGCGGCGGATGGGGGAAGTGGTGCGGGGAGAAATTCCGAGCGCCATCAACCCGCCCCCGGGCTGCCACTTCCACCCCCGGTGCCCCCACGCGAAGCCGGAGTGCGCGGCATCGAGGCCTCCCCTGAAGGACTTGTGCGGCGGGCATTTCTCTGCCTGCCTTTTCGACATACCCCGGTAAGGAGGCCCCATGGAATCGGGTTCGGCTCGTACGACAACGGATACCCCCAGAACCGCCCTCCCGAGCCCCCTCGCCCTCCCTCGGTCTCTCGCCTTCCTGGGAGCGGCGCTCTCCCTTTTCCTTTCCTGCATGCCTGCCGGGGCCGACTCGCCCACGTGGCGTGCGGTAATCGAGGGGCGGGATTGGGGGCCCGCGGTGACTGCCCTGATCGTCGGTCCCTTCGGCAAGGAGGGCTCTTCCACGCCCCTGCCCGAGACGGTTTCCGTGAAGGCCCGCCGGGAGGACATGAAGGACTTCGAGGACTGCTCGGTCACGGGGAGCTTCCCCTGCGGGGCCGAGGGGGAGGCGGATCCCTCGGGCCGGTACCTGCGGGTTTCCCTGGAGACGGGGTTCGACTATCGGGAGCTTATCCCCATGATCTACGAGGGCGGGAGGGGGCTCAACCGTTTCGCGGACATACGCTTCGAGGTACGCATAGGCAGCCGCGTTAAGATTACCCGGGAATCTCCCCTGGGTTCCCGCTGGCTTCTCGCCGAGGACTTTGGGCATATCCCGGCGTTCCGGTATCAGGACGAGGAGTACGGCTCAATCGAACTGACCGGCGCCTTTCGGACCGCCACGGGCTCGTCGAAGTACGCCCGCGCTCTCATGGCCATGATCCGATACCACCTCGAATTCCATCCCGAAACGGACCTTTCCCGGATCTATCTCGGGGGCTGCTCCAACGGGGGCTTCATGACGGTCAAGCTCATCGCGGACAACCCCGGGTTTTTCGCCGCGGGATGGCCGGTATGCGAGGCCTTTTTCGCCGCCTGGCTCACCCCCGCACAGGCTGAGTCCCTGGCGGCGACTCCCCTGTGGTTCACCCACGCGAAAAACGACCCCGTGGTGCCCGCGTCCCTCACCTCCGTAGCCATGGTCGATCGGCTCCGCAAGGCCGGCGCCGCCGACGTGCGGCTCAGCCTCTTCCCGGAGGTGCGCGGGGAAGACGGGGAGCCCTATCTAGGGCACTTTTCCTGGATCTACGCCCTCAAGAACGAGTGCGTCGCCGAGGACGGCCTGACCCTCATGGAGTGGCTCGCCGCGCAGCGCCGATAAAAGCCCTTGCTTCCCTCATGATAAAGCGGGGCATGGACGGCCCGGAGGGCATCAGGGAACTCGCCCGGTAGGGCCTTACTGCTGTTTTTTCCTCTCCTCTTCCGCGATCAGGGCTACGTTCGCCCTTTCAAGCCCCGTCAGCTCGTCTTCGGAGAAGTCGGGGTTCGCCTTGTACCAGAGAAAGCGGCCGAAATAGGCCTTGAGCCCCCAATCGGCGAAGTCATACCCATGGAGGGCATAGATGCCGTTCCTGAGAATCCGCAAGTCGCGGGCGTCGTACTTCTCCAGGTCCTGGGGCGTGAGTTCCTTGGTCTGCAGGTCGAGAAAGCTCACCCGGGGCATGTTGTATTCCGGTTTGCCCCAGTTTTCCCTGTCGAAAACCGCGTAGTACGACCGATACCAGTCCCAGTCATAGAGCTCGAACCAAAGGTCCCTCTCGGGCATCCAGTTCCGGGCGGTAAACTGAATACCCCCCGAGCGGATGTAGAGATTCCCGTACTTCTCCTCGCCGTCGAGCTTCCAGTCCCCGTAGGGCTCGAAACCGGGATACTCGCCGAGAAAGTCGCCGAGGAAGACGCTGTTGGGAGGGACCGAGACTGTGAGATTGAACTGCCTGATGGGACCCGCCCACTTGCGCGCCGTGAGGAGGGTGTAGCCCATGCCGAAGCGGCCCGGCCCCCAACCGATGCTCCCGAAGGTAGCGTAGGCGTGGGAAACCCGGGTAAGGCCCGGCTGGAAGGTGACGGGGCTCACGAAAAACTCGGTATAGGAAACCGGGGAGGGATCGTCCTCCGCGGCCTGTCCCTCCTTTTTTTCGTAGCGGTAACCCGTTTCCCGGTCGTTGATCCACGTGCGGAAGCCGACGATGTCGCCGCTGTACCGCCTATCGATGACCCCGTGGTTAATGAAGGCGATGTCCGCGCGTACGTTTTCGCTGCCGGGGTTGCGGAGGAGGAAACTCACCTCCACGCGCCAGAGCCTTTTCTCCCCGTCGTAGGAGATATCCAGATCCTCCCGCTCGATCGAGATCTCGGCGGTTTCCAGGGGCTCGATGCCCCCGCCGTAATTCACCACGAGGCCGTCGTTGCCGAAGGCCCCGGCGGCGGCGATGCAAAGGCAGCAGGCGAGGGCGATGCGTTTTTTCCGTGCCATGGAAGGCTCCTTGTGTCATGACTATAGCACGCTCCGCGGTCCACCGCGGAAGGGGCGCCTGAATTTGCCGGGAATGGGGGCGGCGATGTACAATGGAAGCATGAAAAAAAAGCATGCGTCCATGGACGATCGGGCGGCGATTTTCAACCGCGATATCCGCTATTCCCTGTTCCGGGCCTACATCGTGATTTCCGGGGCCCTGTCGCTGGCGTTCACGGTGATACACCTCGTGAACCGTCGTCCGGCGGTGAACGTGGCTACCGCGGCGGCGGCTTTCGCCCTCTGCGTGCTCTGGTACGTCCTTTCGGCAAATCAGCGCCATTATGCCCTTGCCCGGGTTTCCTTCCTGGCGGTTTTTTCCGTCCTGTGGCTGCCCTTGGGCTACCTGACCTCCCCGGGATCCATGAGCACCATGCCCTATCTCGTGATCCTCGTGGCCTTTATCCTGGCGGTGGTGGTTCGCAATCCCGCGGAATACGCATTCCCCGCGATCATGATCCTCGAGATGCCCTTCCTCTTTCGGGCGGAACTCTGGTATCCCGGCCTCTTCGCCCCCTATACCGACGCGGCGTACCGAATTAACGACCTCACGGTGAATTTTACCGTCGCGATCTCGGCCATCGTGGGAACCGCCGTGTACATGATGGCCCAGTACGGCAAAATCAACCTGCAGCTTTTCGAGCTGAGCGTCCTGGACGACCTGACGGGGCTCTACAACCGGCGATACCTCGTGAAATTCCTCGAGATGGAGCATAACCGCTCCGAGCGAAACGGCCTCGGCTTCTCCCTCGCCTTCATCGACCTGGACAATTTCAAGAAGGTGAACGACAGCCTCGGTCATCTTGCCGGGGACCGGGTACTCAAGGAAATCGCGGAAATTCTCAGGCGCCGGGTCAGGAACTACGATATTGTGTCCCGCTACGGGGGTGACGAGTTCGTGATCATCTTTCCCGAGACCGACCAGGCAGAGGCGGAGCAGCGGATGGGAGAGATGGACGGGGAATTGCGGAATTATTGCGAGCAGTACCGGGATCTCGGCTTTTCGGTGAGCTGGGGCGCGGCAGAAAGCGAGGGCCGCACGGTGGACGAGGTGCTCGCCCTGGCGGACCGAATGCTCTACGGCAAGAAAAAGCGTCCCAAATAAGCCCTACATACTGCCGGGAAACCCTCCCGGGCGGGTCGGGTCGAGAATTGCCGTTCACCCCGCCCGTCCTTGAAAACCCGCCCCGTTTCCGTATAGAATGGGCCCCTGAAAGGGGTACTACATCCATGAAAATGTCCAAGATGTTCATGCCGACCCTGCGGGAAGTCCCCGCTGAGGCGGTAGTGGCGAGCCACAGGCTCATGATGCGTTCCGGCATGCTCCGGAAACTCGGCAACGGACTTTTCACCTATCTCCCATTGGGCCTCCGGTCCTTCCGGAAGGTGGAGAATATCATCCGCGAGGAAATGGACGCCGCGGGGGCCCTGGAGTTCAAGCCTTCCGTTGTGGTTCCCGGGGAAATATGGCGCGAGTCGGGCCGCTGGGAAACCATGGGCGAGGGCATGCTCCGGGTAAAGAACCGGGTGGACCAGGAACTCGTGGTTAGCCCCACCGCCGAGGAAGCCTTCACCGCCCTCCTCAGGGGGGAAATTTCCTCCTATAAACAGCTTCCCATGAACGCCTACCAGATCAACACGAAATACCGCGACGAGATCCGCCCCCGGTACGGGGTCATGCGGGGCCGCGAGTTTACCATGAAGGACGCCTATTCCTTCCACGCCGACGAGGAGAGCCTGGACGAGACCTACCGCGCCATGGGCAAGGCTTACCGCCGGATCTTCCGCCGCTGCGGCCTCTCGGTGATCCCGGTGAAGGCCGATTCCGGCGCCATGGGCGGCACGGGCTCCGAGGAATTCATGGTGGAGAGCGAGGTAGGCGACAACAACCTCATTCTCTGCCCCAAGTGCGGCTACGCGGCCAACGACGAGAAGGCCTCCTGCGCCCCGGATCCCGTGACCTCCGGTCCCGGCTCCGCTCCGGCGGGCAAGGCATTCTCCCCCGTGGAAACCCCGAACGTCCGCACCATCGAGGAGCTCACCGCCTTCCTCAAGACCGTGCCCCAGGCCTTTATCAAGACCTTGGTGTACCGGGCCGTTAACTCCGAGCTCGACCTCTCCTCCGCGCCGGGCTGCGCCAAGCTCGACCGGGTTACCCCCGCGAGCTCCCCCGCCTACTATCCCGAATCCTTCTTCGCCGTATGCGTGCGGGGCGACCTGGACGTGAACGAGGTTAAGCTCGCCGCCACCGTGAAGGCCAGCGAGGTGGAACTCGCCTCGGACCGCGACGTGGAGCGGCTTACCGGCGCCCCCGTGGGCTTCGCCGGTCCCGTGGGGCTATCCTCGGTGCCCGTCATCGCGGACCTCTCGGTAACCGCCATGCACGACGCCGTCACCGGCGCCCTCAAGGCGGACCTCCACTACGAGCACGTCGAGCCGGGCCGGGACTTCACTCCCTGGCTTACCGCTGACGTGCGTACCGTCAAGGCCGGGGACAGGTGCCCGGTCTGCGGCGACGCCTTTTACGCGAAAAAGGGCAACGAGCTCGGGCATATCTTCAAGCTCGGCTACAAGTACACCAAGAGCATGAACATGCTCTACCTCGACGAGAACGGGAAGCAGCAGTATCCCATGATGGGCTGCTACGGGATCGGCGTGGACCGGACCCTTGCCTCCATCATCGAGGAACACAACGACGACGACGGCATCCTGTGGCCCATGAGCGTGGCCCCCTTCCAGGTCGCGGTGGTTCCCATCAAGTACGAGGGTGCCATGAAGGACGCCGCCGACAGGCTCTACGCCGAGCTTTCCGCCGCGGGAATCGAGGCGCTCCTCGACGACCGTAACGAGCGCCCCGGGGTCAAGTTCAAGGACATGGACCTGGTGGGCATTCCCGTGAGGATCGTGGTGGGCGACAAGAACCTCCCCAACGTGGAGCTCAAGCTCCGCTCCTCCAAGGACGCCTCCCTCATCCCGCTGGAGGGCGCCGCCGCCAAGGCCGCGGAGATCGTGCGCGCCTCCCTCGCCGAGCTTAGCGCCCCCTCCGGGGAGGACTGATGTCTTTCCGTCCCGGGTTCGGGCCGTCCCTCGTCGCCGCGGCCCTTCTCTTCCTGACCCCTCTCCCCGTTCCGGCGCAAGCCCCCGGCGGGGCGGGAGGGCTTTACTCGGGCCAGCCCGTTTCGGGGGACTACGCGGTGTACCGGGACGGCTCCTGGAAGGAGCCTACCTGGATCGGCTTTCTTTACTACGACGACTCGACCTGGGGCGCCTTTCTCAAGGCCCCCACCCGTTCGACGGACGTACGCATCCTTTTCAGGGCCGAACCGGCGGACGGAAAGCTGGTGCTCACGGGACAAAACATCATCTCGAAGATCTCGAACGACGACGTGGAGACCGTGAATTATCTCATGGGCCTCCTGCCCGATCTCTTTTCCTGGTCCTCTTCGGCATCCGCCGAGGGGAATCGTCTCGAAGGGGAAAGATCTCCCCTGGCGGGACGAAGCGCCCTTTTGCCGCCCGCGAGCCGGACGAAGCGCACGGAAGCCCAATTCGGCGGGGAGATTACGCTGGAGTGGGCCCCCGAGGTTCCGTTATTCGGCCTCTCTTCCCTCTCGACGTCAACTGGATCCCGTCTCCTGACCCTTGACCGGACGGGCCGGGTCGGCTCGAAGGGCGATTCGGTTTTCTTCGACTTCAAGCCCCTCGCCTATGACGCGCCGGAGAGCGGGGATACCGTACGTTCCATCACCCCTGCGGGAAAGGGCGAAACCCGGGTCATTGACGGAATCGAGCTGCACTTGGACGGAAACTGGACCATGGTGGCGGATAACGCCTTTTTCATGGGAAACGACGCGATGCTCGTGGTGAGCCGGCTCGACACAACGGCGCATACCGAGAGGGACCTGGCCGCCGCCCTGGTTCGGCGCTTTTCCCTCTCCGGCGACATGGACTACGCCCTGAGCGCCGAAACCTCCCTGAGCGGTACTCCCGACCGCTTCCTCATCGGGAACCTTTTTTACGACGCCGAGTCGAGGTCCTTTAAGCGCGACCTGAAGCTCTGCCTGCCTGAGCGCGGGCCCGACGGATCCCTTTCGGGGGTTCAGGTACTCACCTTGGTGGTGGATGACCGCCTCTACGGGAAGAACCGGGAATACTTTGACGGGCTCTATTAGGAATGTACGGGCAATTCACCCTTTTTTAGCCTAAATAGGCCCTTCATCCCTTGTGAACGGAAAAGTACTGGGATATCATGTAGACCATAGAAAAAGTAAAAAACAGGAAACCCGGGAAAGCGGATCTGTCTCGATCGCGTCCGTTTCCCCGGGTTTTTTTGTCTCTAGGATCCCATCAGGGACTTCATGTCGATCCCGGGAACCTTCAGCACCGGTTCATATACCCTATTCACGAAGCGGTCCGCGGCGCCCGAGAGAATCTTGGCGAGGCCCTCCGCCTGGGC
This sequence comes from Spirochaetales bacterium, assembly GCA_003246765.1. Taxonomy (GTDB): domain Bacteria; phylum Spirochaetota; class Spirochaetia; order Treponematales; family Treponemataceae; genus Teretinema. The sequence continues at coordinate 4,899 of QKDA01000107.1, read as the reverse complement.
CATGGCGGCCATCCAGAGGCCGAAAAGCTTCCCTTCCATCTCGGCGCAGTCTCCCAAGGCATAGATTCCGGGAACCGAGGTCTCAAAGCGTTCGTTTACGACTATTCCCTTTTCCACGACGATTCCGGCGGACCGGGCAACCTCGGTAACCGGCCGCACCCCGGCGCTGGCAAGAACCGCCGCGACCTCAAGAATCTCCCCGTTGTCGAGCTCGGCGCGGTAGGACCCCTCGAGTTTCTCGACGGCCGCGACCGTGCGCCCGAGTTTAAAGGCTAGGCCCGCTCCCTCAAGGGCGGTCTGCACGAGCCTTGCCTGGTCCTCGTTGAGCTGCCGGGGCAGGAGCCGGGGAAAGTATTCCGCCACCGTTACCTCCGCACCCCGGTCGTGGAGACACCAGGCCGCCTCGAGACCCAAAAGCCCTCCGCCCATAACGAGCACTTTCGAGCCGGCCTTGCACCGTTCCCGCAGGGCATCCGCGTCGGCGAGGGTACGCAGGGTGAGTATGTCCGCCGCCCCGCTTCCGCCAACCGGCGGAACGAAGGCCCTTGAGCCCGTGGCGAGCACCAGGCGGTCGTAGGCCCACTTCCCCTTAGCCGAGATTACCTCCCGGGCGCCGGGGTCAATAGAGGTTATTTCCGCTCCCTGGACGAGGCGTATCCCGAGGCGGGAAAGGCTTTCCGCCGTTCCGAGGTAAAGCTTTTCCCGGGGAATCTTGTCCGCCACGTATTCGGGCATCCGTATCTTCGCGTAAAAGGGCTCGGATTCCCGCTCGATAAGGGTTATTTCCTCGTCCGGGGCCAGAGCGGCCAGCTTGGTCGCGGTATAGAACCCCGCGGGTCCGTTTCCGATGATTACTGTTTTCATGCCTTAACTCTACCCCCTTTTCGCGAATCCTCAATAAGAAAAACTGAAATTGAAATCTACCTCAAGCCTGTTTCCCCCAACGACCCGGCTCTCGGGACGGGTGTCCCAGGCGAAGCCGAGCTTTATGGGAAGGGACTTTACGGCGTCGAAAAGAACCAGGATCTCCCCGCCCACCGCGGCTCCCGCGTCGGTTTCATAGTCCTCGTCCCCGGGAATACGGGCCCAGAAGAGATCCGCCAGGGGCGAAAGGTGTATCTCCGAGCTGCCGAGGCGGGCCAGTTTGGTCTGAAGCCCCGTCCGCAGGAAGACCCCCTGGTTTCCCGCGATCTCCCCGTTTCTTATACCCCTAATCTGGGAGCCCGCGGTAATGTCTGCGTCACCGGTGTTCGCGAAGGCGTAAAGCCTCGCTCCCGGATTGAAACGGGTTCCGAACACCTTGTAGAAAGCGGCCTCCGCGTCTACCTTGAAATCGTCCCTAAGGTCCGCGAGGCGCGGGTCCGTTCGGGTCGCCTCGGCCCCGACGGAGGCCTTCCAGCCCTGCCTGAGGTTTCCCTTCCAGTCGAAGGCCTCGTAGGCAAGCTCGTTCCTTAGCCTTACGGACAGGTTGATGGGGCCGTAGGCAAGGAGCTCGGGGTCCGTCACCTCCGTTACCTCGCTGTCGGGGCTTCCCGCCAGCCTGACTGAAAGGGTATCCGAGAGGTTTTCGGTGAGCTTTCGGGTAGCCGCGACGGTCCCGGAAAGGGCCGTAGACGAGAGCTTTACCCCCTCCTCGCCCCGCCGGGTTATCTTCCCGTTCATGCGCATGGCGGTTCCCGCGAGGGAAAGGGAAACGGGGCCCGCGTCTATTCCGCTAACCGTGGTTAGGAGGAAGAAATTCGGGTTAGTCCACTGAATGGCGTCGCTGTCATCCGGCGGGGCAATGTACAGGCCCATTACGAACAGGTTGCTGAGGGTTCCTGCGAGGTTTGGGGCGTTCATGATGGTCCCGAGCTGGATTCCGTCATTGCTGTTGTAAAAGGCGAAGGGAATGGGAACGAAGGATGCCCCGTCCTCAATGTCCACCACCAGCTTAGCGGAACGGCTTTCCCCGTCCTCGGGCCATTCTACGCCTACGGAGGATTTCTTGAAGCTTCGCAGGTTTTCCAGTTTCCGCGCCCGGTCCTGGGCGAACAGTTCCAGGTCTTCCCTGGTCGTAAAGGAAAGGCCTTCCGCCTTTCCTATGGCACCCACTACGGCCGAGGGTTTCGTTCTCCCTTCAATATGGTAGACTTCTTCCTGAATCACCCATGGACCCCGGAGGTTTTCTTCCGCTATGAGGGGAATTCCCGTCAGAAGGAGGGCTGAAAGCGCCGCAAGGATTGTCTTAGTGTTAACGTTGGTTGTCATAGTTCAAATATAACCACAGAATCCCCGGTTTTTGCTCTTTTTTTACATAACATTCTTGACTTTATAAATACTACAGTTTATACAGTATATATCAATAGGAGATTATTATGGGTAAGACGCTGGCTCAAAAGATTTTCGAGTCCCACGTAGTGGACAAGCCCTTCGGCGAGGCCTGGGTGCTTCGGCTGGATCGCGTTTTTTGCCACGAGATAACGACCCCCGTGGCCATCAACGATCTCGTCGCCCGGGGAATGGATACGGTCTTCGACCCGGACAAGATCAAGGCGGTCATCGACCACGTGACCCCCGCGAAGGATTCAAAGACCGCCGAGCAGGGCCGGGTTTTAAGGCAGTGGGCGGAACGGCAGGGCATCAAGGACTTTTTCGACGTCGGCAAGAACGGGGTGTGCCACGCCCTCTTCCCCGAGAAGGGCTTCGTCCGCCCGGGCTTCACGGTCATCATGGGGGACAGCCACACCTGCACCCACGGGGCCTTCGGCGCCTTCGCCGCCGGAGTCGGCACTACCGACCTCGAGGTGGGAATCCTCAAGGGGGTATGCGCCTTCCAGTATCCCGGGACCATCCGCTTCGAGATAGAAGGAAAGCTCCCCGCCGGGGTTACCCCCAAGGACGCGATCCTCTCGATCATAAAGAAAATAGGGGTAAACGGCGCCACCAACAAGGTGATGGAATTCGCCGGTTCCGCCGTGGAAGCCATGTCGATGGAAGGGCGCATGACCCTGTGCAACATGGCGATAGAGGCGGGGGGAACCTCCGGGGTCTGCATGCCCGACGCGGTCACCGTGGACTACCTGTGGCCCTTTATCGGCCCCGACGGGGACAAGAGCTACGCGAACAAGGACGAGGCCCTGGTGGATTTCCTCAAGTGGCATTCCGACCCCGACGCGGAATACGAGGCGGTGCACAAGATCGACGCGGCGAGCCTCGTGCCCGTGACCACCTTCGGCTTCAAGCCCGACCAAGTCAAGACTATCCGCGAGATGGCGGGAACCAAGGTGGACCAGGTGTACATCGGCAGCTGCACCAACGGCCGCATCGAGGACCTGAGGCAGGCCGCGGCGGTGCTCAAGGGCAAGACCGTGGCCTCGGGGGTGCGCGGCATCGTGAGCCCCGCGACGCCGGCCATTTTCCAGCAGGCCCTCAAGGAGGGGATAATCCAGGTGTTCATGGACGCGGGCTTCTGCGTGACCAACCCCACCTGCGGCGCCTGTCTCGGCATGTCGAACGGGGTTCTCGCCGACGGGGAGGTTTGCGCCTCCACCACGAACCGGAACTTTTTCGGGCGCATGGGCAAGGGCGGAACGGTGCATCTCATGAGCCCCGCGAGCGCGGCGGCTACCGCCGTGGCGGGCACGATCACTGAGGCGTAAGGAGAAGGTTATGACAAAATTCGACGGTAAGGTCCTCTTCCTGGACCGCAGCGACATCAATACGGACGAGATCATCCCGGCCAAGTACCTGACGGAGATTTCCAAGGCCGCCCTGAAGCCCTACTGCCTGGAAGACCTGAAGATCCCGGGCTTTGACCCCAAGGCGGACATTCCCGGGAAAACCGCCATCGTTACCTGGGCGAACTTTGGCTGCGGCTCGAGCCGCGAGCACGCCCCCTGGGCCCTGGAGGTGAACGGGATCAACATCGTCATCGCCGAGAACTTCGCCCGAATCTTCAGGCAGAACATGTACAACTGCGGCCTCATCGCCACGGAACTGAAGGCGGAGGAGATCGACGAGGTCTTCAAGACCTTCTCGGGTCTCGACACGAGCGTGTCCGTGGACATCGCGTCGGGAAAACTCAGCTTTACCGCGGCGGGAAAGGACGGAAAGAAGGTGGAGAAAACCTACGCCTTCAAGCTCGGGGAGTTCGAGGACGCCCTGGTGAAGGCCGGAGGCTGGGTCGCCTACGCGGCGGCGAATTACTGATACGGTCGGGGGCGGCGGCGCGGTTTAACCTGTGCCGCAGGGCCTGTGCCGCGCAACCTGCGTCGCGCAACCTGCGCCGCAGGGCCCGACTAGGCTTGCGGCGCCGTCAGCCCCCGATGGTTTTCAGAAAGCCCTCCACGAAGCTCGGGTCCCGCAGCACGATAAAGCGCGCTATCCCGTGCTCGTTCTTCTCCATCGCCTCGAGGTATTGCCTTCGCCTGTTCTCGTGGGTGTTCCAGGCCCAGAGGATGATGGAGTCTTTCGAGAGGAATGATTTCCTGAAGGTTTCCCTGTTCCCCTTCCACAGCCTTTTCCTCCCGAAGACGCGCCTGAAGGTGCGGCTGAGCACCCGGCGCATCACCGTGAGCTTCGGGTAATCGAGCCAGACGACGGTATCGCACTTACCCCAGGTGAGGTGCCTTACCTTGTTGTAGTTGCCGTGAATCACGTAGCCCCCGTCCCCGCAGGACGCGGTAGCCTCGCTAATGCGCCTGCAGAATTCCTCCAGCTCGCAGCCCTTCCAGCGGGGTTCCCAGTACAGGGCGTCAAGCTCGATGTCCCGGATTCCCAGGCGGCGGGAGAGCAGGGCCGCCAGGGTGCTTTTCCCGGAGCCGCTGGTGCCCACCACCATGATGCGGGAGCGGGAATCGAGACGGGGCGGGCATTCGGGACAGCCTTCCTCAGGATCGTAGATATAGATTTCCACGG
>QKDA01000075.1 GCA_003246765.1 Spirochaetales bacterium | reverse complement strand
AGCCAGTCGGTTCCCTCGTCCTTAAGGAGCAGGGGCCCCAGGAGGATGATGTAGACGGGCTCGGTGTACTGAAGGAGTATCGCGTTGGCGGCGGTGGTCATCTTGTTGGCGGTCACGAAGAGGATCATGGTGAGGCTGTAGAAGACCGCCGCGAGCACCTGGTTCGCCGTGAAGCGGAAACTGGGCCTGCGAACGAAGGCGAGCATGACGAAGACCGCCACCAGGCTCCGACCGCCGGCGATGGCGAAGGGATCCCAGTCCACGAGCTTTATGAGGAAGCCCGCGGTACTCCAAAGGAGGGCGCATAAAGCCAGGGCTCCGACGGCGGAGCCCTTGATCGCCTGGTTCGATGACCCGGCGCTGCCGATTGAGGCCATGGCCTTAGGGGCGGCCCTGGCCGTCGCGTTTGCCCCGGGTCTCGGAAACCGCGAATTCCAGGGCTTCCCGGAGCATGGCCTCGGGGGGCTCGGGGATAAGGCCCCGTTCCATGAGAAGCTTCGTGGCCCTGCGGGCCTGGTCAATGTCCGCGGCGGCGAGGTCGTGCACCGTAGCCCAGTCGAGCTTCACCCGGGCGACCCCCTCCTCAATGGCCTTCATGGCCACGTCGGCGGCCTCCACGGCGAACACGTCCGTGTCCTCCATATTTACCACGATACGCTCGGGATCGATGCCCTTCTTTTCGGAATAGTCGGCGATGGAATGGGCGCAGGTAATGGCCATGCCGTCGGTGATCTTGTGGGCCCGCACCAGGAGGGCCCCTTTGAGGATTCCCGGGAAGCACACGGAATTGTTCACCTGGTTGGGAAAATCTCCCCGGCCGGTAGCCACGATGAAGGCGCCCGCCTCCTTGGCGTCGTGGGGCCAGATTTCCGGGACCGGGTTGGCGCAGGCGAAGACGATGGACTTTTCGGCCATGGAGGCCACCCATTCCTTCTTGACCGTGCCGGGCCCCGGGGTAGACAGGGCAATGAGCACGTCGGCGCCCCGGATGGCCTCTTCCACGGTATCAATCCGGTTCGGGTTGGTGGAGAGGCAGAGCTCCCACTTGCGGTAGTAGCGGGTATCCTGCTCCACGTCGGACCGTCCCGCGTGGAGGGGGCCCCGGGAGTCGCAGACGATCATCTTGGCGCCGTCGCCCCCGTCGGAGAGGATGAGCCTGGCGATGGTGGTGTTGGAGGCCCCCGCCCCGAGAAGTACGATCCTGGCGTCGGAAAGCTTCTTGCCCGCGAGCTTCAGGGCGTTGAGGAGTCCCGCCAGGGTGATGCAGGCGGTTCCCTGGGCGTCGTCGTGCCACACGGGAATGTCGCAGGTTTCCCTCAGGGTATCGAGTACCTCGAAGCAGTCGGGCTGGCTGATGTCTTCCAGGTTGACTGCCCCCACGGAGGGTTCCAGCATGCGCACGAACTCGATAATCTTCTTGGGGTCGTTCCTGCCGGCCTTGACGCCCCGGGCGGCGGCCTCGTCTTCCCGAACCCGGGAATCCACGCACAGGGCGATGGAGTCCACCCCCCCCAAATATTTCATGAGCATGGCCTTGCCTTCCATCACGCCGAGCCCGCCGGGAGGGGTGCAGTCCCCGTCGCCGAGTACCCGGGTGGAGTTGCTCACCACCGCCACCAGGTTGCCCCGGTTCGAAAGGGTAAAGGACTGGTCGTTGTCGTCCCGGATTCCCGTGGAAACCGCGGAAACCCCGGGGGTATACCAGACGTTGAACCAGTTGAAGCCCGAGAGGCCGCACTTGGGCAGGGTCTGCATCTTCCCGCCGTAAAAACCGTGGGCGAGGACGGACAGTTTCTTGAGGAAGAGGGTTTTGGCCTGGGCCCTCTCGTTTTCGGAGAAATCCTGAGGGAAGGCGTCGTGCAGGTTATCGAGGGTGGTGTGGAGCTTCATGATGGCCGGAAGCCTACCATGAAAGGGGGCCTCACTTCAACTGCGAGAGCTTTCGCCCCATCTCCTCCCCGGAGGAGCGCATGGATTCCGCCTGGAGCCGGAACTGGGCGAGCACGTCTTTGAGGCCGTTGAGCATGAGGCTCATGGCGGTGACCCCGTCGAAAACCCGGCTCGAGATCATGTCGAGCTCCGCCATGGAGCGCCCTATTTCCCCCGCCCCCTCGGCCATGGACCCCGCTTCCCGGGTAATCTCGGAGGTTTCCTCCCTAAGCCGTTCCATGGCGGTCTTTACCGACTCCGCCACGGAGCTTGAGTCCACGAGGCCCCCGGAAAAACGGCTCATGGTGGAACTCACGGTGGCCACGTCCCGGGTGATGTCCGAAAAGGCCGTGTCCAGGCGGCCCGAGGAGGAAACCATCTCGGTGATGTTTTCCACGATCTCGGCGATGGACTGGGCGATTTCCCGGGAACTTTCGGAACTGGCCTCGGCGAGCTTGGTTATTTCCTCCGCCACCACCGCGAAACCCTTGCCGCTCGCTCCCGCGTGGGCCGCCTCGATGGCGGCGTTGAGGGCGAGCATGTTCGTCTGCTCCGCGATTCCCTCAATCACCTCCGCCATGGAGTTGATTCTGGAAACCGAGTCGTCGATACGGGCGATCTTCTCGGAGGTGGACTGAAAGAGCCCCTGCCCGCTTTCCGAGGCCGAGACCAGGCGCTTGACCAGGGTCTCGTCCTCCACGGCGGTTTCCGCCATGCCGACGATGGAGTCTATCATGGTTCCCATGGATCCCGTGGACTTGTCCACCAGGTCTTTTTGGCTCACGATCCTCGCGTCCAGACGGTTAAGACCCCCGGTAACCCGGTCGAGACCGGAGCGGACGCTCCTCACCTGTTCCTCCAGCACCGAGACCTCGGAGCGGATGTTCTCGATGAAGCCGTCCACCACCTCGAAGGTGGAGGAGGTGTTGTCCAGGGAAGCGGAAAGCTCCGCGCTGGACTCGACGCCCCGCTCGAGGTCTTCCTTGACCGAGGTGACGAGCTCCGCGATTCTCCCCACGAAACCGCCTACGGGGCCGGTATCGGACTTTCCCCGGCGGGCCCGTATCTTCTCGAGGCTGCCGCCGATGTTCCCGTCCGCCGCCGATTCCAGGACCGAGCGGAGTTGCCTGGCGGAACGGGCGGCGGAGCGGGCGTAAAGAAACATGGCCGCAAGTCCCAAAAGCCAGGTGGCCACGATGATGAGGGCGGACACGCCGTAGGTGGTCCTGCGCCAGCGTATGAGGTCCCCCGCGATGGAGGGCAGATCCTTGGCCACGGTCTTCCTGACTTCGGCGCATCGGTTCGCCAGATCCTCCGCATCGGAGGCCAGGGAACGGGAGCGCAGAGCGGCCTCGGCGAGGGACTGGGAATCCGTTACCGGGAGGGGAACCGCGCCCCCGAAAAGGGCCGCTGCCTGATCCCTTCCGCCGAGCGCCGAGGCCAGGACCGCCTGGGGCGACAAGGGCCTGTCCGCCGCCAGGGAACGGGAGGCAAGGTCGTAGAGGGAGCGGTATGAGTCGAGCCAGTTTCGGGCGTGGGAAATAAGGGATGCCCTTTGCCCGAGCTTTCCCGCCAGGATGGGATCAACCCGGTCAAGGCGGGCCGATTCGGCCTCAAAGGAGGCCAAGGCCCCCTCGAACAGGGAAATGCCCTCGGAAAAGGGGGTAAAGGAGTACCGGCAGGAGGCAGCCTCGAGGGCAGCGGCCGATATGGCCAGACGCTCGAAGGCGTCGTAATCCGCCTGAAGGCGGGAAGTGGGCCCCACGGCGGTGAGAAACACCCCGGCGGTCAAGGCCCCGAGAAAGAGGAGGGCCAGGGAAACCAGGACTATCTTCGCGCTCTTGAACTTCCGCATGACACCCCCGTAATCCGCCCTTTACACGGGCGCTCTTTGTACTTAATGTATACCCTATGACACTGCTTCAAACCGGAGATCTACACCTGGGAAAGACCCTTCACGAGACGTCCCTCATCGAGGACCAGCGGCACATGCTGGAATCGCTCCGGCGGGAGCTCTCCTCCGGCGGGTACGACGCCCTCGTCATAGCGGGCGACGTCTACGACCGCACGATTCCCCCCGCGGAGGCAGTTGCCCTTTTCAGCGACTTTCTCGTGTCCCTGCGCCGGGATTGCCCCCTGGTGGACGTACTCATAATACCCGGAAACCACGATTCCGCGCAACGGCTGGCCTTTGCGGGCCCGCTTTTGGAATCCCGGGGCATTTATCTCGTCTGCGATCCCGCCGATTCCTTTACCCCGGTCATCGCGGGGAGGGATAGCCGCCGGGGTGCCTTTTTTCTCCTGCCCTACCTTGCGCCGGGCAGCCTTGAGCCCGCGGGAGCCCCCCCCTCCCCCCCTCCGGCTTCGCCCTCGTCCCGGGGAGAGCAGGAATTCGATTTTTCCGCCCCCCGGGAGGAGGAGAAGATCCTCTCGACCCAGGGCGAGCTTGCCCGGGAAGCGGCCGCCCGCTTCCGAAAGGCCCTTTCCGAACCGGAACTGCGGGAGATGCCCAAAATATTAGTTTCTCACTGCTTCGCCCTCGGCGGGGTTTCCTCGGAATCGGAGCGCGCCTTTCTCGGGGGCGCCGAGCGGGTCGATCCGGAACTTTTCCGGGGATTCGACTACGTCGCCCTGGGGCATCTTCACAAGGCCCAACGGGTGGCGGACCGGGTACGCTACGCCGGGGCGCCCCTGGTCTACGCCTTTGACGAGGCGGGAACTCCCAAATCCTTCCTGAGGGTCGAGCTCACCCCTTCGGAAGGGGAATGGGCCCTTTCGACCGAAGAGATTCCGATAGCGCCCAAGCGGAGGGTATCCAGGCTTTCGGGAGATTTCGCCGATTTTTACGGGAGCGGACGCTGGAACGACTACCGGGAAGACTACCTGGAAATTACCCTGAAGGACCGCGAAATCGTGGTGAACCCCATGAACCTCCTTAAGACCCGCTTTCCCTGGCTCCTGAGCGTCAGACAGGAAGCCCTGGACGCCCTTGAAACCCCTCAGGCAACGGACACGGGCCCCCGGCAGGAGAGGAAGGATGCCCTTGACGACTTCCGTTCCTTCCAGGAGAGCCTTTACGGGGCAAGGGACCCCGACAAGGAAGCCCTTTTCGAGGAACTCCTCCTGGAGGCCCGCCGTGAGGCCTGAAAAACTCACCCTTCTCAACATAGGCCCCTTCGCGGGCCGCCACGTGCTCGACTTCAGCCGCCTCGGCAGCATCTTTCTGGTCTACGGAAAGACCGGCGCCGGGAAAACCACCATTTTCGACGCCTTGTCCTACGTTTTTTACGGCGAAGCACCGGGATCGAGAAAAAACTTAACCCTCCAAATGAGGAGCCATTTCGCCGCGGAGGACGACCAAAGCGCCGTCGAATTGGAGTTCACCCTCGCCCCTTCCCGCTGGAGAATACGCAGAAGCCTCCCCCAGGACCGGCGGGGGAAAAGAAGCGAGCGAATCCAGCGGGTTCCCGAGGAGTCGACCCTCGAACAATGGGACGGCTCCTCCTGGGTTGACCGTTCCTCGGCGAATAAAAGCGAAACCGACCAGGCTATACGGGAGCTCATAGGTCTTTCGGCGGAGGAGTTTTCCCGGATAGTCCTCTTGCCCCAGGGCGAGTTCGCCCAATTTCTCAGGCAAAAGACCTCGGAGAGGAAACAGGTCCTGGCGAAGCTCTTTCCCGTGGAGGACCATCTCAGGGTGATGGAGCTTGCCCGAAACCGCAACAGGGAAGCCCAGGCCCGCCTCGCCGCCGCCGAGGAAGCGGTGCTTTCCATGGGGGAGGAATTCGATCCCGATACCGCCGAGGAGACGCGGGGGGCCCTGGAATCGCGGCTTGCGGAACTGCGCGCCCTTCAGGACCGGGATAGGCAGGCCCTGAAAGAACGGACCGCGGAGCTTGAACGGGCCCGGGGCCATGCAGAACGGTTGGAAAAAAGGGCGCGGGCCGCCGCTGAGGCTGAGGAGCTAGAGGGCCGCAAGGCCGAAATGGAAGCCCTGGCCTCGGAGATCGGCGCCGCCCGCAAGGCGGAACCCCTGGCGGAAATGGGAAAGAGCCTCGAGGCCCGCCGGCTGGGACTCCTCCAAAACGGAAGGGAGCGTTCCGAGGCGGAATCGGAGCGTCTTGAAACGGAGAAACGCCTTGAGGAGCTCGCCTCCCGCTCCGACGCGGTAAGGGAAGACGAAAAGGCCAAGGCTCAGGCCATGGCCAGGAAGGAAAAACTCGAGGTAGCCCTCGACATATCCCGGGAGCTCGAAGGGGCTGAAGGGGAGCTGGCAAAACTCCGGGAAGACCGGCGTTCCGCCCGTAAGGACCTGGAGACCCTAAGGAAAGAAGCCGCGGATCTCGAGGCCTTGGCGGCCAAGCTCGCTCCCCTTACGGCGGAGTTCGAGCAGCGAAGCCGTGAACGGGAGGATGCGGCCCTCCTTTTGGAACGGGCCAAGCGCCTGAAAAGCCTGTCGGAAGAATACGGCCGGGAACGGCTTTCCCTGGAGGCTCACCGCTCTTCCGCCGAAACCTCCCGGGAAGCCCTGGCCCAGGCCGAGAAAGACCTTGAAATCGCCGCGGCGGAGGTTCAAGCCCTGGAGGCCGAAAACCTGCGCTCCCGGGAGCGGGACGCCGCGGCGGAACTGGCCGCCCGCCTCACGCCGGGGGCTCCCTGCCCAGTATGCGGGTCACCGGAACATCCCGCCCCCGCCGCCGCGGCCCCCCTGTCGGATTTTACCCTCCCGGAACGGCTCGAAACCGCCCGCCGGGCCCAGAGCCTCCTTGAAAAGGAGAGAAACCGGCGGTCCGAGGAACTGGCGACCCGTTCGGAACGAAGGAACAGCGCGGAAGAAACCCTCAAGCGGAGCGTGGAGCGCTTTTGCCGGGAGGCCTTCGGCGAGGACTCGTGCCTCAGGGAATCGGAAATACCAAGCCCCGAGAAGGCCGCGGAAGGCCTCCGGGAGGCCGCCGGGGCCATGGAGCGGGCCGCCGCCCGGCTCGGCGAAGCCCAGCGGGCCCTCAACGAACAGCGGAACCTCGCGACCCGGCGGGAGGCAAGCGGCGAGCGGAACTCGGCCCTGGAGAAAACCCTGGCCGCCCTGGACCTGGAGGTCGCCTCCCGGGAAACCTCCGTAAAGCTCAGGACCGCCCGCTTCATGGAGGCCTTTCCGGGGGACCAGATACCGGCGGCGGTGGACAGCGAGAGCGTGGCGGACGAGCTTGAGCGGTGCCACAGCCTGATTATCGAGCTGGAGGGAAGGATAGAGAGCCACCGCCGGGATACGGGAAACCTTGAAAAATACCGCTCCGCCCTGATCTCGAAGGCGGAAACCCTGTCCGCCGCCGCCGCTTCCCTGGAGCGGGAAATCGGCGAGGCGGAGCTCTCCTTCGCCGCCCGCTGCGCCGAGGCGGGGTTCGCCGACGGCGGCGCGGCCCTCGGGGCCCTGAGGGACCGGGAAACCCTTTCCCTCATGGTGGAGCGGGAAGAGGAATGGAAGAGGAAACGGGCCGAGACCCGGGGCACCCTCGCCCGCCTGGACTCGGAGATTGCCCAATGGTCAGGCCCCGACCAGGAACAGGCGGCCGCCGCCGCGGCTGCCCTGGAGGGAATACTGGAAGAAAGGGACCGGGAGATGACGGGAATGCTGCGGGAACTCGCGGCCCTGGAAGGCCGGGTCAGCCGGTGGGAGGGGCTCGAGAGGGAACGCAGGCTTCGCGCCGAAGAAGCCCTCCGCATCGATGCCCTTCACCGGGATCTTTCGGGGGGGAACCCTCAAAAGGTCCCCTTCGACGCATGGATTTTAGCCATGTACCTGGAGGAGATAACCCGCTACGCCAACGAACGGCTGGAACGCATGAGCGACGGCCGCTACCGGATACGGGTCAGCGACGCCTCCCGGTCGGGCAACGCCCTTTCGGGGCTCGACCTGGAGATACAGGACGCCTGGACGGGGAAAACCCGCCCCGCGGGAACCCTTTCCGGGGGAGAGACCTTCATGGCTTCCATCAGTCTCGCCCTGGGGCTCGCCGATTCGATACAGGCCCGCTCCGGAGGCATCCAGCTCGACGCGGTCTTCATCGACGAGGGCTTCGGTAGTCTTGACGAGGGGAGTCTCGAGCGGGCTATAACCATATTGGACGAAATTCGGGGAACCCGAACAGTGGGGCTCATATCCCACGTGGCGGAGCTCCGCAGCCGCATACCGAGCCGGGTCGAGGTGGTGAAAACCGCCGCCGGTTCCGCCATCAGGGAGGAATGACACTCATGGCAGACAGCGCCCTTTTCACGGACTTTTACGAACTCACCATGGCCCAGGGCTACTGGAAGCGGGGCAGCAACGACACCGCCGTGTTCGACATGTTTTTCCGGCGCAATCCCTTCGGAAGCGGCTATTCGGTCTTCGCGGGACTGGCGCCCCTTTTGGAAGCCCTCGAGAATTTCCGGTTTTCCCCGGAAGATCTCCGGTGGCTTTCGGGCCTCGGGGTCTTCGAAAAGGGCTTTTTGGACTTTCTCGCGGATTTCCGCTTCACCGGGGACCTCTACGCCATGGACGAAGGCACCATCGTCTTCCCCAACGAACCCCTTATCCGGGTTCACGCGCCGGTCATCGAGGCCATCATCATCGAGGGGATGCTCCTGAACATCGTGAACTTCCAGAGCCTCATCGCCACGAAGTCCGCCCGGGTTTGGCTCGCCTCCAACCGGGGCAAGGTGCTTGAGTTCGGGCTCCGGCGCGCCCAGGGCCGGGACGGTGCCATGAGCGCGAGCCGGGCCGCCTACATCGGCGGCGCCTCGGGGACGAGCAACGCCCTCGCGGGCATGCGCTACGGAATACCCGTCATGGGGACCATGGCGCACTCCTGGATCATGGGCTTTCCCTCGGAGGAAGCGGCCTTCGACGCCTACGCCGAGCTCTATCCCGACCGGTCCGTCTTCCTCATCGACACCTACGACACCCTTCAGTCGGGGATCCGTTCCGCCATCGCCTCGGGAAGGAGGCTCGCCAAAAAGGGCAAGGGTTTCGGGGTCCGCCTCGATTCGGGCGACATCCAGTACCTGAGCACCCGGGTGAGGGAAGAGCTGGACCGGGCGGGCTTTACGGACGCGACCATCACGGTGTCCAACGAGCTCACCGAGGAGATTATCGAGTCCCTGGTGCTCAACCGGGCGCCTATCGACTGGTGGGGCGTGGGAACCCACCTCGTGACCGGCGGCAACGAGGCTTCCTTCACCGGGGTCTACAAGCTGGCGGCTCGTCCCGACGGGAAGGGCGGTCTCGAACCGGCCATGAAGCTCTCGGACAACCCCGACAAGACCACCAATCCCGGGGTAAAGCAGGTGTGGAGACTCTATCAGGACGACGGCAGCTTCAAGGCGGACGTACTTTCCCTCGAGGACGAGACGATCGGCACCGATTCGGAACGGCGCTTTTATCACCCCTCCGTGGACCATATGAGCTTTTCCTTCAGGCCAGGACGGGCAGAACCCCTGCTTAAAAAGAGGGTCCAGGAGGGCTGCGTGTGCCCGGGGTGCGCCGCCCGGGATACCCCGGAAAACCTCGCCGAGATAAGGACCCGCGTCCGGGAAGGCCTGGAGAGGCTTGACAAGACCTACCGCCGGCTCCTGAATCCCCACCTGTATAAAGTGGCCCTCACGGCGGATTTACGGAAAATTAAGCGGGATTTCCTGAAAATTTACGAGAAATAGCCCATACTGAAGGTAAGTGAGCCCTCATAAAAAAACGGAGACGAACCTTGACGGACACCACTGAAGGAAACGACTTCCGAGACCTGATGCAGTCGATCGAGGAATTCTACCTGCCCAAGCACCTCGTCCAGGCGATTTACGCCATAGGACGCATTCCCGACCATTCCAGCGAAGGCCTCGTGGGAGTCGGCTTCATCGATATCGCCGACTACACCCACCTGTCCCGCTATCTCAGCCCCAAGGAAAACCAGATACTCCTCAACGGCCTTTACACGGCCTTCGCCATCGTCCTCGAGCGTCACGGAGGTTTTCTCAACAAGATCGAGGGGGACGCCATGATGTTCCACTTCGACGACGTCATAGACAAGCGCATGTGGAACATCCCCCAGGGGAACCGCTCCTCTTTTATAGCCCGGGAGCTTTTTTTCACCTGCGTGGAGATGCAGCGGGTGTGCATCCTGTTCAACCACGCGGACGACCGCTTCCTCGACGAGACCGCCACGGACGCCCAAAAGGATGACCTGGCGAGCTCCTTCGAGATCATCAAGACCCTCAGGAACAAGAACGACATCTCCTCTACCCTCTTCGCCTTCTTCCAGATCCGCATCCGCATCGGGGCGAATATCGGGGAGGTGATGATAGGGAATTTCGGCCCCGACGGGTCCAAGCACTGGGACATCGTCGGCCTGCCGGTCATCAACGCCAAGCGCATGGAGGCCACGGCCCCCATCGGCGGGCTTCGGATCTCCTCGGATTTCTTCGACATCCTCAAGGAAAACGGGATCGCCGACGAGTACTTCAGGACCTTCCAGGAGGAGGCCCGGCGGCTCGGCAGCGTGTACGCCTCCATCAAGTGGGACGACCTATTCAGGTACCGGGAGGTAGTGCTCCAGGAAAAGCACGGGGCGGCCTATAAAACCTACAGCGTTCAGGTCTACCCCGAGCTGCCCGAGTCCGTGGCGAACCAGGCGGAGGCCCTCCTCGCCCACGGGGAGAACGGCTGCGCCCAAATCCTCGAGTTCTTCCGCTACTACCGGGGTAACCGCTACGTCATAGACCTGATGGAGCACCGGCTCGCCTCCCGGGGGGTTCACTTCAGGAAGAAGGACCTCGTGTCGTACATATCGCCCCGGCTCGCAAAGAAGATGGGAACCGGCTCGAGGGCCTCCCTGTACCGGGTCTTGAGCTACATGGATCAATACCTGGACTACGTCAAGGACGGACCCTCCCGGGAAGACAAGCCGGAGTTTCTCAGTTACGACCAGTTCGTCTCCCGCATGAACTCCCTGGCGGAGGGGTTCTACGACGAGCAGAAAAGGACCATCATCCAGAAAACCTGGTTCAGCACCGTGGTAGTCCAGATGGTATACGCGAGCCTTGAAGCCTCCATAAGGGAATGGCAGGTCGCCGCGGACCTGGAAGAGGACGGTGAAATCGAGGAGCTGGAGAGCGTCATAGAGGTGCAGGACTAGCGCCATTTTTTTCTAGACCCCGAGGCAAACTGCGGATACACTGGGTACTACAAAAAAGCAAAGGGGTTTTTTTTACCATGTCCAAACTTAAGCTTCCCGCCGGGTACCGGCCCGTGCTGTCCGCCCGGGAAACGGAACGGGCCATCGTGCGAATCAAGGATTTCTTCCAGCTCGCGCTCTCCACCGAACTCAACCTTACCCGCGTCACGGCGCCCCTGTTCGTGCCCCGGGGAACGGGCATCAACGACGACCTCAACGGCGTGGAACGGGCGGTCAGCTTTCCCGTGAAAGACCTGGACGACGCGGTGATGGAGATCGTCCATTCCCTGGCCAAATGGAAACGGATGGAGGCCACGGAACTCGCCCTGGCCCCCGGCTTCGGGCTGTACACCGACATGAACGCGATCCGGGCCGACGAGGAGCTGGACAACATCCACTCCCTCTACGTAGACCAGTGGGACTGGGAGATGGTCATGGAAAGCCGCGACCGGACCGAGGCCTTTCTCAAGGCCACGGTGGAGCGCATCTACGGGGTCCTGAAGCGGTGCGAATTTTACATCTACGATAACTATCCGGCCATTGAGCCGATCCTTCCCGAGAAGATCTCCTTCATCCACGCGGAGGAGCTCCTCCGGCGCTACCCGGCTCTTAGCCCCAAGGAGCGGGAGAATCAGGCGGTCAGGGAACTGGGGGCCGTGTTTATCATCGGGATCGGCCACGGCCTCTCCGACGGGAAACCCCATGACGGCCGCGCGCCGGACTACGACGACTGGATCACCGAGACCTCCGGCGGGCTGAGGGGCCTAAACGGGGACATTCTGGTCTGGCACCCGGTCCTCGAGGAAGCCTTCGAGCTTTCCTCCATGGGCATCCGGGTATCCCCGGAAACCCTTCGCGCCCAGCTCGCTTACAGGGGCTGTCCGGAACGGGAAAGCCTCCTGTTTCACCGAAAGCTCCTCGGGGGGGAACTTTCCCAGACCGTCGGGGGGGGCATCGGCCAGTCCAGGCTGTGCATGTTTTTCCTCAGAAAGGCCCATATCGGCGAGACCCAGGTCTCGGTTTGGCCCGAGGCCATGCGGGCCGAATGCGAGGCGGCGGGGATTCCCCTGCTCTAGGGCAGGTAGTCGTGCTTGACGTTCCTCAGCGCCTCGAAAAGCCGCCGCTTGTCGGCGTAGCTGCCCCGGGTCAGGGCCTCGAGCCGGGAGCGGGCTTCCTTCCTGCCTGAGTTGTCCTGAAAGGTACAGGTGCAGGTGGACGAAATGTAGCCCCGCTCCTCGGCGTGCCGCACGATCGTGGGGATATCGGCGAAGCAAAGGGGCCTGATGACCGTAATGGGGTATTTATCATAGGCAAGGCGTGGGGGCATCGTCGAAAGCTCCCCCTTCGTCAGGGCATTCATGAGCACCGTCTCGAGAATGTCGTCCAGATGGTGGCCCAGGGCGATTTTGTTGAATCCCTCCCGCATGGCGAACTCGTTGAGCTCGGTACGCCGCTGGGTGGAACACCACCAGCAGTTCATTTTCCTCCCCGGCTTGAGCCTTCCCTGAACGGAGATTCCCACCTGGTGAAGGGGCATTCCCCATTCCCCGAAGAGATCGCTCAATTTCGGGGCCAGGGGGGAACCGATTTCCGTCGCGACGTGAAGGGCCGCAGCCTCGAACCGGGGTCCCGCCGGGCGTTTCATGCGGGCGGCGAAATATTCCGCCAGGGCGGTGGAGTCCTTTCCCCCGGAAGCGCCAATGAGAATGCGGTCTCCTTCCTCAATCATGGAATACTCCGAGACGCCGTGATCGATTATCCTGAAAAGCCTGGGGTTTGCCATGACTCGCCCTACACCGCGGCCCGGGAGCGAACCCGTAAATTGTGGGCCCACAGGTTTCGAAGCGATTCCTCCAGTTCCCGGGGGCCGAGAAAGCCCCGTTCCACGAAATAGGAACCGATGGGCCGGTTCATGAGGCGCTGGCGGCCGAGAATAACCGAACGGCCGTAGGGCTCCAGGTAGCCCAGCCGTACCGCTGCGTCGCAGAAGGGTTCCCCCCGCCGCCGGAGGGACATTACGGCGGCGACGCTGCCTTCGTCCATGAGTCCCAGGGATACCGCGATCGCCCCTACCCGGGGCCGCTCGGTATACTGCCAAACCAGGGAGTCCACCAGGGTCTCAAAGCCGATGATACCGCAATAATAAAGCCATTCCGCCAGGCGAAGCGCGATGGGGGGAGCCTTGCCGGCGCGGGTCTTCTCCGGAGCAGCCCTGCCCGCCGAAGCGGCACCGCCACTCGCCGACCTGGCCCCCGAGGCGGCACGGTTCCCCGAGGAGGAACGGCCGGCATAAGCGCCGCGGCCCGCTGACGGCCTTTCGCCCTGCCTCGCCGTACGGAGAATATACCCGAGCCGTCCCGCAGCCTGAAGCTCCGCCAGGGTTTCCCAGGAATTCTGGAGTTCCCTAAAACGCTCGGTCAAGACCGCGGCGTCGAGCCCGAGCCCCGCGGCGCGGTCGGGATGAAGCTCCTTGGCCCTGCGGTAGTACGCCCGCTTGAGTTCCGACGCGTCCAAAAGGGAGGGATCGAGGCGGTCGAGCAAAACCGCCCGCCCTATCACCAGGCTCAAGTGTCTTTCTACTGTCAGTCGTTCCTGTAAGTTGATCATACTGCCTTCCGTCCCACCATGTATCGGCCAGGGGAAGCGAACCCTTGACCCTCCCCGGCTCTTCGCGTACATTCAGGGACGAACGTTTCAAAGGAAGCGCGGTGAGAATCCGCCGCTAGCCCGTAACTGTGAACGGCAGGGAGCCCCCAACGAATGCCACTGGACTTGAAAAAGCTCCGGGAAGGCAGGACGGCCCCCTACGGATCCCCGGATCCCGAAGCCGTCAAGCCAGGAGACTTTGGCGCTCGCTATCTTTTTTTTCTGGACTTCGAGGATAGAGTCCGGAAAGCTGATGCCTATACTCGCATACGCACGGTTTTCTCGAGGTCCCAAGGGGTACTACCATGAAAAGGCTTTCTCTTCGCCTCAGCGCAAGCGCGGCTCCGTTAAAGGCAGCCCGCATCGTCCTTACGGCCCTGTTCCTCGCGGCAACCCTCTCGGGCTGTTCCCTTTTCGGCGCTGAAGAGGATCCCGCCGCGCCGGCGCCTTCGGTCGAGGGCTCCTGGGTATCGTCTTTCGGGGACGGGTTTACCCTGTCCCGGACAGGGTCCGCCCTCGTTTTCGCCTACGTAAGCCCGAGTTATTCCGCGTCCAATTACAGCGGAACCGTGGTCAACGAGCCTGACCTCACCGCCGAGGAGGGGTATCTGACCATTCTCGTCACCGAAAGCGGCGAAGAGTATGCCCCGCGGGAGGGGAGGTACTACGTCATCCGCTGGGAGGAACTGGGCGCCCGGGGAATCAAGGAGGGGGGCGCCGGCAAGTATGAAGGAGGCACTCCCGCGCCGGGTAATTCGGGCCTCGCGACTCGGGAGGAAGCGGAGGCGGAACTCACGAAGGTCAACGGCTATTTCGATTTCCTCGGCACCTACGAACGGCAGTAGGAAGGCAAAACCATGGCCCTCAGTCCCCAATCGCCGGATACCCGCGTTTCGAAGGCCCGAAGGAAACCGGCGGGCCCGTACCTTGCCGGAATCCTGCTCGTCCTGAGCCTCATCGCGGCCGGCGGAGTCCTGTCGGCCCAGGAGGAAGGGGTTGAGGGGGACGATGGGGAGCTTTGGCTCGACCTGGGAAGCGCCGAGGGGATCACCGTGGCGGCGGCCCCCCTTTCGGCCCAGGGAGGCAGGGAACTGAGCCGGGAAGAAATCGAGGAATCCGGGGCACTGACCCTCTCGGATCTGCTGGAGAAGGAGACCGGGGTCACCGTCCTTTCCAACGGGGGCTTCGGTACCGTTTCAAGCCTTTCCCTAGGGGGATTCTCCGGGTCCCGGGTGGGCATAAGCCTTGACGGGGTTCCCCTCAATTCTCCCCTTTCGGGAGGTTTCGATCCCGGAGACCTCTCCCTGGGAGCGGTGGAGGAAATAAGGATACGGGAGGGATCGCCCTCCCTCGGGGACCCGGCGGATTCTTCCGCCGCCCTCGGCGCGGGGCTTCCCGGAGGGAACCTGTCAATCACGACCGCAGGTCCCCTCAAGAGGGGATTTCGCTCGTCCGCTTCCCTGGAGTTTCTTTCCTACCTCTCGAGCAGGTTCCCCGATCCCCTGTTCGTCTCCCCGGGGGACCTCATGAGGGCCACCCTTTCGGCCGAACGGGGCGGCGAGCGGGCGGACTGGAAAGTGGGAGGCAGCCTCGCGGGGGCCGCCAACCGCTATCCCTGGACCGATGACGAGGGAACCGGGAGAATCCGGGAAAAGTTGCCGGTGCTGGAAGGGGGAACCCATGCCTCGGTATTCCTTCGTCCGGTCCCGACGGCCGCCCTGGCCCTGTCGGCCCTCTTCCACGGCGCGGACCGGCAGGTACCCGGGCCCGCAGACACGACGACCCTCTCGGGCCGCCAGAGGGACAGCCTCGAGGTGGAGTCCCTGAGGTTCGAGGCCCTGCGTCTCGGTTCGGACCGGCTTTCGGGCGGGATTACCCTGGGACATGCCGGAACGGGACTTTCCTGGGACGGCAACGGAGAATCGAGCGATCACCGCTCGGATACCTTCTCCTCGTCCCTTACCCTTCAATGGTATACGGCCCCCGAGTTTTCCCTCGCTTTCGGATCCTCCGCCCGACTCGACCGGGTACGCTCGAGCAATGCCGGGAACCGGGAAGCCCTGGGAGGGGGAATGAGCCTCGGCTCCGAATGGAAGCCCCGCAGCGACATCAGCCTGTCCCCGTCCCTTTCCCTGCTGTCCGACGGGAAAAGGCTCGTTCCCATTCCCTCCCTCAGCGCCGCCTGGAGAATGACCGGGACGACCCTATGGCGGTCGGACCTTCGCAGGGCCTTCCGCTTTCCCTCCCTTAACGACCTCTATTGGTCCGGAACCCCCGGGGCAAGCGGCAACCCCGACCTAAAAAGCGAGGACGGCTGGGTCGCGTCCCTGGGACTCGAGAAGGCCCTCGGGGAACTCTCCCTTTCCGCCGCCCTCAGGGGAAGCCATTACCGGGACGCCATACTCTGGGCGGGAAGCGAGACGGGACTCCGGCCGGAAAACTTAGGCGAGGCCTGGTACCTGGGCACCGAGGAGACCTTGGAATGGAAGCCCCGAAAGGGCATCACCCTCGAGTTCAGGCACCAGTGGCTCTTTACCCGCCTCTTGAGCCGCGGCCTCGCCTGGTCAGACGGAAAGGTCATGCCCTACCAGGCGCCCCAAAGACTGTCCTTCGCTGCGGCCTTTCCCGCCTTTGGGGGCAGCGGAACCCTCCGGGGAACCTACGAAGGTCTCCGGTTCGCCGATTCCAGCAACGTCTCGGCCTTATCGCCCTGGTTTACGCTGGACCTCTCGCTTCGGGTTCCCCTCTCGGAAAGGGCGCGCCTTTCGGTAAGCCTGAATAACGCCCTCGGGGAATCCTATGAACTGGTGGAGGGTTATCCAATGCCGGGAACGAGTGTCTCCGTGCTTCTCGACTGGCGGCTTCTTGCGAATCCGCATAGATAGGTTATACTGATTCTCATGACGGTACTCGACACCAGCCCGGAGTGGCGCAACTCAGTCCGAAACATCATGACCTTCAAATACCTTTCGGACCGCGAACTGGACTTTCTGCTGAGTGTCGGCTCGGTGCTGAGGTACGAACGCAACGAAACCATCGTCCGCGAGGGGGAGCTGGACCATCACTTCTTCGGGGTCCTCTCCGGCACGGTCAGCGTCAGCGTCAGCGAGACCGGGGGAAAGGACGTGTTTATCTGCGCCCTCGGGGAGGGGGAGGTCTTCGGCGAGGCGGGCTTCTTCCTGAAGATTCACCGGACCGCCTCGGTGATCGCCAAGGACAGGGCGGTGGTCTTCAGGCTCGAGCGCAAGGAACTCGCGTCCTTTATCAGGTCCTACCCCGCGGCGGGGAACAAGATACTCCTCATCACCATCTACGGCCTCCTCAAAAAGCTCCGGGCCGCGAACCAGGAACTGGCCTACGAGCGCAAGGCCGATCTGGAACAGGACGATATCGACGATCTCGTGGGGGGAATCCTCAGCGAGATGGAAGGGTCCTGACCCCCCAAATAGTCCTGGCGCGTTTCTCCCTTGCGCGATTCGCCCTGACCGTGATAATATTTTTAAGCACGGGCCCTACCCTGACTGAGGCCCCAAGGAGGATCGCCGACATGAGCATGTAACCCGGAAGAGCAGGAAACCCAGCGTCGCATGGTTCGTTGCCGCTCTTCTTTTAGGGTCGTGTCGGAAATCCGCCCATCTTTACCCAAATCCGCAGTCATTTCCTATATTGCCGACCGAACCCTTTCTATGTGATGGGCGCCGCGGGAGCGTATACCTTGAAACATCATTTTACACCCTATCGTCACGGGGACGCGGCCTTTCGCGAGGTCGAGTCCTTCCTTTCCGAAAGCGCGGGCCGCTTTGCCGTTCCCAGGAACTGGTTTATCGACCGCTGGAATTTTACCTTTTCCGTAAGCCGCCTGATGCACCGGGCATCCGTTTCCGAATGGGAATCCTGCATCGGCCTATGGAGAGACGATGCCGGCCGCATAGCGGCCATGTCCCACGAGGAAGAGCAGAACGGCGACGTTTTCTTTCAGTTCGCCGATCCTGAGACGGAAACCGAGGAGCTGCTGGAGGAGATGTTCGACTTCGCCGAGGCAGCCTGCCTGAAGCCCCGGTCCGGCGGGCTCGGATTCGGACTGCGCATTCCCCGGGGGGACGGAGCGGCGGCCCGCATCGCGGGGAATCGCGGCTACCTTCGGGGAGACTGGTCGGAGCCCCTGAGCTCGAGGTCCCTGAAGGGCGCCGGCGGTGCCGATATCCTCAAGGCCCGGCCCCTTCCGGACGGGGACTGCCGCCTCGTCGAGGGTGCCGCTGTAGACCCGGAGCGCAAGGCCCTGGCCCATGCCAAGGCCTTCGGCTATTACGGCACGGACGGCGCGGTGCCCCTTGAGGCAGTGACCGAGGGCTTTGCCGCCCTGCGGGAAACGCCGTCCTACCGGGAAGACCTGGACCTCGCCCTGGAGGATTCCCGGGGGAATATTCTCTGCTTTGCCGGATTCTGGCTGGATCGGCCCTCAAGGCTCGGGATTTTCGAGCCCCTGGGCACGGTGCCGGAGCGCCGACGGCGGGGGCTCGCCGGTTACCTCATCGACGAGGGAGCGCGCCGGCTCGCCGCTTGCGGGGCCGAAACCCTCTACGTCGGGTCGGACCAGGCGTTCTACCTCGCTTCGGGTTTCTCCGTAATTGCCAGGCAAGACGTCTGGGAATACCGAAAGGAGGCGGCTACGAACGGGGAGTCTTGACGGAACTTTCCCTCACGATGAGGGATGGGGGCATGAGCGCCGATTCGGCAGGCAGGGGGGGGGCGTCGGGACGGCCTCCCTTGCGGCCGAGCCGGCGTATCACCGTCCTGGCCGCCTCGATGCCGAGGCTGAACATGTCAAGCTGAACCACCGTCAGGGGCGGATCAAGGTAGGGGGCCAGGGGGAAGTTGTCGAACCCGACGAAGGCCACCTCTTCCGGGATCCGCACCCCCATGGACCGGGCGGCTTTCATGGCGCCCTGGGCGGTAAAGTTTCCCGTGCAGATCACGCCGTCGGGCCTCTCGTCCTCAGGAAGGGACAACAGCCGTTTCATGGTTTCAAAGGAGCGTTCGGGAGACTCGGAACCGGGATAGTAGTGCTCTCCCCGGGGAGTAAAGCCCCGCTTGGAGAAAGCCGTCCGAATGCCCTCGTAACGTCTGAGGCTTATGGTGTCGTCCGCGCCGCCGGAGAGAAAGACCGGGCGCCGGCAGCCGATATCGAGAAGGTGATCCGCGGCGAGCTCTCCCGCCAGCACGTTGTCCACGTCCACGGTTTTCTCCTTCCCTACCCGGCGGTCCGTGCCGATCTCCACGTAAGGAATGCCGCTTTGCTCAAGCCAGGCGATCAACGGGTCCGTAAGCCAGGTGGTGTGAAGGATAAAGCCGTCAATCCGCTTGGCCCGGTTCATGCCGTCGACCCTGTCGCGGATCGCCTCGGGGGAATCGACGTGAAAAAGGGAAAGTATATAGCCCGCGTCGAGAAGGGCGCTTTCGATGCCCGTAAGCACCTCGTAGACATGGGGCGTGAAGGCGACGGTGCCCCGCTTCATGTCAGTCAGTACGCCGATGGCGCCGCTGGACTGCAGAACGAAGGCCCGGGCGATGCTGTTGGGCTGGAAGTCGAGCTGGTCCATGACCGCCCGAACCCGATCCTTGGTGACCTGGGATATTCTCGATGATCCGTGTATCACCTTCGATACGGTGGAAATGGAAACGCCCGCTTCCCGGGCAACGTCGTGAATCGTTATTGCCATGGGCGAAGTGTACCAGAATCCCCGGTTTTGGAAAACAAGTATAAACCTTGACAAGGGCGCAATAGTTTGGTATTTCTGAGTTTGTTGAACGTTCAACAAACCCAGGGAGGATGGTAATGCGTCCCACAGTCATCGATATAGCCAAGGCAGCGGGGGTCTCCCGAACCACGGTCTCCAACGTGATGAACCGCCGGGACCGTTGTTCCGCGGAGGTTCGGGACCGGGTGCTCCTAGCGGCGAAGGAGCTCGGCTATACCAGGAACATGGCGGCGAAAACCCTGGTGGATCACCGCTCCAGCCTGGTGGGACTCGTCTTCCCCTCCTACCTGGACAGCCGTCTCCTCACGAAGAGCCCCTTCTATAATCTCATCATCGACGCCGTGGACGGAAAACTCCGCGGGACCGCCCAGTACGACCTTATCATCCATTGCACCTCCTCGGAGCGTTCCATTAGGGACTGGGCCCTGTACCGGAGCCTCGACGGCCTCATCCTGGTAGGCGACTTTCCCGATGGGGAGCTCGAAGACCTGGACCGCCGGAAACTGCCCATGGTGATCATCGACGGCTATACCTGCTCCCTGGAAGGGCCGATCCGGGTGAATACCGACGACGAGGAGGGTGGATACCTGGCGGGCCGGGAATTCGTCCGCCGGGGCTGCAGGCGCTGCGGCGCCGTCACCACCGACATTGTCCATTCGCCGGTAAACCAGCGAAGGCTTTCGGGCTTCCGCAGGGCCTTGAGGGAAGAAGGCCTGGCATTCAGCCATTTCGAGGCAATCAACAACTTCTTCGACGGGGGCCTCGACTCCGCACCGCGGGTGGCGGAATCCCGCTGCGGCGGGATCTTCGCGGTGAACGACATGCTCGCCGCGGGCCTCCTCCGGGGCCTTCAGGAGCTTGGAAAGGGGATTCCCGACGACCTGGGTCTCATCGGCTTCGACAATCTCGACATCGCCGAATGGGTATCGCCGGAACTCACCACGGTGGATCAGGATATCTTTCAAAAGGGAACCGCCGCCATCGAATACCTTTTGGAGGCGATCGAGGGGGGCAACCCCGACAGGAGCCACGTCCTTCCGGTCCGCCTGGTAAGGCGGAAAACCTGAAAAGAAACCATACCAAGCAAAGGATTAGCCATGAACTCAAGCGAACTCTTGTCCTCTTCCCGAAACGATTCCCTTCCGCGGATCGGCCGGCGGCTTAAAGGCTGGCAGGGATACGATATCGGGGACGGAACCGTAACCTGCCGGGGCGAGAACGGAGCCCTGTCGTTCACCTTTATAAGCGAGACGGGTCTCCGGGTTCGCTCCTGGCTCGGGGACTACCGGAAGGACCGGGAAACGGGCATCGTTCAAGCCCCGCAACGGCCCTTGCCCCGGATCGAGGCCCGGCAAACCCCGGAGGAAACGCTTGAAATCCGCGGGGGTAGGCTCACGGTCCTGGTAAACCCCCGGGACTTCACCGCGGAGGTTCTCCTGGACGGCCGTTTCCTCTCAGGGGACGGGGCCCCCGTCGAATGGAGCCGGGGCGGCTTTACCCTCACCCACCGGCTTGAGGCAGGAGAAAACGTCTACGGGATGGGGGAGAAGACGGGATTCCTGGACAAGCGGGGCAAAAGCTACGAGATGTGGAATTCCGACGTCTATTCCGCCCATACCGCCACCACGGATCCCCTCTACGTCTCGGTTCCCTTTTTCACGCGCCTCGGAAGGGGGATCGCCTGCGGTTTCTACCTGGACAACTCCTGGAGAACCCGTTTTGACTTAGGCGAAAGGGATCCCTCCCTGGCGAGAATTTCCGCCCCCGGAGGAAACCTCGACTACTACCTCCTGGGGGGCCGGGATCTCAGGGAGGTTCTTCCCCAGTACGGCGCCCTCACGGGCTTCCCTACCCTGCCGCCCCGGTGGGCCCTTTCACACCATCAGTCCCGGTACAGCTACAAGACCGAGGCGGAGGTCCGGGAGGTCGCCCGGGGATTCGCGGAGCGAAACCTCCCCTGCGCCTCGATTCACCTGGACATCCACTACATGGACGGCAACCGTACCTTTACCTGGGACGAGGACGCCTTCCCCGATCCCAAAGCCCTTTCCCGGGAGCTTCAGGCCTCCGGCATTCGCCTCACGACGATCGTGGATCCCGCCATCAAGGCGGACCCGGAATACGAAACCTACCGCGAGATGATCGCCGAAGACTACGAATGCCGCTACGCCGACGGAAAACCCTACGTCGGGGACGTATGGCCCGGAAAGTGCGTGTTTCCCGACTTCGTTCGCCCCGACGTGCGCCAGTGGTGGGGACGGAAGGTCGTGGACTTCATGGACCGCCACGGGGTCGACGGCATTTGGCACGATATGAACGAGCCGGCGGTTTTCAACGAAGAGTCCACCATGGACGTCACGGTCTGCCACGGCGAGGAGCCCCTGGACTCCCACGCCCGCTACCACAATCTCTACGGCTACTACGAGTGCATGGCGACCTTTGAAGCGGTTCGCGCCGCCCGGGGCACGAGACCCTTCATCCTCAGCAGGGCGGGCTTCGCGGGTATCCAACGGTATGCCGCCCTGTGGACCGGGGACAACCGGAGCATGTGGGAACACCTGGAACTTTCCATGCCGATGCTGCTCAACATGGGCATGTCCGCCCTTCCCTTCGCGGGGGCGGATATCGGGGGCTTTTCCTACAATTCAAGCCCGGAGCTGCTCATCCGCTGGTACCAGCTGGGCATGTTCTACCCCTTCGCCCGAAACCACTGCGCGGAGCACGCCCGCCGCCAGGAGCTGTGGGCCTTCGACGGCGCCACCGAAGCCGCCGCTTCCGAGGCCATTAGGCTGAGGGAACGGCTCATGCCCGACCTTTACGCCTCCTTCTACCTCGCCTGCCGGGACCTCCAGCCGGTAATGAGGCCTCTGCTCTGGGACTATCCGGAAAGCCCTGAGTGCAGGCATATCCACGACCAGTTCCTTTTCGCCCAGGGGCTCATGGGAGCGCCGGTGCTACGGCCGGGCCAGAGAATCAGGCAGGTTTACCTTCCCGGGGGCATATGGTTCGACTGGCATACGGGAAAGCCCCTGGAGGGAGGGCGCTGGATTCTCGCCGAAGCCCCCCTGGAGCGCATGCCCTTGTTTATCCGATCGGGAACCGCCACGGTCACCAATGAGGGGATACCCGATGAGCTTAGACTCACCCTGTATCTCGACGAACAGGCGGCGCAGGGCCGCACCCTGGTCTACGGCGACGACGGCGAATCCCTGGAACACGAGGACGGGGCCTTCTGCGAGGATTCCCTGGAGTGGACCAGGGAGGGAGACGTCTTGCGTCTCAGGCGTACTGCCCGGGGAGATCCCGCCTGCCGATCCTACCGGAAACTCTCGGTGGAGGTTAAGGGAATACTCTCTTCCGCCATCTCCGGTTGGACCTGCGAGAAGGATGAAATCCTCCTCCCGTTGGTGAAAACCTGAGGTATCGCGGCATCCTGTAAAAAAAGAAGCCGAAAAACCCTCCGCAGTATTGTGTATTTATTCGAATTAACTGTATATTTATGCATATTTACTGACGGAGGCTGACTATGATACAGCTTGAAAACGTCAACAAGCATTTCGGCAAACTCCACGTGCTCAAGGACGTGAACCTGAAGGTTAAAGAAGGGGAGAAGCTCGTGGTCATCGGCCCAAGCGGTTCCGGCAAGAGTACCCTGATCCGCTGCATGAACTACCTGGAAAAACCCAGTTCGGGCAACATTCAGGTAAACGGAATCGCGCTGGACGGTCACCATTCCCAGGTGCGGAAAGTGCGGGAATCCGCGGCCATGGTCTTCCAGCAGTTCAATCTTTACCCCCACAAGACTGTGCTGGAAAACTGCACCCTCGCCCCCATAAAGATCCAAAGGCGGCCAAAGGCGGAAGCCACCGAGACGGCGGTGAAATACCTGGACCGAGTCGGGTTAAAGGACAAGCTCGACTCCTATCCCTCGCAGCTTTCAGGGGGACAGCAGCAGCGGGTGGCCATCGCGCGGGCCCTGAGCATGAACCCCAAGATCATGCTCTTCGACGAGCCCACCAGCGCCCTCGACCCGGAAATGATCCAGGAAGTGCTCGACGTCATGATCGGTCTTTCCAAGGAAAACATCACCATGGTGGTGGTTACCCACGAGATGGGTTTCGCCCGCGAGGTCGCCGACCGGGTAGTGTTCATGGACGACGGGGAAATACTGGAAACGGGAAGCCCGGACCACTTTTTCACGAATCCCGAGCATCCCCGGGCAAAGGCCTTCCTGGGCAAGATACTCCGTAAGTGAGGTTTGCCGGCCCGGCATGGACAACGTGAACATCGATTTTTTAAGTAAATGTTTTTTTAAAGGAGAACGCGCATGAAACGAATCCGCACCATCCTCACCGGAGCGCTCCTCGCCGGAGCGCTCACCCTCTCCTTCGCGGGAGGTTCCAAAGACGGAACCACCGAGATCGACGCCATCAAGAAAGCCGGGGTGCTGAAAGTAGGGGTGAAGGTCGACGTACCCAAGTTCGGCCTTAAGGATCCCGCCACCGGCGAGATCTCGGGTCTCGAGATCGACATAGCCCGGGCCATGGCCAAGGAGATCCTCGGGGATCCCTCGAAGGTGGAATTCCAGGGCGTAACCGCGAAAACCCGCGGCCCCCTCCTCGATTCCGGCGAACTGGACATGGTCATCGCCACCTTTACGATTACCGAGGAGCGCAAGCTCAGCTACAACTTCACCGATCCCTACTTCACCGACGGCGTCGCCCTCCTGGTGAAAAAGGATTCGGGATATAGGCTCCTGAAGGACCTGGCGGGCAAAACCGTCGGCGTAGCCCAGAGCGCCACCACCAAGAAATCCCTGGACGCGGCGGCGGCGGAGGGCGGGTTTACCCTCAAGTTCTCCGAGTACGCCAGCTATCCCGAGATCAAGACCGCCCTCGAATCGGGCCGCGTCGACGCCTTCTCGGTGGACGCCGCCATTCTCGCCGGCTACGTGGACGCCAACTCGGTCATCCTGGAGGAACGCTTCGCGCCCCAGCAGTACGGGGCGGCCACCAAGCTCGCGAACAAAAACCTCGCCGCCGTCGCGAACGGGGTAATCGCCAAGATGAAGGCCGACGGTTCCCTGAAGGCGCTCCTGGACAAGTGGGGCCTGAGGTGATATGACCGGTCCGTTCGCGCTCTTCAAATGGCAAGCCCTGCTTGTCGATTGGAAAGTGTTCGGACAGGGGCTGCTGACGACGGTTATCGTGTCGTCGGTGGCCCTCCTTATCGCCCTGGCTCTCGGGGCGGTGTTCGGCACCTTCGCGACGTCCCGCAGCGCCTTCCTCCGGACGGTTAACCGCGTGTACGTCGAATTCATACAAAACACACCGCTCGTGATCCAGGTCTTTTTCTGGTATAACGGCCTGCCCTATATCGGCGTCGTGCTCCCTACCCTGATCATCGGCTTCGCGGCCCTTGCGATCTATACGGGGGCCTACGTCGCGGAGGTCGTGAGGACAGGCATCGGGGCCATCCCCCGGGGACAGCTCGAGGCGGCCTATTCCCAGGGATTCACCTACGCCGGGGCCATGAGCCACATCGTCCTGCCCCAGGCCATCAAGGTAATGCTGCCGCCCCTCACGAACGTGGCGGTGAACCTGATCAAGAACAGCTCGGTCCTCGCCATCATCGCCGGAGGCGACCTCATGTACCATACGGATTCCTGGTCCAGCGGCAACCTCTACTACGGGCCGGCCTACGTTTTCACGGGGCTCCTTTATTTCTCGCTCTGCTATCCCCTCACCCGGCTTTCCCGCAGGCTCGAGGAGATTTTTCACGCCGGGGACACGTCGGCGGAAAGCCGAAAGGCGCCGGGGCGTAAGTCTCCCGCCGCCGCGACCGGGAGGACCCCCGCATGACCGAGGCCCTGGCAAAGGTATTCACCCCCGTCAATCTCCTCTTTTTGCTTCGGGGGCTTCAGACCACCCTGTATATCGCGTGCATGACGATCCTCTTCAGCATCGTCTTCGGCATCTTCCTCGCGCTGGGAAAGGGCGGCCACAACCGTCTCGTATCGCGGCTCTGCTCGGCGTACATAGAGTTCTTCCGCAACGTGCCTAATCTCCTGGTAATTCTCGCCATGCGATTCCTGGTTCCCATGAAGGCCATAGACACGGGAATCCTGTCCATGACCCTGTTCACCTCGGCGGTCATTGCCGAGATCGTGCGGGGCGGGCTCAATTCGATCAAAAAGGGCCAGTACGAGGCGGCCTATTCCCAGGGCTTCACCAAGGGAGGCGCCCTGAAGGCGATCATTCTCCCCCAGGCCCTGCGCAACATGCTTCCCTCGCTGCTGTCCCAATTCATAACCGTGATCAAGGACACCTCCTTTCTCTGGGCTGTCGGCATAGAGGAGCTCACGGGCAAGGGCATGATCATCATGGGAACCTTCGCCAACGGCACCCAGGTATTCATGCTCTTCGCGACCCTGCTCATGGTTTACTTTACGGTGAACTTCTCCCTTTCCCTGGCGGTTCGCTCCCAACGGGCCCGCTACTGAGGCTGCCATGGAATCCTTCCCCCCCCTTCCCGAGGGAACAATCCGAATCGCCATCGATTCCTGCCCCAAGGATTTCGCCCCCCAGGGAGTCTTTCGCCGGCTGGCCCTAAGGGCCGTGGTTTACCGGGAAGGAAGGCTTCTCATGGTTAGGTCCGCGGCGGTAGGGGACTGGAAATTCCCCGGAGGGGGCCTGGAGCCTGGAGAAACCCCGGAGGAGGCCCTGGCGAGGGAGGTAGCGGAGGAAACGGGACATAGACTCCTTTCCCTGACGGGGCCCCTGATCGCGGCGGATGAGCGGCGCCTCGGCAGGGAGCCGGACAAGGCTATGGAGATGCGCTCCCTCTACTACCTGTGCGAGGTGGACGGCGAGGCAGGTGAAACGGATCTGGACGACTACGAACGGGAGCTTGGCTTCGAGGCCTCCTTCGTAAACCCCGGGGAAGCCCTCAGGGCCAACCGCGCCATACAGTCGGACAGCTCCGTACCGAATCCCGCCTGGCTCCTTAGGGAGATTCGGGTGCTCCAGACGCTCAGGCGCATGGCCCTGAACCGGGAACCCGGGCGTTTTTCCCCCGCCGAAGCGGCAACCCTCACCCTCTTTTCGCCCCGACTCATTTTGGAACCCCTCTCGAAAGCCCACCGGGAGGAGGTTTTCGCCTCCTTTACCCCGGAGGTTGCCCGCTACATGTACCCCGCCCCGGCCAGGGACATAAGCGAAACCGACTCATTCATCGCGGAGGCCGATGAGGACCGGCGATCCGGAAGGGGACTTCAGTTCGCCCTCCGGTCCCGGGAGGACGGATCATTCCTGGGTTGCCTCGGGCTCCACGCAATCGATTCTCCCCTTCCCGAAGTCGGGTTGTGGCTCCGAAGGGAGGCTTGGGGACGGGGCCTCGGTTCCGAGGCGGCGGGCTGTCTCCTTCAGTGGGCGCGGAGCCGGCTCCCGGCCCGGTTCTACCGGTATCCCGCGGACCGCAGGAACCTGGCAAGCTGCGCCGTCGCCCGCAAGGAAGGGGGCCTTCCCTACAGGGAGTACCGCTGCCGGGGACTCGGCGGCAACGACTTGGACCAAATCGAATTCCTGCTGCCCCGATCCCCCCTCCCTATGCCCCCGGTACCGTCCCTGGCCCCCTTCGGCCGTTGGTGCGAAGGGCCCGGGGGAGAGCCGCTTTTCCTCTACGACACCCGTCCCTGCGCAGCGGAACGGGGACTGGAGGAGGAAAACCCTGTCTTCATTCTGGTACACGGCCTCGGGGACGAGGCGGATTCCTGGCGTTCCCTCCTTCCCCTCCTCTCGGCGAAGGGCTTCAGGGCGGCGGCACCGGACCTGCCCGGGTTTGGCCGTTCCCCCGCGGCGGGAAGGGTATCCATGAAAACCCATGCAGAGGCTTTGGCCTCGGTAATACGCTTTGTCCGGGCCACAGACGGAGGCCAGCGGAAGATATTCCTAGCCGGAAGCTCTTTGGGAGCCGCGGTGTGCGAACTCGCGTGCGCGCAGGTAGGTAACGAGGTGTCGGGCCTGGCCTTTCTCGACGGGGGCTTGCCGACGGCGGAAAAAATCGATCCCCGCCTTTTTCTCGCCTTCCTTCCGGGCCTGGGAGAGCGCAGGTACCGCGCCTACCGGGAAGACCCCGAAGCGGCCTTCCGCTCCCTCTCGCCCTATTACTGGAATCTTGAGGCCCTTCCCCTGGAGGACCGCGATTTCCTGCGTAAGCGAGTAATGGCCCGGGTGGGGAGCGAGTCCCAAATGAGGGCCTACTACCAGTCCTTTAGGAGCTATCTCCTTACGGCCCTCGCGGGAAGGCCCGCTTTCAGGCGCCTCCTGAAAACCCAGGCCGATCTGGGATGCCGGTTCTTCGCGCTTTGGGGCGCCGCGGACCGTATTCTCTCTCTCCGGGGCAGTTCTGCCCTCAAGGAGGCCCTCGGGGAGGCTGGCTCCGACGTAACCTGGCGCGAGATGCCCGATACGGGGCACCTTCCCCATCAAGAGCGGCCCTCCGAGGTCGCCCAAGCCCTCGCGGAGTGGGCAACACCATGACACAAAACCCCCTTACCGTCGCCGAACGAATGACCCTCCTGTCCTACCTGGCCTATGCGGGCTGCTGGAGCCCCAGTCCCGCGAGGGTAGAAAGGGAGGTCTCGAAGGCCCTGGAGACGGCCCGGGGGGAGCTTGGCTTTTCCGACGTTCCCTGGGGGCCGGTTGCCTACCGCAAACGGGGCATTATCCTGACGGACAGCCTCATGTACCTGGTGAGGGAACCCTCGGACGGGAAGGAGCTCGGGATGACCCTGGTAATCCGGGGAACGAATCCCGGTTCCGTCTCAAGCTGGATCTTCCAGGATCTCTCGGTTAACGGCCTCGTTCCATGGACCCGCAGGAGCCCCTCCAGCCCCCATAGGGACGCATGGATCTCCATGGCCGCGGACACGGCCCTGGAAATTCACGCGGATCTCCGGTGGCGGGGGCAGACCCTGCTCGGATGGCTCCTGGACGGGCTTCGCGCGGACAAGGGGAAAACCCTCAGCCTCGCGGTCACCGGCCACAGCCTCGGGGGCCTCATGGCAGGGGTTTTCGCCCTCTACCTGAAGGAGGCCCTGGAGGCGGAAGGGCTCGGTTCCCGGGTCCGTTTCTCGATTCATGCCCTCGCGGGGCCCACCGCAGGGAACGGTGCCTTTGCCAGGGCCCTGGAGCGAAGCTTTCCGGGAAGCCTTACGGCCTACGACAATCCCCTGGACATAGCCCCCTTAACCTGGGTAGAAGCCAACCTCGACCAGAGGATCCCCTCCCTCTATCTGCCCTCCATACGGCCGAACAAACTCGAGGCGGAGGCCATTGCCGCCTTCGCCCGGGGGGTTCAGGGGCTCGGCTACGAGAAAGCAGGCACGGTAGTGGAAGTGCCTTCCGCCGTGGTGGAGGTGCCCTTCGACGACTTTCTCCTGGAGGCGGTGGTCCAGCACGTGGCGGCCTACTCGGAAGCGGCCCTTCACCGGACCGCGCGGGACATTCCGGACACGGCGGCGGAGATTCGCAGGATTGTGGACAAGCTCTTGGGGGTAGCCCGTTTCGCCCGGTTCGACAAGATGCGCCTCGCGCAGCTCCTCCACCCCTTCCGTCCCGGGGCCCTTCGGCAGGGCCTCAAGCGCGCAGCGGCGCGGATACGCTAAGGCCGGCGGATTGCGGGAGCCGAGGCGTTTTTCATTGACATACGCCCCCATCTGCCGGGACAATGACCTATGTTTAATCGACCAATGCCCCGGGCGGCCCGGGTTCTCCTGGCGGCAGCCTCCCTCGCGGCGCTTGCCCTCTTTCCCCTGGAAGCGGATTCGCCAACCCTTGACGGGGCGGTAAGCCGTGCCGCGGCGGCCGTCGCCCCGGCCCTGAGGAAAGGGCATCGGATCGCGGTGGTGCCGGGCAAAACCGATTCCCCCAATCTAGCGGACTACCTTACCGACGAAACCTCCCGGGCGCTCCTGAACGGGGGCGGCCTGGTCGTCCTCGAGCGAAAGGACCTGGACGCGGTCAGGGAAGAGCTTCGCTTTCAGCTCTCCGGGGACGTGAGCGACGAATCCGCCCAGGCGATAGGGAAAATGCTGGGCGCCGAGGTGATCGTCACGGTTTACCTGGATCCCACCGGAAGCCTCCGAATGAAGGCAGTGGAGGTGGAAACCGCCCGAATCCTCGCCGCTGCCTCGTCGGCCAGGGTTCCCTCCGCCGAAATCGATGCCATCGCGGGCCTGGACAGACGGGCAGTCACCGTGCGCGACCTCCGCGGACTGATCGAGGCCATCGGCAGCGACCGCATCATACGTCTGGAGCCGGGAACCTACGATCTCTCGGAAGGCTACGAAATACGGAACCGCTACGTTTCGTGGGTAGACGAATACGACGGGCCCTGCCCGGTTATCCGAAACGTTTCCAACCTCACCCTGGAAGGGGCGGGCCTGGCGACCCTGGTTATCCGGCCCGCCTACGGGTGGGTACTTTCCTTCGAGACCTGCACGGAAATCAACCTGTCCGGCATTACCCTGGGACACACAGTGCCCGGCTATTGCCTCGGGGGGGTGCTCCGGTTCAAGAACTGCGACCAGGTTCGGGTTAGTTCCTGCGACCTCTACGGATCGGGAACCTACGGAATCGGCCTGGAACGGACGAGCCGCTTCGCCATGGACGGCTCCGCGATCCGCGACTGCACCTACGGCCTGGGAATGATCGACCGCAGCGAAGAGGTAATCTTCTCGTCCGTAAACTTCTCGGACACCGGTGAGTTCGATCTTCTGGAAATACGTTCAAGCCGCGGACTACACTGGGAAGACTGCGCCTTCACGGGAAACCGGGGCACGAGACTCTTCACTGTTGATGCGGAAAGCCGCGACCTGACCCTCGAGGGCTGCAGCTTCGATGACAACGAAACGGGGGCCTTTTCCGACGCCCCCGGGGCCTTCGAGATAACTGACTGTACCTTCATGAACAACCGCTTTCAGGCCCCCCGGCTCTAGCGCGGGGACTCGCCGCGGGGCCTGCCGCAAGCCCTGCGGACCGGCCGCAAGCCGAGGGATGCGCAGGTCGGTCGAGGGTCGGCCGCCTACTGCTCGAAAATGCGGCCGAGACCGCCGAGGAGGGAGCCCTCACCGGTTTGGGATCCCGCAACCCGGGGCGCGTGGGCGATGATTCGGTCCGCAAGCCTCGAAAAGGGCAGGCTCTGGAGGAAAACCGTGCCGTGCCCGCGGAGGGTTGCCAGGAAGAGGCCCTCGCCGCCGAACACCATGGACTTCAGGCTTCCCGCCCGCTCGATATCGTAGTCGATCCCGTCAGTAAAGCCCACGAGGCAGCCCGTGTCGACCCTGAGGGTTTCCCCCCTAAGCTCCTTGCGGACAACGGTTCCGCCCGCATGGACGAAGGCCTTCCCGTCCCCCTGCAGGGTCTCCAGGATAAAGCCCTCGCCGCCAAAAAAGCCCGTGCCGAGCCTCCGGCTGAAGCTTATGTCCAGGGTTGTCCCCAGGGCCGCGCAGAGGAAGGCGTCCTTCTGGCAGGTAAAGCGTCCCCCCAGCTCCCTCAGGTTCAGGGGAATGATCTTTCCAGGGTAGGGCGCCGCGAAGGCGACCCGCCTCTTTCCCTGTCCCCGGTTCGTGAAGTGGGTAAGGAAGAGGGATTCCCCCGTAATGGCCCTTTTTCCCGCGGCGAGAAGCTTTCCGAAAAAGTCGTCCCCCGCCCGGGAACCGTCCCCGAAGCGGGCCTCGAAGGTTATTCCGTCTTCCATATAGTTCATGGCCCCGGCCTCGGCGATTACCGTCTCCCCCGGGTCCAGCTCTACCTCGATAATCTGCAGGTCGTCACCTATGATTTCATAGTCAATCTCGTGGGAATTCATGCGCACCTCCGTTTCCAACAGTCTACCACGCAAAAGGGCGGCTACACATCCTTGGAGTACATGAGAACGTCCTCGGGGGGACGGATATAGAACCCCATGGAGCGCCAGAAGGCCTGCCCTCCCTCGTTCGAAGGGAGCACGAAGATGTGGGCCTTCTCGATGCCCCTTTCCCTGAGCGCCGAGAGGCACCGCTCTACCAGGATCCGCGCGAGGCCCCTGCGTCGCCGGTCCGGCCTGACGAAAAGGTGGTGAAAATAGCCCCGCCTCCCGTCGTGTCCACACAAAAGGGCGGCGACGATCTCGCCGTCCTCGGCGTACTTGAGACTCAAGCCCCGGTTGCGCCTTAGGAAGGCCCGGATTCCCCCGGGAGAATCGGCGCCGCTCAGGCGGATATGGGGATCGGTCTTCCACAGGGCGATCAGCTCCCGGTAGTCCCGAAACCGTATGGGCGAGGGACCATTGTTGTACGCGCTCATAAAGGCTCTCCTTTCTGACCGCGTCAGTATATGACGGAATCCGCGGAGGGGAAAGCTCGGCGGCGCCTGAGGGGCGAACCTCTTGCGCCAATCGGTCATTCATGGTTTGATACTATGAGGAAGAACACATGAACGTACGAAAAATCGAGAAGACCACGATCGGCGTCAAGGCTCCCCCGGCCAAGGCCCATACCCTGCGCGCCATCCTCCTGGCGTCCCTCGCGGAGGGAACGAGCCGGGTAAGGAACCCCCTCCTGGGCGAGGACCAGCTCCACCTCATCGACGCATTGCGCCGCCTGGGCGTCGTCATCGGCCAAACCGGCGAGGAGCTGACGATCAAGGGCACGGGCGGGGAGTTTACCCCCCTCTACCGGGAACTCGATCTTGGCGAATCCGGAGTGGCCATGAACACCCTCGCCGCCGTGGCTTCCCTGGTTCCCGGCGAAATAACCCTTACGGGGTCCGCGGGACTGCTTGCCAGGCCCGTCGCGGACCTGGTGGACGGATTGAGACAGCTTGGTTGCGAGGTGGAGTACGCCAAAAAGGAAGGCTTTCCTCCCCTCGTCGTAAAGAGCCCTTCCATACCCGGTGGGACTGCCCGGGTATCCGGCAAAAAAACCTCCCAGTATTTCTCTTCCCTTGCCCTATCCTCGCCTTTAGCCCTGCATGACGTGAAGCTCCTTTGCGCGGACGAGCTTTCCGAACGCCCCTACTTCGACATTACCCTGGAGATGATGGGGCTCTTCGGGGCCCGGGCGGAGAACCGGGACTACCGGGAGGTACTTATTCCCGGGGGACAAACCTACCGCTCGGCGGATATCGTCGTCGAGGGAGACTGGTCCAGCGCTTCCTTCTTCATACTGGCCGGGGCCATTACCGGCTCTACCGTGCGCATTTCTGGGCTTAACAGGGAATCAAGGCAGGGGGACCGACTCTTTGCCGACTTCATCTCCCGCATGGGAGCCTCCGTCCGCTGGGACGGGGACGTCCTCGTGGTGACCGGGGCGCGGCTTTCTCCCATAGAGCAGGACATGGGAGACGTGCCCGACCTGGTACCTCCCCTGGCGATTGCCTGCGCCTTCGCCCGGGGCCGCAGCGTCCTCACCAACGTGGGAAGGCTTCGCTACAAGGAATGCAACCGGCTCGAGGCTCTCAAGACGGAGCTCGCCAAGATGGGCATTTCCTCCAGCTACGACGAGGATCTCGTCATTGAGGGAAATCCCGACGCTCCCGGGGGCGCCGTCATCGATCCATGGAACGATCACCGCATCGCCATGAGCTTCGCCATAGCCGGGCTAGCCGTAGGGGGCATCGACGTGCTCCATCCCGGCTGCGTGGCAAAATCCTTTCCCGATTTTTGGGAGCGCCTCGGGGCCTTTTGGAACTAGGCTGACCTTCCCACCAGTTTGGCAACCGCGGACTCTATTTTTTCCGGGGTGTCCGTGGGGGCAAACCGTGCGACCACCCGGCCCGCGGGATCGACCAAAAACTTGGTGAAGTTCCATTTGATGCGGCTGCCGAAAAAACCTCCCTTTTGTCTTTTCAGCCAGCGGTAAAGGGGGTCTTCGTTAGCTCCGTTCACGTCAATCTTGGCGAACTGCGGGAAGGTAATCCCGAAACGGCCCGTACAGAACGCATGAATCTCCTCGGCGCTCCCGGGAGCCTGGTCGGCGAACTGGTTGCAGGGAAAATCCAGGATCTCGAATCCCCCCTCCCGATAGGTCTCATAGAGCCTTTGGAGCCCAGGGTACTGGGGGGTCAAACCGCATCCCGTGGCGGTATTCACCACCAGGACTGTCTTCCCCGCATAATCGCTGAGGTTCACGGACTCCCCTTTTCTCCCCTTTACCGTAAAGTCAAATAAAGTCATTTGAGCCTCCCATGTTTATTGTTTGCTATTATATTTTATGCAATCTTTTTATGAATAGTCAAGAGTATATTGACTTAAACAATGCAATGGCATGATATTAAATTGTATACCTTACAAAGGCGGACCAATGGATTCCTATGACATACTAAAACTCGACAATCAGCTATGCTTCCCCCTCTACGCCGCGGCGAAGGAGGTGATCCGGCTGTACACGCCCTTCCTCGACGAACTGGGCATCACCTATACCCAATACATTGTGCTCATGGTGCTCTGGGAAGAGGGGCAGATAAACGTTAAGCGGTTGGGGGAACGGCTCTATCTCGACTCGGGAACCCTCACCCCCCTCCTTAAAAAAATGGAAGCCCAGGGGCATCTTTCCCGATCCCGGGATCCCCGGGACGAGCGGAGCGTGATAGTGACCCTCACGCCGCGGGGCTTGGCCCTCCGCGACGAGGCGCTGGCGGTGCCGGAAAAACTCATGCGCTGCGTTCCCATCGGCGAGGAGGACGCGAAGGAGCTCTACGCTATCCTTCGGCGGCTGCTCCCCAGGTTCAGGGAACCGAAAGGGCAATGATAGCCGGGGGCTTTAACGCGGGCCCTTATTCCCGAAGCTCCGCCTCCCGGTAAATCCTTTCACGCTCCGCCTTGGGCACGGACCTCGATATCAGGGCGGACATAAAAAGGATGCCCAGTACGTCTACCCCCAGCCGGGAAAGGGCAAAGCGCCAGCCCAAAGACTGGGCCTCAAATAAAAACATGGGAACCTTCGTCGTCGACCACGCCCCGAGAAAAACGAGAACGTTAAAAAAGGAAGCGCCCTTTTTCATCAGCATCGAAGCCCCGGGAAAGGCCCCGTAGAGCGGCCCCGCAGCCGCGGAACCCATGGCGAAGGCGAGAAGAGTACCCCGTATGCCCGATCCCTCCCCCATGAGGCGCACCATGGCCTGTCGCGGAACCCAGGCGTCCAGGAGGCCCAGCACGAGAAAGATCGGGGGCAGCACCAGGAACATGGTCTTTATTTGGGCGAACATTGAGGCGCCGGCCTTGGGCGCCATATCCGGCCGAACGGCCAGGAGAAGTGCAAAGGCGGTCACCGAAACGAGGGCGGTCCGGTAGCGGCGGAGGGCCGTACGCATATTTACCATGCGTGAACCCATGAAACGAAAAGGGCGGCGGCGAAAGAAAAGGCCAGGGCCGCGAGGTTGCGGGTTATAGCGGTGCGCCTTCCGAAGTAGCTCATTTCCACCGGAAGAGTGACTACCCCTACCATCATGAGGGTGGAGACGAAGGTCGCGATCTGAAGCACCCCCGCCCCGTTTGACAGGAGTTGCCCCGCCAAGGGGAAGGCGACGAAACCCGGAATGAGGGTTACGGAACCGAGCACGGCGGCGGCCAGCACACCGGCCAATCCCGTGGAAGGGCCGAGGTAAGAGGTAATCGCCTCGGCGTCAAAGAGGGCAAGACCTACCGAGATGATAACGAGCACCGCGATAAGCTGGGGCAACAGGGCTTCCAGGGACTTCAATCCCTTGCGAAGGGCTTGCAGGGTCTTCTCCCGGTCCCGCGCCCAGGATAGAACGAAAAGGGCCGCCACAGCGGCGTACATGATAACGGTGTCCATACTTTCCCTTACTTCCTTGAGGATTCGGGGTAACAGTACACGAAAAGGCGGTTGACTGTCAGGGCCTCCGGTTCGCAGGATTCGAGAGGGGGCAAAAAAAAGTCCCCGGTCAAAGACCGGGGACTGTTGCGTGCGGCGAAGAAGACTTGAACTTCCATGGGTCGCCCCACTAGCACCTCAAGCTAGCGTGTCTACCAATTCCACCATCGCCGCGAACCGTCAGCGTTACCCAAGGGTCTCGCTGACAGGAGTGAATCTACCAAAAGGGACGTAAAGTGTCAATACGTCCCCCGCGTTTTTTTTCAGACCGTAGCCTTCCACAAACCGTGAAGGTTGCAGTACTCGTAGGCGGCAATAGCCTTGTCTCCCGCGGCCAGGGCAAAGACGGCCTCGGGTTTGTCCCCCGGGGAAAGGCATTTCCTCT
Source organism: Spirochaetales bacterium (assembly GCA_003246765.1). Classification (GTDB taxonomy): domain Bacteria; phylum Spirochaetota; class Spirochaetia; order Treponematales; family Treponemataceae; genus Teretinema. The sequence goes on along the minus strand of QKDA01000075.1, from coordinate 23,967 downwards.
GCCCTCCCTTTTCGGTTTCGAGATAGATCCACTGTATGGAATGCTCGGGAAGCATGGGATGGTCTACCGAGCCTACCTTTACCGTTACGGAGGATCCGGAAACGGTCACCACGGGAACGTGCTTTTCCTTCGCGGCATCTACGGTATTCGGCACCAGGGCAGACATTTCCTCCCCGCAGCACACCAGGGGAACCCCCGAGGCATGTACCATTCCGACGATATTTCCGCACTTCTTGCAGATGTAAAACTTGGGTTCATTGCACATAAAACGCTCCTTTATTTTTTTAAGGCTCTCGCCTTCACTATCCAGTATATACATACCGGGTATTGACGCAAATCAAAAAGTGTATTATTTTACTCAGGCAGCCGCGAGGCTGCGGTTCAAGAGAACCCTACGGGCAATTAGCTCAGCTGGTTAGAGTATTACCTTGACATGGTAGGGGTCACTGGTTCGATCCCAGTATTGCCCAGGCCGGCCGTCCAAAAGGATGGCCGGTTTTTTTTGCCCCCTTCTTTTTTTTATACCTCCCCCCGAAAGGCTTTTTTTGTTTACACTATATAACAATTAACCGTATATTTTGTGAAAGCTAACTGCGCATTCGGGAGGTTACCATGAATAAAACGCTGCGCGTCGCCCTCTTTGACGCGAAACCATATGACCGAGTCTGGTTCGAAAAGGCCTTGAAGGACCCGGTATTTTCCGAGCCGCCCTTCGCGGCTCTGAGCTTCGAGATCGACTATTACGAGGTAAAGCTAAGCTCCGCCACCGCGGCCCTCGCGAAAAACCATAACGCCGTATGCGCCTTCGTGAATGACCGTATCGACCGGGAGGTGGCGGCCCAGCTGGAAGCCCAGGGAATTACCCTCGTCGCCCTGAGGTCCGCTGGGTACAACAACGTGGACTTGGAGGCGGTATGGGGGAAAATCCATGTCCTTAGGGTACCGGCATACTCGCCCCATGCGGTGGCCGAACACGCCGCCGCTCTGTTGCAAACCCTGAACAGAAAGGTTCACCTCGCCTACAACCGCGTCAGGGACGGAAATTTCGCGCTTTCGGGCCTCGTAGGGCGGGACCTCCACGGTCAGACTGCGGGAATCGTCGGAACGGGGAAGATTGGAAAGATCCTCGCCACGATCCTGAGGGGCTACGGAATGAAGATTCTCCTCAACGATCCCTATCCGGACGATGCCTTTGCCCAGTCGATCGGCGCGGTATACACAGACCGGGACAGCCTCTACAGAAACGCCGACGTGATCAGCCTCCACTGCCCGCTGACGCCGGATAACCGCTACATGATCGACGAAAAGAGCATAGCCCTCATGAAGCGGGAAGCAATCGTAATCAATACCGGGCGGGGCGCCCTTATCGACACCCGGGCCCTGGTGGAAGCCCTCAAGGCGGGGAGGATCCGGGGCGCCGCCCTGGATGTGTATGAGGAAGAGGAGCAGTATTTCTTCGAGGACTGGTCCCTGGCACCCATCAGGGACGACCTATTGGCCCGGCTTATACAGCTCCCCAACGTGATTCTCACGGCCCATCAGGCCTTCCTCACGGAGGAGGCCCTTTCGCAAATTGCCCGGACAACCCTCCTCAACATAGCCTCCTGGGCTGTCGGGGAACGGCTCGAAAACGAGATTTGCTATCACTGCGCGGATTTAGGCAAGGAAAAAGAATGCGTAAGGGAATCCCGCGGTTCCTGCTGGAACGCCGACACGGCGTCAGTAAAAGATGAAGCGGCGGTAGAAACGGAAGCGGTTGAGGGGGATGCCCCGGGAGGGAAGCTGCCGGTGTGCGAGCGGCCCTTCAGCCCGGAAAGCACGAGACTTGACGGCCCGGACGATCCCTGTTGGGACGGAAAATAGGGGGAATCAACTCAGCGCCGGCGGTAAAAGTAAGCCTCGTTGGCATCGGGGTCTCTCAGACCCTTTAGGCGCCTGAGCTCGCTTACGATATGCTCGTCGCATCGGGCTTCGGTGGGGAGAAGCCCCGTTTCGCTCAAGCTTTTATTGACGATGAGCTCATCCGCCCGGGAAAGTCCCTGAAGCCTGCAGGCGAGGTTTATGCCGTAGCCCACGTAATCCCTGTATTTCAGCTGGGAGGCCTCGGCGGATATCTCGTACTTGAATACCTTCTCGCACACCAGGGCCCCCGCGAGGCCGATGGTACCGTAGGGACGGAAAAGATCCTCCACGGTGAAGTCGCTAAAGGTGTCGAACACCTCCAGGGCCTCGCCGACGGTTTGGGCATTGGTATCGTCCCAAATGACCAGGGCGCCGTCGCCCATGAGCTTGTAATAGGAACACCCCCAACCGAACTGGTTTACGCAGGACAGAAAGTTGGAGGTGAAGTCCTTTATCAGGCCGAAGACCGTTGACTCCGGGTGGCTGCACAAAAAGGCCGAAAAATTCCTCATGTCCACGCACAGGATGAGGGCCCGTTCCTTAACCTCCGCGAGGTAAATGTCGTCGAAGATGTCTACCGGCATCTTGCGCAGGCCCGCGAGAACCGAGTCGTCCAGATGGATGGTTCCGTCCAGGGCGCCGATAATTTCCCGGGGGGAGCCGAGGGCCTCGGAAACGGCCCCGCATAAGGCCTCGTCGGTCGGGAAGGAGGTCAGTAGAACCCTCCGCTCAAAATTGGGCAGCTCATTGTCCGCGTCGGTCACCACCAAGGTGCCGTCGGGCTCTATGGCGAGGGCAAGCTGTTGAGTCTCTCCCGTTACAGGATCCCTCACGAGGATGAGGCGGTTCTTCAGAGAAAGAAGCATGGTTTTAACTGTACCATACCTCACGGGGGTGGTATACTCAAAGATAGGAAAAACCCATGAAAAAGATCCTAATTGCCTATTTTACGAGATTCAACTCGACCCTCGAAGCGGCGGCTCTCATGGCCCAAACCCTCAGGGAACAGGGGTGGGATGCGGAGGTAAAGCCCCTCGCGGCGGTCAGCTCCCTAGAAGGCTTCGACGCCGTCGTTATCGGGGCGCCCATCAACGGGATGCGCTGGGTGCCTGAGGCGGCAGCCTTCGTGGGAACCTACAAGGCAGACCTGCAGCGCCGGACCGTGGGCTTTTACTGCATGTCGTACATCTATTTTACCGGCAGCGGCTTCTGGAAAAAAGCCATAGAGGGCGCTTTCTCCGCGGTATCCAAGCTGGTTGCCCCGGTAATGACCGGGGTCTTCCCGGGGCGCATCGACGCCTCCCTGCCCTCGCCCATGCGTTTTATCTTCGGAATATCCAAAGACGCCCCCTTAAACCTCTTCGATCCCGAAGTCATTCGCCGCTGGTCTCTCGAATTCGCAGAGAAGCTTCGTTAATCCCGCAGCACAGGAGTTACCCCATGGCACGATCCTTCACAAGCCTCTTCATCCCCCAGGAACGACTCGCGGGCATCTCGTACCGAGTCCTAAAGCAGCTGCCCTATATACTCGTTACGAACATATCCTGCCTGGCGGCCTTTTCGGCCCTGCCCTTCATTACCTGGCTTTCCAGCGGGTTTAACCCCTTCTTCTTCATCATTTCCGCCCTGGCCCTTCTCCTTGCCGTCGCCCTGATCCTGCTCCGCGCGGGGCGGCTCCAAAACGCGGTTGACCTCATGAGCCTTTCCCTGACCGCCGCGAGCGCATCGGTGGTATTTTTCATGCCCTACGGGGGCTCTCCCTACGAAGCCTACCGGCCCTTCGCCTTCGTCTCGGTGGTGGCCGTGTGCAATACGATCATCGCCCTTTCCCGCCGCCAGATCTGGATCTACTTCGTCACGATCCTGTCGGCCTGGATCGCCTTCTTTCTCACCCTCTACCATCCGGTCCTTCTGGCGGAGCCGAGGCTTTCCGGGGCCGTCTTCGGGGCGGGAATCGGGGGAATCACCCTGGAAAACCTCATCCTCGTGGTACTGCACAACCTTTCCCGGGACCTGCTCGGCACGGCGGAGAAAGAGACCGCCTTCGCGAAGCGCTCCCTGAGCGACCTCAAGCAGATGATAGACGGAGCCCGGGAGGGAATGGCCATCGGGGACCGGCTGCTCGCCGCGGCGGAAGAAGTGCGGCAGGCGTCGGTCCAGCTTGCCCGCATTCAGGGGGAGCTGGAAACCGGATCCCGGGACCTTTCCTCCGAAACCGTCCGGTTTGACGCCTCCAGCGAGACCATGCTTAAGGACGCTAAGACGATGGAGCGTAAACTCGCGGGGCAAAGCGAGGTGATCACGGAGACCTCCGCCACGATTACCGAGATCTCGTCCAACATCGACAGCATTAGCTCCATCGCCACCAAGCGCCGCGCGGCGCTGGACGAAATCGTGCAGGGAACGAGAAGGCAAAGGGAGCTCGTGGGCAGGGTCCGGGAGGGGATGCTCTCCGTGGAGCGTTCTTCCGACGGCATCGGTGGCTTCGTCGCCACGGTACAGGACATCGCGAGCCGCACCGCCCTGCTCTCGATGAACGCTTCCATTGAGGCGGCCCGGGCAGGCTCGGCGGGAAAGGGTTTCGCGGTGGTTGCCCAGGAAATCCGCAAGCTTTCGGAAGAAACCCAGCGAAACGCCCTGACCATCGCGGACCTCCTGAAGGAAAACGGCCGAACCGTCTCGGATACGGGCAGGCTCATGGACGAGTTTACCGATTTTGCCGAGAAGAACGCCCAGGAGACGGGCACTCTCGTGGGTGCCATCGACGAGATTCTCCAGGGTATCGGGGAGATGCACGTGGGCGCCGCGGAGATGGTGAAACAGGTGAAGGACCTGGTCGTCACCACCGCGGAAGGGACCGAGACGGTCAGGGGCGTGGTGCAGGCGGTGGAAACCCAGCGTCAGGCCTTTACCCACATCGCGGTATTTACGGAACGCCTTAAGGCCCTGGTCATCGAGCTGGGAACGGCGGCGGAGGGTATCAGATCCTCCAGCGAGACCGTGACCGCATCGGGCCGGAAAAACATAGAACAGGTAAAAAAGCTGAGCCTTCAGGGCTAAGGCGGCCCTACTCGAACCGCTTCACGAGGTAGGCGTAGCGGGTACGGAGAATGGCGTTTTTCTGTATGGTCTCGGGGTTATACTTGATCGGCGAGGACAGCAGGGTCACGAGCCTCACCGCCCGGTCCGTGGAGAGCTTGGAAAGGGGAAGCTTCCAATAGTGCCAGGCGGCTCCCTGCATCCCGTACACGCCCTTCCCCCACTCGGCATAGTTGAGGTAGAGCTCGAGAATCCGCTCCTTCCCCATCACCCATTCCATTTCAAGGGCCAAAATCATTTCCAGGTATTTTCTCGCGTAGCTCTTCTCGGGGTTCAGGAAGAGGGTTCGGGCGGTCTGCATGGTAATGGTACTGCCCCCGTAAACGGGCTTTCCCAAGTCCTTGTTGAGGATCCATGCGTTTTTGAGGGCCGGCAGGAGAATTCCCCGATGGGTCATGAAGGAACCGTCCTCTACCTTCACGGCCATGTTCCGAAAGCGGGCCGGAATTTTCTCCAGGGGCACGAAGCGGAGGGGCTCGTGATCCCATCGCCATACGACGGACCGATACAGCATGATTCCCGTGAAGGGGGGATCAAACCATTTGCAAAAGAGCACCAGGGGCATGGTGAGGGTGAAAAAGACGAGGTGCAGCCACATGATAAGGGCGCACGACGCGAGGGCAATCCGGCGGGCGGTTTTCCCGGCGAGACGCCGGAAGTCCGGATCGGCAAAGGGCAATTTCGGGGCCCTGGCAGTTTTTTGGGGGTCGGCAGTGTCCGTCACGATGGCTCTCAGCGCTTCCAGAAGGCTTTTGTAAATATTACAAGGACCGTAAAGACCTCCAAACGGCCGACGAGCATCATGAGAAAGAGCCACAGCTTGATCCAGTCGGGGAAAAAGGCGTAATTGAAGGCAGGGCCTACCAGGGAAAAGCCCGGGCCGATATTCCCCAATATGGCCAGGGAGGCGGTAAGGCTCGTCATGATGTCGAAGCCCCCCCAGGCGACGACCAGGGTGGAGACGAAAACCGTGCAGAGGTACAGCCACACCATGGCGGCGATGTTGTATACGATATTCTTTTTCATGTATTGGCGGTTCATGAAGATTCCGTAGACCCCCCGGGGATTAACCATGTACCGCATCTCCGCGAATCCCATCTTGATGAGGGTGACGATACGGCCGACCTTGATGCCGCCGCCGGTGGATCCGGCGCAGCCCCCGACGAACATGAGGGCGAAAAGAACCCCTTGGGCGAAAGAGGGCCACTGCAGGAAGTCCGCGGTCCCGAAACCCGTGGTGGTCAGTATCGAGGCCGCCTGAAAGGAGGCGTATCGCAAGGCCTGGGAAAAATCCCCGTAGGTTCCGCTGGAGAGTAGATTGAACGCCACGAACAGGGAAGAGAGGGCAAAGATCGAGACGTAGGCCTTCCACTCGGAATCCCGCAATAAGGACTTCCCGTCTCCGTGAAGCAGTTTCCAGTGGAGGGCGAAGTTGGAACCCGCCAGCACCATGAAAATCGTCAGGACCCAATCGACATAGGCGGAGCCGAAGGCCCCCACCGAGAGGTTTCGGGTAGAGAATCCCCCGGTGGCCATGGTCGCGAAGGCATGGGTCACCGCGTCCACGAAGCCCATGCCCCCGAAAAGAAGCAGGATAACAAGGATCATCGTGAGGCCAAGGTACACGAGCCATAAAATCGAGGCCGTTTGGGACAGCCGGGGGGTGAACTTGTCCACCTGGGGACCCGGGGCCTCTGCTTCCATGAGGGCCCGCCCCGAAATTCCCAAGAGGGGGAAAACCGCCACGGTAAGCACCACTATTCCCATCCCCCCGAGCCAGTGGGTCGTGGCCCTCCACAGGAGGAGAGACCGGGGAAGGGCCTCGATATCCGTGAGAATGGTCGCCCCGGTGGTGGTAAAGCCCGACATCGACTCAAAAAGCGCGTCCGCAAACGAGGGAATCCAGCCGGAAAGGACAAAGGGAAGGGCTCCGAGCGCCGCAGCGGAGAGCCAGGAAAGCACGACGAAAAGGTAACCGAACCGGGAGGAAAGGATCACCCTGTCGGAGGCCGCCAAAAAGGAGAGGGCGAAGAGCAAAAGCCCCGCCGCTGCGGGAATCGCGAAGGCGCGAACCGCGGCGAGCCCCTCGCCCAGGGCCAACCCCGCTGCGAGGCAGGCGAGGATGAAGACCGACAGTACCGACAAAAGCACCGCTACGGCCCGGAAGAGGGATCGGACCTCGGAGCCCTTACCGTTCATCCGGACCCCCGAAGATGGATTCCAACGCGGCGATGTGTTTTTTTCGGGTCACCAAACCGATTTCGTCCCCTCCGGCGAGGGCAGTATCCCCCGTCGGGACGATGAGACTGCCCCCCTGGATGATGAAGGCGATCAGTACCTCCGCGGGAAGGACCAAGGAGCGCAAGGGCATCCCGGCCACGGGAGAGGAGGAATCCACGCACAGCTCCACAATCTCGACCTCGTCCTCGTAAAAACTGAAAATCGTCCTCATGTGGGCCTTGCGCACGATCTCCAGTACCGCCGCGGCCACGGCGTCGTTCGCGCAAATGACCGCGTCCAGGTCGAGCCGGTGCTGGAGGGCGAAGAGACGCTCGTTCTCGGCCAGGGCAATCACCTTTTTCGCCCCGAGAACCTTCGCGAGCTGGGCGCTGATGAAGTTCTTCGACTGGGAACCGGTGGCCGCCACGTAAAGGTCCGAACGGTCCACCCCGGCGGATTCGAGTACCCCGGGCTCGGAGGAATCCGCGTTTACCACGGTCACCTTCTGGTACTCCCGGGCCATCCGCTTGCAGGCCTCGGAGGAATTGTCTATGAGGGTGATGTCCGGTCTCTTCCGGAAGAGGCGTACGGCCCTTCCCCTTCGGGCGCCCGACACGGCTTCGCTGGAATCGAGATACTCGATAACCCGTTCGGAAACCCGCGTTGCCCCGAGAATGATTACCCGGCGTATGGCGTCGTCCAGGCCGTGTACCTTGCCGAGCAGGGCGTCCAGGGACTCAGGCTGGCCCAGCACGTAGAGCCGGTCATCCCTCTCGATGCGGCAGTCCCCCTTGGGAACGATGATGGTTTCGCCTCGAACCACGGCTGCGACGAGAAAATGCCTGAGGGTACTCTGCCTGAGTTCCCCGAGGGTATGCCCCGGAAACCCCGGAAGTTCCGTGGCGGGAACGGTCCTCAATTGGAGCGCACCCTCATGAAGGGGGTAAACCGCCCCCGCAAAGCCTTGGGCAATGGTCCTGACGATCTGCCTTGCCGCTTCCATGGCGGGGTTTACGAGATACCAGATGCCGAAGGTTTCCCGTTGGGCCCGGGAAAGGGCCGTATAGAAGGGGGTTTCCACCCGGGCGATGGTTTTGGTGGATGACGACTCGGCGGACACCAGGCCGCAGGCGACGATATTCACGGAATCGGATCCCGTGAGGGAAATAAACCAGTCCGCGGTGTCGATCCTGGCAGTGCGGAGGGTTTCGGGCCGGCTGCCGTCGTCGTTGATGATGAGGCAGTCCAGCTCGTTGTCCACGAGCCGGGCGGTTTCCGAGTTCTGCTCGATCACCACGACGTCGTGTTTTTCCTTTATAAGCTCCCGGGCAATGGCGGTTCCCACCAAACCCGCGCCCACGATCACGATGCGCATGGGCCCGATTATACCCGATGCGCAGGCTCTTAGGCTAGCATGAATCCATTCCTGCCCTTACGGCCTCCACGTTGAGGGGAATGAAACGGCTTTTGGCGCCGGGAAAAAAGGCCTGCAGTGCCTCTTCGAGCCGGGTAAGCGCCACGGCCTTGGTTTTTTTCGCCAATGCCCCGAGCATGACCATATTGGCAATGCGGGCATTGCCCATCCGGTCCGCGATTTCCGTGGCCGCCACGGGAACTATCGTAAAGCGTTCGGCCACGGCCTTGGGTATCTCCGAGAGGGGAAGGAGGGAGCTGTTGACGATCATCAGGGCCCCTTCCTTCAGGGCCGCGGCGCAGGGCTCGAGACTGTCCCGGTTCATCACCACCGCCGAGTCAGCCTGGGACACGATGGGGCTCGCGATCTCGGAATCCGACACCACGCAGCTCGCCCTGGCAATTCCGCCCCGTTTTTCGGCGCCGTAAAAGGGGAAAAAGCTCACCCTTCGGCCCTCTTTCATGCCGCAAGAGACCCAGATTTGCCCCAGGGAAATGACCCCCTGGCCGCCGAAACCGGCGAAAATGGTTTTTTCCGTCATTCTCAGGCCCTCCCGGTCCCGTCCGCCGGGGACCCCAACTCGTTCTTTATCTCCCCCAGGGGGAATACGGGAACCATGGCGTCGGTGATCCACTTGGCGGAGTCCACGGGATCCATGCCCCAGTTCGTGGGGCACTGGGAAAGAATTTCCACCATGGTAAAGCCTACGCCCTCCATCTGGGCGGTGAAGGCCTTCTTAATGTATTGCTTGGTTTTTTGGACATTGGAGGGGGTGTTCACCGCCCCCCGGGCGAGGTAACGGGTTCCCCCCAGGGTCGCGAGCATCTCGAGAACCCGAATGGGATAGCCCATGCCCGCGGCGACCGGGTCCCGGCCCGCGGGGGCGGTGGCGGCCTTCTGGCCCACCAGGGTAGTGGGGGCCATTTGCCCGCCGGTCATGCCGTAAATGGCGTTGTTCACGAAGATGACCGTAAACTTTTCCCCCCGGTTAGCGGCATGGATGATCTCCGCCGTACCGATGGCGGCAAGGTCCCCGTCGCCCTGGTAGCAGATGACCAGATGGTCCGGGAGCATGCGCTTGATGCCCGTGGCCGCCGCGGGGGTCCTGCCGTGGGCGGGCTGTACCGAGTCAAAGTCGAAGTAGAGGTCTGCCCAAATGGCGCAGCCCACGGGGTTGGTCACGATGGACCGGGTTTTCCAGCCCATCTCGTCGATAATCTCGCAGATGAGCCGATGGATGGTCCCGTGGCCGCAGCCCGCGCAGTATTTGGTTTGGACCGAAACCAGGGAATCCGGATGTCCCGCCACGAGCTTCATTTATCACCTCCGAGCATGCTCACGATCCTCTCGTATACCTCTTCCTCCGTCGGAACCACGCCCCCTGAATGGGGAAGGAGCTCCACCGGAAGCCGGTCCCGAAGGGCGAGCCTCAAGTCTTCGATCATCTGTCCCATGCTCATCTCCACCGAAAGAACCCGCCGAGAGCCGGAACAGGCGGCCCTCAAGGCCTCCGAGGGAAAGGGCCACAGGCTTACGGGGCGGAAAAGCCCCACCTTGCGTCCTTCGGACCGGGCCTTTTCCACCGCTCCCCGGCACACCCGGGAGGCGGTTCCGTACGCGGCCACCACCAGCTCCGCGTCATCGCAGTAAAGGCTCTCAAAGCGGCATTCCTCCGCCTCTACGCGCTCGTACCGTTTGAAGCGCTCGAATACCAGGGCCTCCAGTTCTTCGGGAACGAGGTTGATGGAGGTGATATGGCGGGGCGCCCGATTTTGCTCTCCCTGACGGCCCGCGGCCCAGGAGCTTTTATCCGGCAGGGTAGAAAGGTCCCGGAAGGGCGGAAGCGTAATGCCTTCCATCATCTGGCCGATAACCCCGTCTCCCAGGATAAGCACGGGCATGCGCCACTTGTCCGCCAGGTCGAAGGCGAGATAGGTCAGGTCCGCCGCTTCCTGGACCCCCGCGGGGGCGAGGACGATGACGCGGTAGTCCCCGTGACCGCCGCCCCGGGTGGACTGAAAGTAATCGCTCTGGGCCGGCGCAATGGAACCGAGCCCCGGACCGCCCCGCACGATATTCACGTATACCAGGGGGAGATCCGCCCCGGCGGCGTAAGAAATGCCCTCCTGCTTGAGGCTTATCCCGGGGCTCGATGAGCTTGTCAAGGCCCTGAAGCCCACCGCCGCGGCGCCGTATACCATGTTTACGGCCGAAACCTCGCTCTCGGCCTGGATAAATACCCTGCCGTAGGAAGGAAGGTGTTCGGCCATGTAGGCGATCAGCTCGTTCTGGGGGGTTATGGGATACCCGAAATAAGCGGTGCAGCCCGAGCGTATCGCCGCCTCGGCGATCGCGTCGTTGCCCTTCATTAAAACCATTTGGTTGTCGGCGCTCACGACTCGCCCTCCTCCAGCTCATATACGGTCAGGGCCGTATCGGGACACATACGGTGGCACGCCGCGCAGGCGGTACACTTTTCGGGATTCTTAACGGTGGATGGATAAACCCCGGCGCCGTTCATCGCCGTATCCGCGGCGAGCACGCCGAAGGGACAGTGGGCCACGCACAAGTAGCATCCCTTGCAGCGTTCCCTCTCGATTACAACCTTGCCTCGTCTCATGATTACTCCTGATTTCAGGATAATATGACATTTTTTTCAATACTGTCAATTTGACATATTGACAAAAAACGCATATGTGCTAATTTTAGCATGCAACTTTATTAGACACCGGCGGTCTATGTGGGTTGCATACAGATTGTTTTTTTTTAAGGAGTCTTCCCATGGCGATTGAAATTCTCGCGACCGGACGCTATTTGCCCGAGCGGCGCGTAACCAACGACGAGCTCGCGAAGACCGTCGACACCAACGACGAATGGATTCGCTCCCATACCGGCATAGGGTCCCGCCATATCGCCGCCCCGGAACAGGCCACCAGCGACCTCGCTTACGCGGCCGCCCTGAACGCCCTGGAAAGCTTTGCCCCGGGCAAGGCCGCGGAAACCGCCCTTACCCTGGACCTCATCGTGGTCGCCACGGGAACCCCCGACTATTACGGCTTTCCCTCGGTAGCCTGCCTCGTGCAGGACCGCCTCGGGGCGGTAAACGCCGGCGCCTTCGACGTATCCGCCGCCTGCACCGGTTTCGTCTACGCCCTGGACGCCGCCGCGGGCATGCTCGGCATCGGGAACCGAAAGAGGGCCCTGGTAATCGGGGCGGACCTGCTCACTAAAATCACCAACTGGGAGGACCGGGGAACCTGCGTGCTCTTCGGCGACGCCGCCGGAGCGGCCCTGGTGGAGAGAACCGACGCCCCCGTCACGGGCGAGGCAAAGCGAGGGCTTATACAGTCCGTTCTCCGGGCCCAGGGCTCGGGCGCCCAGGAGCTTAAATGCGACCGGGGAGGAACCCGCAACCCCTATAAGGACGGGGAGACCGTCGATAAGGCCACCCACATCTACATGAACGGCCGCGCGGTGTACACCTTCGCCGTCAAGGCCTTCACCGAGGTCATGCAGGAACTCCTGGACCGGGAGGGAATCACCATGGACCAGGTGAAGAAGATCATTCCCCATCAGGCCAACGAGCGCATCGTCCAGGCCGCGGCCAAACGCTTCGGCCTCCCGGAGGACAAGTTCTTCATGAATATCGAGAAGTACGCCAACACCTCCGCGGCGACCATACCCGTTGCCCTGGACGAATACGCCCGGACCGGGGAATTGCAGCGGGGAGACCTTATCATGACCGTGGGCTTCGGCGGCGGCCTTACCTACGGGGGAAACCTCATCGTGTGGTAACGCGGCGCTTTACGCCGCCTGAATAAAGCCTACCTGAACTGGCCCCCTGAAAGCAGACGCTTCCGGGGGGCTTTTTTTTGCCTTCTTGCCTTGAACACTTCCTCCGATTGTGCGAGTATTTCCGGAAATTAGCATCGTTCTTTATTTCTTGCGGAGGATTCCATGAAAGGTACAACGCGAAGACTCGTTCTTGCGGCGCTTTTTGCAGTGCTGTCGGCTTCGTCACTCTTTGCCAATGAGGGCTCGGTGACCGAGGTAATGGCCGAGCTTGTGTTTCAGATAGGCATCATCCTTTTCGCCGTCCGGCTCGGCGGAAGCCTGATCAAGAAAATCGGCATACCCTCGGTTCTCGGGGAGCTATTGGCCGGCGTGGTCATCGGACCCTATGCCCTCGGATCGGTCCCGATCCCGATGTTTTTTCCCCACGGCGTGTTTCCCCTGCATGAGGGCGCCCTGGCGGTAAGCCCCGAGCTCTACGCCTTCGCCACGGTAGCCTCGATAATCCTCCTTTTCGCCTCGGGGCTGGAAACCGACATCGGCCTCTTTCTCCGTTACTCCGTCGCGGGGGGAATAGTGGGTCTCGGCGGGGTTATTTTCTCCTTCGCCCTCGGGGACCTTCTGGGAGTCTTCCTGCTGCACGTCCATTTCATGGATCCCCTGGCCCTCTTCCTGGGCATTCTCTCCACCGCTACCTCCGTTGGCATTACCGCCCGTATCCTCTCGGACCAAAAGAAGATGGATTCCCCCGAAGGGGTGACCATCCTGGCGGCGGCGGTTTTCGACGACGTTCTCGGCATCATCCTCTTGGCGGTGGTTCTCGGCATCGTCGCGGTCACCTCCGGGCAGGGAGGGGGCCAAACCCTCGACTTCATGACCATCAGCGGCATAGCGGGACGGGCCTTCGGCATCTGGCTCGGATTCACCGCCTTGGGGCTTGTCTTCGCCAAGCGCATTGCGGGCTTCCTTAAGGTATTCAAGCATTCCTACGATTTTTCCGTGTGCGCCCTCGGCATCGCGCTGATCCTGGCGGGAATCTTCGAGAAGGAGGGCCTGGCCATGATTATCGGAGCCTACGTCACGGGGCTTTCCCTCTCTAAAACCGATATCGCCGCGGTCATTCAGGAACGGATTCACGGCCTCTACGAGTTTTTCGTGCCCCTGTTCTTCGCGGTTATGGGTATGCTCGTCAACGTGCAGGAGCTGCTTTCCCCGACGGTCTTCGCCTTCGGCCTTCTCTATACCCTCATAGCGGTGCTCTCCAAGGTCCTCGGATGCGCCCTGCCCTCCCTTCTCCTGGGATTCAACGGCAAGGGAGCCCTGCGGATCGGCGCGGGAATGGTTCCCCGCGGGGAGGTAGCCCTCATCATAGCCGGTATAGGTATTACCGCGGGAATTCTCAACGAGCAGCTTTTCGGCGTCGTCATCATGATGACCCTTCTCACGACCCTGGTGGCACCGCCGCTCCTCAACTTCATGCTGAAGGTGCCCGGGAGGGGAACCCGGAAGGAAACCAAGAGTTCCGACATGGTATCCCTGGATTGGGATTTCCACTCCGATGAAATAGCCGACCTCGTCATCGATACCCTCCTTAAGGATCTTCGGGCGGAGGGCTTTTACGTCCAGATGATGAACATCGACGACGGGCTCTCCCAGGCCCGCAAGGACGACATTGCCCTGTCCATCACCGAATTCGAGCACCACGTCACCATCGAGACCGCTCCCGAGGACGAGAGCTTCGTGAAGACCTCGATGTACGAGGTGATTCTCAAGCTGCACGATGCCATCGGGAACCTGAAAAAGTCCTCGGATCCCGAAAGCATGAAGCGGGATCTGGCGGAGGGCCAGGCCAGGACCGACAGGGCCCTGATGCGCCTCATCAATCCCGCCGCCGTGGCGCTCAGGCTCAAGGGCTCCACCAAGGAAGAGGTAATAGACGAGCTGGTAGGGCTCCTTGCGAAAAACGGTTCCCTGAAGGATCCGGAACAGGTCAAGGAGGACGTGCTCGCCCGGGAAAAATCCATGAGTACCGGAATGCAGCACGGAATCGCCATCCCCCACGGAAAATCCGACGGCATCGAGTCTATGGCCGTCGTGGTAGGGCTTAAGCCGGAGGGAATCAATTTCGGATCCCTGGACGGCCTTCCTTCCAAGGTATTCATCATGGTGGTCTCGCCCAAAAAGGACTGCGGCCCCCACGTGCAGTTCCTGGCGGTCATCGCGGCGATCCTGCGGGACAAGGAGCTGGTGGAAAGGATCCTCCAGGCGAAGGATTCCGAGGAAGTCGTGCGCCTGATACACGGGGCTAATCAGTAAGGCTTACGGACCGGGAGGGGAGGGAGCTACGGGCTCACCCCTCCGGCCGCGAGCGGGAGCGGGTCTTTTGGCGTAAGGCTCACTCCAGGCGGGAAAGTATGTCTTCGAGATTGATTAAAAACGGTTCCAGAGAGCCGCCGGCGGCCTCGTAATCCCCGGCCTTCAGGTAGCCGTCGAGCACTACGGCGCTCCGGTACACCTCCAAGAGGCCAAGGTTCCCGGACACTCCCTTTATGGTATGGACGAGATGATGGGCTTCCTCGTAGCGGCTCCCGTCCATGAGGGCCTGAAGCTCACTGCGGGTACCGCCGTAGGAGGCCCTGAATTTCATGAGCAGCTTTCGGAGAAGCGAGGAGTTTCCCCCCAGCCGTTCCATAACCCCCGCGTAGTCTTCGATAAATCCGAAAAGATCGTCCATCCTGAATGAGTGTACCAGCTCTCCCCGCCTTTTTCCATACTTTTTAAGTCAAAAGCCGCCTTCCTTCGGTCGATGATGAGGGGGGAGACTTTACTTTTATGACTATCACACGACCAACCACGAACGAAACCGGCCGCCTCTCTTCAGTGAAGGCGCATAACCTGCTACGGGCGGTAACCCTGGGGATCCTCGCGCTCTCGGCCCCCGTATCGGCCCTCCTGCTCGCCTCCTGCGCCGGCGCGCCCCCCGCGGCCGCCGCGGTTCCCGCTGAAAACCTTAGCCTCATGGACCTCATATCGGAAGGGAGAAACGAGGAGGTAAAGAAGCGCCTGGCGGGTAGCGAATCGGTCAATCAAAAAAACAGCCGGGGCCAGAGCCTTCTTCACGTAGCGGCCCTCAGAAACGACGCCGAAACGGTAGCTCTCCTGTTAGCCCTCAAGGCGGACCCGGAGGCGGCTGACGCCCTTGGAGATACCCCCCTAGCCGCGGCGATACAGGCCAATTGTCTCGATGCGGCCAAGGTACTCGCCAGTTCGGGCGCATCCCTCTTTAAGGTGAACGAGGCGGGGAAAACCCCCTGGAATTTCGCCGCCGATGCGGGGAGCGAAGCCATGAACGCCCTTATCTCCCCCGCAACGGTCGCGCAGCGGGACGATGCCGGACGTTCCCTGCTCCACTACGCCGTTAGCGAGCTTGACGAAACCGCCGTCGGGGCGGTCGTCGCGGCGGGGGCCCCGGTATCCCTGAGAGACAATTCGGGAGTTTCGGCCCTCCGGCTTGCCTACGGCCGGAGCGAGGCCGTCTCCGCGGCCAGAATAGCCTCGACCCTTATTCTGGCAGGAGCGGAGCCCGAGCGGGAGGACTTCGGCTATTTCGAGACTGCCGTTCTCAAGAGGAACGTGGCCATGCGGTTCGAGGAAGGGAAAACGCCCCTCCATCTCGCCGCCGCGGCGGGTCACCTCGGCTTCGTGGAATACCTCCTTGAACGGGGAGCCCCGGCGAACGCCAAGGACATTTCCAGTTCTACCGCCCTGCACGAAGCCGTCCGTTACGGCCGCGTTGACTGCTCGAAAAGGCTGCTTGCCGCCGGCTCGGATCCTAACCAGCAGGATTCCTCGGGAAATACGCCCCTCCATCTGGTCATGCCCGCGGCCTCCCGTTCCGCCCTCTTCACGGCCCTCCTGGACGCGGGAACGAACCCGAATAAAAAGGACAGTTACGGCGAGACCCCTCTGCACATCGCCGCCCGCCTCGGCATGGACGAAGCCATTCTCCGTTCCCTAGTGAACGCCGGGGCCGACGTGAACGAACGCAACAAGAAGGGCGTGACGCCCCTTTCCCTGGCCATAGAGCGGGGACAGGCGGCCCAGGCAGCGGTATTCATTGCCTTGGGAGCCGACATTCACGCCGAGGACATGGAGGGCAATACGGCGGTGAGCAAGGCCCTGGAATCGGGCCTGGAAATGACCCGGGCGGTCATTGCCCCCTCCAACGTCCAGGCTCGGGATTCCCGGGGACGAACGCCCCTCCACGTGGCCGCGGAGGCGCAGGCGAAGGGCGAGATTATCGCGTATCTCATTTCCGCCGGGGCTGACGTAAACGCGCGGGACCGAAACGGGGACACCCCGCTGCACGTGGCGGTCCGCAACAACGACCGGGCCACGGGAGAACTCCTCCTCGCGCGGGGCGCCGATGTATTCACCCCCAACGTCGCGGGGGAATCCGCCCTCAGGGCCGCCCTCAGCCGAATGGGGGGACGCCAGGACTGGGTTCTCAACTCCAACGTAATCAACGCCGCCGACAGCTCGGGCAATACCCCCCTCCATCTCGCCGCCGAATGGCAGCTAACCGAGGTGGTAGCCTTTCTCGTGGAGAAGGGATCGGATCTCAACGCCCGAAACTCAAATGGCGAAACGCCCCTCTTTAACGCCGTCAAGGCCGATTCCAGCGCCGCCGTTACGGCCCTGCTCAACGGGGCGGGAGACAAGAGGGCGGACATCAACGCCCGGGACTTTCTCGGCAACACCGCCCTGCACGCCTGCGTCCGCTGGGCAGCGCACAACGCGGCCCGCGCCATCGCGGAACGAGATACCCGGACCAACGGCAAACGGGTCCTGAATGCCCGCAACCTGGCGGGAAAAACGGCCCTCCATGAGGCCGCCACCACGGGCAACCTGTCATTTACCCGCTTTCTGCTCGATTTCGGCGCGGACGTTAACGCCGCCGACGAGACTGGAAAGACTCCCCTCACGGACGCCATTGAGGCCCTGAGGACAGACGCAGTCAGGCTTCTCCTCTCTTCCGGAGCCTCGGCGGTCATGCAGGACATGTACGGCCGGAACGCCTTCCACGCCGCCGTCGAAAAGGCAGGGTCAGAGGTGATAATCCTGGTCAGAAGCTCCGGGGGCAACCCCATGGCCCGGGATTCCTTCGGGAACACCCCCCTTTCCCTGGCGTACCGTAAATCCTCCGAGGCGGTCATGGCGGTGGTCGGGGGAAACAAGAACCTGGTGGATTCCGACGGAAACACGCCCCTCCACGTGGCCCTCGCCTCCCGGAGCTCCCCGGAAACCCTGCAGGGCCTGATCGACTCGGGATTCCCCGTGAACAACCGGAACGGGTCCGGCGCCACGGCTCTGCTCATGGCCGTTAGAACCGGCCAGGGCGACAGCGCCCGGGTTCTTCTGGCCGCCGGGGCGGACCCCTACGCGGGGGACAATTCCGGGGAGAGCCCCGCCGCCCTGGCCCTAACGAAACAGCAATCCCTCCTGCCGACCCTGGCGGAGTTCTGCGCTGACCGAACGGACACCGTTGGAGACGGTCTCCTGCATTACGCCGCGAGGATTGCCGACGAAGACACCGTACGACGGCTCCTTGCCCTGGCGCGGGTTGACCGCACGGTCCGAAACATAGCGGGGGAAACCGCCCGGGACATCGCCCTTCGTTGGCAGCGGCCCCGCATAGCGGACCTCCTAAAATAAACCGACCGCGAAAAAAAAGGCCGGGCGCTTAGCCCGGCCTTTCGTTTGTCCCTATTGCTTCCCCAGCATCCCTATCATCCGCTTGAAGGGGGAGTTCTCCTTTTTGAGTTCCTTTGACCCCCGGGTAATCTTGCACAGCGAAAGGCGCATCTTTCGGGCGATTTCGCGTTGGGTGGTACCCGCGTCAATCTCCCTGACCAGGGCCCACCGGGAGGAAACGTCCCTCCGTTCCGTAGGGGTCAGGAGACCCTGCAGAAAATCGCCAATCAGGGCGGAATCTTCCGTTCGAGCCAGGGCCTCGCAAAGTTCCTCGAAAGCCTTCTCGAGGATCAGATCCTCTTCCCCCCCATTCCGTTCGAGTGTTTCTTCCATAAGAAACAATATACTTGAAGGGATGGCAAAAAACCAGTATATTCAGCCCACCATGAGCGAATCCACGGAATTGTTTGAACATAGATACAAGCAGGTTTACGAAGAGGAAATCAGGGGTCTCGAGAGGCGCTGCGCCCACGATCCCTCCTGCGACGCGGCGGAGCTGCGGGGGGTTTTGAAGGCCCTCTACGTCCGGGAGGGCAACGATATCGAGGGCCGGGGCCAACTGCAGGACGCGGCCCTGTCCGCCACAATCGCGGCGTACGAGCACTTTATCGCCGAGCTTAACGCCCGGGAAGAGGCGCAGCGGCCTTCCTAAGCCCCTCTTAAGCGCCGAAAAGGACGCGCGAGTTTTCCCATACCAGGGCCGAAAGAACCTCCCCGGTCATGCCCAGTATCTCCCCTGCCCTATCGTAGACATGCCTCACCAGATACGGAGTGTTTACCTTTCCCCGATGGGGCGCCGGAGTCAGATAGGGAGCGTCGGTCTCCAAGAGTAGTCTGTCCCGGGGCACGAAACGCAGCATTCGGGCTATATCCTCCCGGTCCGTCTCCCTTTTCGGCCACGTGACGTTCCCGGGAAAGGAGATGTAATAGCCCAGATCGAGAAAGGCCCTCGCCTCGTCGATTCCGTAAGACCAGCAGTGAATGACCCCCCGGCTCGCGCCCGAGTTGCGAAGGATCCCCTCGGTGGCCTCGAAGGCCTCCCGGGAATGGACAATGACCGCGAGGTTCTCCTTTCGGGCGAGCTCCAGCTGCATGGCGAAAAGCTCTTCCTCCCCCGCAAGGTCCTCCGTCCCCGGGCCGTCATCCCCGTCAGTCCCCTTCCCCGCCGCGGCGGCCGCCAGGGCCTGAAGCCTTCCCGGCGCTTCCTTTCCGTTCCAGTAGCGGTCAAGGCCGCATTCGCCCAGGGCCATGAGGGTTACGCCGGCGGTTTCGAACCGCTCCGCCGCGAGTCCCTTCATCCGCGCTATATCCGCGGCCAGCAGCCGTAGTGCCTCCCAACGGTCCGCGATCACGGAACCGTCGGGCCAGAGACCGCAGGTAAAGTGCGCGAAGGAAGGAAGACCCGCCCCGTCATGGTCGATCCCCGAGCGGGAAGCGCCTTCCCTGACCCGCTCGATCCTGCCGGCGAGATCCCCTGGCTTAGTGCCGATATCCAATGCAAGCCTGTAGCCTTCCCGGGCAAGGTCCGCGAAAAGGGAGCCTAAGTCAACGCCCCGCTCAACGAGGTGTGAAAGATGGCAATGGGTGTCGCTGTACACGATTGACCTCCGGTTTTTTATCCGGTACTATACCATGCGTTGCCGGGATGGTGGAATTGGTAGACACCAGAGACTTAAAATCTCTTGACTGGTAACGGTCGTGCCGGTTCGATCCCGGTTCCCGGCAGGCAACGAAAGCCGCAGGCCCTTGCGTGAGGGCCTGCTTTTTTTTTATCCCATCCCCCTCCTACGCTGCCTCTCCGGCGCGTAACCCTTGCGAACCCGTAAATCCCGAGCGATACTCAAATATGGGTGACAGATGATTCAAAGGGGGACCCGGGCATAACGGCCGGTTCGACGCGGCAATCGTCGCAGAGGACATGATCCGCTATTACCCGCAATACAAAAACGCGAAGGTCCTTTTCACCGTACGCCGGGTTCCCTACTTCCTCGTCCTTGCGAAAGCGAAAGGCGAGCTTGCCGTCATCGCGGAAAGGGCGCTTCGCAAATGGGTTAACGACGGCCGATGGGCAGCGGAAGCCGCGCGCATCGCCGAAAGGAAGGCTTCCCGATAGCCTTTGGGGAAAGGAGGTGCCATGGCCCCCTATAACGTCATGAAGGCAAGGTTTGCCGACATTTATGCCCTCTACGTCCGGAAGGCCGAGAGGAAGGGCAGGAGCCCCGATGAGGTAAACCGAATCATCTGCTGGCTCTCGGGCTATAGCCCCGGCGAACTGAGTCAGTTAAAGGACTCGGACGCCATTCTGGAGGATTTTCTCTCCCGGTTCCCCTCGCTTAACGAAAATTCTCACAAGATCACGGGCATGGTGTGCGGCGTTCGGGTGGAAGACATTGAGGATCCCCTGGCCAGGAGAATGAGATACCTTGATAAGCTCGTGGACGAATTGGCCCGGGGAAGGTCCATGGACTCCATTCTGAGGAAAGGTTATAGTTAAGCCATGACTTTCACCTTCGATTCCTTCTTTAATGCCTTCCTGGCCCTCATCGCCATCCTCAACCCCATTACCGTGGTGCCCATGTACGCGGAACTGACCAAGGACCTGGATCGGGGAGCGCGCAACAAGCTCTTCAATACCGCAGTCCTGGCGGGTTTTTTCACGCTCCTCGTCCTCATGTACACGGGCCAGTGGGTCATGCAGTACGTATTCCAGATCCACATGGCTGAATTCCGCATAGCCGGAGGAATCCTCCTCCTGGTACTGGCGATAAAGCAGATCGTATTCTACGACCCCCTGGAGTATCAGAGCACCCCCGCCAAGGCCATGGAGATGGGGGTGGTTCCAATGGCGGTGCCCCTACTCGTAGGGCCCGGCTCCATCGTCACGGCGATCCTTATCCTTGACCGGGACGGATGGCTCGTGGCGGGGCTCGCCCTGATCGCGACCTTCCTCGTATGCTTCGTGGTCATTCGGGGCTCCGTGTGGATCTCCCGGGCCCTCGGCCGGCTGGGAACCCTCGTGGTCGCCCGTATCCTGTGGATCTTCATCGCCGCCATCGGTGCCCACTTCCTTCTTTCGGGCATATCCGAGGTATTCGGGGTAGTGATTCCCGTCCGATAACCCAATTCCCCTTGACACATCCCGTAAGGAGGGATACTATCTCCTTGTTACTACACATAGTAACAAGGAGAACCTCATGAACCGCACTGTACGCACCGCCGCAGTCCTCGCCGCCGCCGCCCTCCTGGGCGCGAGCCTCGCGGGCTGCGCAAAAAAAGAAGCCGCCGCCCCTGCCGCTAAAGACGTGAAAGTCTACAAGGTAGGAATTTCAAAGATCGTCGCCCATCCCGCCCTCGACGCCGTGGAGCAGGGAATTCAGGACGAGCTCGCCGCCGCGGGAATCCAGGCCGCCTATGACCTTCAAAACGCCAACGGCGACGTGAACACCGCCACCCAAATCGCCACCAAGTTCAATACGGACAAGGTTGACGCGGTCGTGGCCATTGCCACCCCCACGGCGGTTGCGGCGGCGAACGCCATCAAGACCATTCCGGTAATTTTTTCCGTGGTTACCGACCCGGTGAGCGCGGGTCTCGTGACGACCATGGAAAGCGGTCAGGGTAACGTCACGGGCCTTTCCGACAAGACCGACATCCAGAGTCACCTCACCCTCTTCAAGAAGGTGGCCGGCATCAAGACCTTGGGGTACATCTATACCAGTTCCGAGGCAAACTCCGCCGCATCCCTCGAAGAGGTTAAGGAAGCCTGCTCAAGCCTCGGCCTTGCCCTGGTGGAGCAGTCCATTACCAACTCCAACGAGGTCAAGCAGGCCACCGAGGCGATTATCAAGCGGGTGGACGGTATTTACCTAACCACGGACAACACGGTCTTTTCCGCCCTGCCCGCCCTGGTTGAGGTAGCCCTGGCGAACAAGAAGCCCGTGTTCTCCTCGGACACCACCAGCGCCGCCGAGGGCGGCTGCGTAATCGCCAGCGGTTTCGACTACTACAAGGCCGGCCGCGCGACGGGCAAGATCGTAGCCCAGGTACTCTCGGGGAAGGCCCCCGCGGACATTCCCGTCAAGCTCCTCAAGGAGCCCTCGGAACTCGACATGCTCGTGGACCTGGACGCGGCGAAGGCCTGTGGCATAACCCTCCCCGAAGACCTGGTCGCCTCGGCGAACAAGGTAATCGAAAACGGTAAATTGACCACGAAATAAGAAGCGGGGTATACTGGATCCCATGATACAAGGGATTCTCATCGAGGGCCTGGTGTACGGCATCATGGCCCTCGCCGTTTTCATCACCTTCCGCGTCCTGGATTTCGCGGATCTTACCGTAGACGGTTCCTTCCCCCTGGGGGCGGCGGTTCTCGCGGTACTCTTGGGCGCCGGGGTAAACGCCTTTTTCGGCATAGCCATGGCCTTTCTCGCAGGGGCCGCCGCCGGGGCGGTCACCGCGGTAATCCACTCCAAGCTAAAGATTCCGGGCCTTCTGGCGGGTATTCTCACCATGACGATCCTCTACTCGATTAACTTGAGGATCATGGGCAACCGGGCCAACATCTCCCTTTTGAAGGTAGAAACCCTCTTTAAGTCCATAAAGGATCTGGCTTCCCCCTATATGCCCAGCGAGTACGGGATACTCCTGTTCATGGCCCTCGCGGTGGCCCTGATCCTGGTGCTTCTCAACCTTTTTTTCCATACCGACTTCGGCATAACCCTCGGGGCCCTGGGCTCCAACCAGCAGATGATAACCTCCCAGGGAATGAACCCGGAGGTCATCAAGACGATCGGCGTCGCCCTCTCTAACGGCCTCGTGGCGGTTTCGGGCGCCCTGGCCTGCATGTATCAGGGCTTCGCGGACGTCAACTCCGGCACGGGCACGGTCGTGGCGGGGCTCGCCTCGGTGATGATCGGGGAATTTCTCCTCAAGTCCAACCGCATCGGGCTTCTCACCTTCAGGGTGATCCTCGGCTCCATTCTCTACCGGGCCCTCATGTTCGCCGGCCGTCAGTGGGGCTACGTGATACACCTGACCGCCAACGATCTCAAGCTCATCACGGGGGCGCTCATAATCGCGTGCCTGGTAATCTCGAAATACGGAACCGGCTTTAGCCTCAGGAAGAAGGAGGCCTCCCGATGATGGTTCTCGACGGCGTAGGCATGACCTTTAACCGGGGAACGGCGGACGAGAACAGGGCCCTGGACGGAATCAATCTCACGGTGCGCCAGGGAGACTTCGTGACCGTGATCGGTTCCAACGGCGCGGGCAAGACCACCCTCTACAACGCCATTGCCGGCACCATAACCCCCACGGAAGGGCGTATCCTCATACGGGACGCGGACGTGACCAGAACCCCGGAATACAAGAGGGCCCGATACCTAGGCCGTATCTTCCAGAATCCCCTCCTGGGCACCGCGGGCAAGATGAGCCTTGAGGACAACATGGTCATTTGCCACAGGAAGGGCTACAAGGGCCTGGGCATCAGCCTGAACCACAAGCTCCGGGAATATTTTAGAAGCCGCCTCCGGGAGCTCGACATGGGCCTTGAAAACCGGCTGTCCGACAACGTGGAACAATTCTCGGGGGGTCAGCGGCAAGCCCTGACCCTCCTGATGGCGGTGCTCTCGGAACCGGACATACTCCTTCTGGACGAGCATACCGCGGCCCTGGATCCCCGAAACGCGGAGATCGTAATGAACCTCACCCGGTCCTTCGCGGAGCGCTACAAGCTCACGGTGATGATGATCACCCACAACATGCAGCACGCCATCGAGTACGGGAAC
>QKDA01000073.1 GCA_003246765.1 Spirochaetales bacterium | reverse complement strand
GTAGGCTCCCTCAAGGGACGCAGGCACGGCGGCGCGAACATCAAGGTTATGGAGATGATGGCGGACATCAAGGCGAACGTGCAGGACTGGTCCAACGAGCGGGAGGTCGGCGACTATCTTCGCAAGATCGTACGTAAGGAGGCTTTCGACCGAACCGGCCTCGTGTACGGACAGGGCCATGCGGTCTACACCATTTCCGACCCCCGGGCGACTCTCCTCAGGGAAAAGGCCCGGAAGCTCGCGGAGGTCAAAAAGAGCACCGAGGAATTCGAGCTTTACTGCTCAATCGAGAAGATTTTCCCCGGCATTTTCAAGGAAGAGAAGGGAGACAACAAGAGCATTTGCACCAACGTCGACTTCTATTCCGGCTTCGTGTACTCCATGCTCGGCATTCCCCCGGAGCTCTACACCCCGATTTTCGCCATATCCCGCATTGCCGGCTGGTCAGCCCACCGCCTGGAGGAGATCATTTCCGGCGGGCGCATTTACCGGCCGGCCTTCAAGCAGGTCGGGGAAAACCGCTCCTACGTTCCCCTGGACGCCCGAGCCTGACGGAAAAAGCCGCCGATCTTTAGCGAGGGGGGTAGGCAACGAAAAAGGGACAGAGCGGCACTAGTGCCTTCTGTCCCTTTTTTAGTTTTCCCGGGTGATCTGCCGAAATTCCCCTCCTGCCGGGGTACTTTCCCGGTCAGTCCTCTTCGTTCTGCTGCTTGATGAACTCCTTGGCCGCCGCGATCACCTCGTCCGCTATCTTTCCCGAAATCGGGCTGTAGTGGTCAAAGGCCATCTCGAAGGAACCGGTTCCGCTGGTCATGGCCCTAAGGTCAATGGCGTATTTAAGAAGCTCGTGGTGCGGAACCTGGGCCCGTATCTCCTCGATGCCCCCTCCCAGGGTTTCCTGTCCCAATATGTGGCCCCGGCGGCTCGATAGGTCGCTCATGATGTCCCCGAGGTAGGCGTTGTCCACGAACACGGTAAGGCTCATGATCGGTTCCAGCAGGATGGCTCCCGCGTTGCGCATGGAGTCCCGGAAGGCATTCCTGGCGGCGATCTTGAAGGCCATTTCCGAGGAGTCCACGGGGTGTTCCTTTCCGTCGAGCACCGTGACTCCCACGTCAACCACGGGGTATCCCGCGAGAACCCCGTTTTCCATGGCTTCCTTAACCCCTTTCTCGATGCCCGGTATATAACCCTTTGAAATCGCCCCGCCGAAGACCGCGTTGGTGAAGCTGTAATTCTCGCCCCGCTTGAGGGCGTCGATGGCGAGGACCACCCGGGCGTATTGGCCGTGCCCGCCGGACTGCTTCTTGTGGGTGTACTCGGACTGGGCCTTTCTCTGGATCGTCTCCCGGTAGGCGATACGGGGCACCGAGGTGACTATCTCAATCTTGGTCTGGGATGCGATTCTTCCAAGGACGATGTTGATGTGAAGGTCCCCCATGCCGGAAAGGACGTTTTGCTTCGTCTCCCCGTTGAAGGCGAAGGAAAGGGTTTTGTCCTCCTCGCAGGCCCGGATAAGGAGGTCTCCGAGCTTGTCGTCGTCTTTCTTGTCCTTCGCCGCCACGGCCATCGAGTAGACCGGATTCGGGGAGCGGAGCTTTACGAAGGAGAGGGTGTCCCCGGAGGCGCCGAGGGTATCGTTGGTCTTCGCGTAGGGAAGTTTCGCGGCAATCCCCACGTCTCCCGCGGCGAGTTCCCGGGTTTCCACGAGCTTCTTTCCCAGGGCCCGGTAGAGCTTTCCGATTTTTTCCTTCTTCCCCTCGGTCACGTTGTAGAGCTCCGCGTCGGCGGTTAGGGTTCCGGTCACTACCTTGAGGTAGGAAAGCTTGCCCGAGAACTGGTCGTTGGCGGTCTTTATCACCAGGGCGGAAAGGGGCGCCGCGGGGTCGACCTTCACGGAAACGTCCGCTCCCTCGGGCGAGACCGCTACCTCGATGGCCCCGGCGGGGGAGGGAACTATATCGGAAACGAAGTCCAAAAGGGGCGCCACCCCGGCCCCCGTGAGGGCGCAGCCGGCGAAGGCCGGCACTATGCGGTTGTCGGCTATGGCGAGCTTGAGGCCCCGTACTATATCATCGTCCGAAAGTCCCGCTTCGTCGATGAACTTCACGAGCAGCTCGTCGTCGCCCTCGGCGGCAGCGCCCGCCAGAACCTCCCGGGCCCGGTCGTAATCGGCCTTAAACTCCGGGGGGAGGGGTATTTCCTTAACCCCGGAGCCGGAGCTTTCCCAAGCCTTCCCGTGAAGCACGTCGATAACCCCCCTGAAGGAGGCTCCCTTGCCCATGGGAATGGTGACGGGGCATACATCGCACTCGAATTGGGAATGAACGTCCTGAACGGAGGTATCGAAATCGGCGCGATCGTCGTCCAGGTGGTTGACGAACAGGATACGGGGCTTGTTTCTCCGGTCCAGCATTCGCCAGAGCTTGATGGTCTCTATTTGGACACCGGATTTGGCGTCAATGAGCATGAGGGCAAGCTCGCTTGCCCGGAAGGCCGCGATAACCTCGCCGATAAAGTCGGAAGAACCCGGGGTATCCCAGACGTTTACGACCTTGTCTTTCCAATTAAGGTGGACCAAGGTGGAGTAAATGGAGATCTTTCGTTCAATCTCTTCGGAGGTATAGTCGCTGGTGGTCTTTCCCGAATCTACGGATTCGGCTTTTTGAATCATACCGGCCGCAAGCAGCAATTGCTCAATCAGTGTTGTTTTGCCGGTCTGTCCATGGCCGGCAACAGCGAATGTGCGAACGAGGTCGGTTGAAATGCCCATTGTGCTCTCCTTACGCTGGTGATATGCCTTCCTATATTATTGCGATCGAAATCGTCCTTTCATCGTAAGTTCTCCTTCCTTGTATTGTCAAGAAAATAATATGTCACTACTATATAGGCATGGATGCACAGCGAAAATCGATTCAAGCCCTCACGGTAAACCTCGACGAAAAGCGGGAGGAGCTCTCCTCCCTCTACAGGCAGTTCGGGGCGAAACTGCTCAATGATGCCGCCGACAGGGACCGCTCTGTCCCCGGGCTCGATGCGGAGCGGGTCGACGCCTGGCGAACCTTTATGGGCAGCCGCGAGCTGGACACCCAAACGGTTTTGGACATCAAGACCGCCCTTGCCCGCATAGCGGAGCTCAACCAGTTCAAAAAAGAACTGGAAAGCACCAAATCCGAGATAGCCCGGGCAAAGGATTCGCGCCTGGAGGAATTGGGTCGCGCCGTGCTGAATGCGGACGGGGGGGAAGTCTCCGAGTTCTTCGGTCCCGGCTGGCAGGCCGCTTTGGACGCGTCCCGGAACCTGGACGAGGTTCTCGAAAGGCAGCGCTCTACCCGGGAAGAACTGGAAAACGCCGGCTTTTTTACGAAGATGAAGGCCCAGTTCAGGCTCGCGGGCATTGAGTCGGACCTGCGGCAAAAACGAGAAAAGTGCGCCAAGCTCTTAAGGGAGGGCGGCGCCAGGGTTCTCTCGTCGGATGAGGCGGCGCGCCGCATTGAGCAGGGAGAATTCGGTTCCGAGATGGAAGAGCTCCTGGTCTCTGCCCGGGAAGCGGCGGATCGGGACGCCGAGCTTTCCTCAAGGGAAAAAACCCTTGAAGCCGACATGGGCGCCATGAAAAACTCCCTCGCCGACGCCGGGGCCCTCGAGAATCCCCAGCGGCGGATGGACGAGCTTCGCTCCAAGATTCGCGATACCGACCGCCGCATAGATTCCCACGCCTCCCTGGTGGCCAGGGAGTACGTGGACAGCTTTTACGACGACGAGGGGCACTCCCGCATAGGTTACTCACCGGAAGCCCCCGAATCCGCCGGCCTTGGAGTGTATGCCCGCCAGCTGGAGCAGGCCGCCGCGCTTCGCGGGGAAATCGCCTCCATAAGGGTTAAGATAGAGATTCTCGAGACCGCCATACGGATGGAAGCGCTTGATAGGAATATTTCCCAGTGGCAGCGCATGGTCAAGGATTACGAGCAGCGCATAAAAAAGTATCAGGAACTCATTTCTTCCGCCGAGCGGGATATCCGGGAGGCGGAGCAGGAACGCGATCGGCTTCGCGAAACCAAGTCGGTTCTGGAGGCCTCGCAGCAGAGCTGAGGGGACGCAGGGGCATAAGGCCCCGCCCCGCG
This sequence comes from Spirochaetales bacterium, assembly GCA_003246765.1. GTDB lineage: Bacteria > Spirochaetota > Spirochaetia > Treponematales > Treponemataceae > Teretinema. The sequence goes on along the minus strand of QKDA01000073.1, from coordinate 1,250 downwards.
TGACGGCGCCTCGGTTTTCTGCTATACTGGGCCGGTTATGGCCAAGAAAACCTCATCCTACGACGAATCAAAGATCAAGACCCTCAGTTCCCTGGAGCATATCCGCCTGAGAACGGGTATGTACATCGGACGCCTCGGCGACGGCTCGAATCCCGACGACGGCATCTACATTCTCGTCAAAGAGGTTATAGACAACTCCATTGACGAGTTCATCATGGGCAACGGTACCCGCATAGACGTGCAGCTCAAGGACAACAAGGTGAGCGTACGCGACTACGGCCGGGGTATTCCCCTGGGGAAGGTGGTCGAGTGCGTGTCGGTCATCAATACGGGCGCTAAATACAACGACGAGGTCTTCCAGTTTTCCGTGGGGCTCAACGGGGTAGGCACCAAGGCGGTGAACGCCCTTTCCTCCTGGTTCAGGGTACTCTCGGTGCGGGACGGCAAGTGCTTTGAGGCAGTCTTCGAGAGGGGGATCCTCAAGAGCGAGAGGAAGGGCTCGGTAAAGCCCGAGGTGAAGAACGGCACCCTGGTGGAGTTTACCCCCGACGAAACCCTCTTTACGGACTATGAGTTTAACCTAGAGTTCCTGCAAAAGCGCATATGGAACTACGCCTATCTCAACGCCGGGCTCGAACTATACTTTAACGGCGAAAAGTACGTCTCCGAAAACGGCCTTTTAGACCTCCTCGACGCGGAGGTCGGCAAGGAGCATATCTATCCCGTGGGCTATTACCGGGGCAAGCAGCTGGAATTCGCCTTTACCCACACGAACAACTACGGCGAGAATTATTTTTCCTTCGTGAACGGCCAATACACCTCCGACGGGGGAACCCACCTTTCCGCCTTCAAGGAAGGCTTTCTCAAGGGCATCAACGAGTACTTCCGCAAGAACTACAAAAGCGAGGACGTGCGGGAGGGAACTGCCGCCGCCGTGGCGGTCAAGATCCAGGCCCCCATATTCGAGAGCCAGACGAAGAACAAGCTCGGCAACACGGAGGTCCGCTCCTGGATCGTGAACGAAACCAAGGGCGCCGTGGACGACTGGCTCCACCGGAATCCCGAGGCCGCCCGCCAGCTGGAACAGAAGATCCTCGCCAACGAGCGCCTGCGCACGGAACTCAATTCCGTAAAGAAGGAGGCCAAGGAGGCGGCCAAGAAGATCGCCCTGAAGATTCCGAAGCTGAAGGACTGCAAGTACCACTTGAGCGACGGGCCCAAGGGCGAAAACACCATGATCTTCATTACCG
>QKDA01000098.1 GCA_003246765.1 Spirochaetales bacterium | reverse complement strand
CAGTGGCTCCTCTGGTGCGGCTATGATTACCTGAAAACCCTCGGGTTCAACGGCTATTCCTACGGGGTTATCGGATACTCCCAATGGAGTTGGCCGGTCGTTATTCAAATCGCGTCCGTTTTCGGCGTATGGGGAGTAACCGCCTTGGTGGCCTTTCCCTCCGCCTGGATTGCGGGCGGCATTAAAGACGCTTCCCTCGGGCCCCTAAGGCAGTGGCTCTCCGGTTTTTCCCGTTTTGCCAGGGCTCACTGGCTTTCCGCCGCTCTGTGGATTATTGCCTTGGGGGGAACCCTTGTATTTGGCGTGCTGTCCCCCCTGGATTATTCCTCGGCGCCGACGAAACGCATCGCCCTTATTCAGCCCAACAGCGATCCCTGGAAGGGGGGGATAAACTCCTACCGCCGGGACTTTGACACCCTTACCCGTTTATCCGACGAAGCCCTTGCGGCGGATCCCTCTATCGACATGTTAGTGTGGCCCGAGACGGCATTTATCCCCCGCATCGATTGGCACTACCGATATCGCGAAGACCGGGATTCTTCGGAACTCGTGATGCGCCTCATGGACTATCTGGATTCTAGGCCGGTTCCCTTCGTTTTAGGGAACGACGACGCGGTGAAGGACTATTCCGCCGAATCCGAGGAGGGAAGGGTCGATTACAACGCGGTTTTTCTGTTCAGGCCCGGCGAGAACGTCAAACCGCCCCAGCCCGAACGGTACAGGAAGATGCATCTCGTGCCGTTCACGGAGCACTTTCCCTACCGCAGGCTTTTCCCCTGGGTATATGATCTTTTGGTCGCTACGGATACCCATTTTTGGGCCAAGGGTACGGAGGCTAAGGTCTTTGAGGTTGAGGGGCTTAACTTTTCAACGCCGATCTGCTTTGAGGATACCTTCGGCTATTTGGCGAGGGATTTCGTGAACTCCGGCGCCCGGGCCATTGTCAATCTAACGAATGACGCCTGGGCCAAGAGCGAGCCGAGTCAGTGGCAGCACATGAGCATGGCCGTTTTCCGGACGGTGGAAAACCGCGTTCCCTTGGTCAGGGCCACCGCTTCGGGGCAAACCTGCATTGTGGATCCCAACGGCAGGATTCTCGCCATGGCTGAGCCCTTCAGGGAAACGTGGCTCTCGGGCGACATTCCGGTACTTCCCGAGAAGGGCAAAACGTTGTATCGTATATGGGGTGATCTTTGGGGCCGTTTATTCGCCCTGACCGCGGCCCTGGCGCTGGCCTTCGGCTTTGCGCGCCGCCGCTTTAACAAGACTTGACGCAGAGGCAGGATAGGAATGGAAACGAGAAAGAAGATTTTGATCGTCGATGATGAACAGATCAACGTGGAATTTTTCGATCTCATGCTGTCAAAGCTGGGTTTCATCGTCGAAAAGGCAGCCAATGGCCGGGAAGCCCTCGAAAAGGTAAAGGAATTCACCCCGGACCTGATCATGCTCGACAACATCATGCCGAAAATGTCCGGTTGGGAAGTCACGCGGATCCTGAAAAACGATCCCGAATACTCCGAATGGCACGACATACCCATTATCATGTTCTCGGCCATGGACGACGTAAAGGATAAAATCGAGGGTTTCGAGCTCGGCGTGGACGATTATATCACCAAGCCCTTCAATTTCTCCGAAGTCCTAGCCCGTATACGGTCGGTCCTGAGAAATCATGAACTTATCGATCAGCTGAAGAAGAGGGAATCCCGGATCGCCTTGCAGGAACAGCTCAACGAAAAGCTGCTCGCTTATGTAGAGCTCGTTTCCGCCCAGTTCGCGTCCCTTGGCGCCAGTCCCGAGGGGATGAAGGATCCGGAACTTGCCAAGAAGGTTGATACCTGGAAGGCTGAGTATTCCAGGCTCCAGACAAAGATATCGGAGCTTCAGGAAGAATCAAAGCGGCTCAAGAGCCGCGAGATCGCGGTTTCGTCCCTCGAGAACGAGCTCCGCAAGGCGTACAGCGAGTGAGCGCCATGCTGAGCCAAGAAAAAAAGAAAGCCCTGGAGCTCTTCGCCCAGGGTAGAAAATTGTATAAGCTGATGCAGTTCGAACAGGCCCGGAAGGAGTTCCTTGCGGCCCTGGAGTCGGATCCGACGGACAGTCCCTCCAAGGTGTACGCGGAGCGATGCTCCTGGTATATCGACAATCCCCCGCCGGAGGACTGGGACGGCGTCTTTACCATGACGACAAAGTAGGATAGGCCATGGCGCGGTATAAAGAAAAGCTCAAGGAACGGGACCTGACGGTGTTGGGCGACAAAACCCGTTTCAACGGAGTGCTGAAATTTTCCGAGGATCTCCATATAGCAGGTAAATTCGAGGGAACCATCGAGGCCGAGGGCAACTTGTTCGTCCGCAAGGGGGCAACCTGCACGGCGGATCATATCATGGCGGCCTCGATAGTCGTCGAGGGCTCGGTACAGGGAAACCTAACCGCCGGGGACCGCGTAGACATGCATACGGGCAGCACCGTACGCGGGAACGTGACCGCGTCTCGCCTAAAGATAGCGGACGGGGTTAATTTTGAGGGCACCGTAGAGATGATCCGGGCCAACGATGAGGGTATTGACCTGTTTTCGGCCCGATCGGACATCCTTAAGGAACAGTATTCCCGTTGATTGGGTCCTTTTCCCTTCGCCTTCGCTCCAAGGCGGTCCTCAAGTCGCTTTGTTCCCGCAATTGTACCCTGGTAACGGCTGAATCCCTCACCGCAGGTCTCATAGCATCGTCCCTGGCGGGCATTCCGGGGGCATCCTCCGTGCTTTGGGGCGGTTTTATAACTTACGACCGGCAGGCTAAACGGGATATATTGGGCGTACCGGATAGCGTAATGGATGAAAAGGGCGTGGTAAGCGGGGAAACCGCCGCGGCCATGGCCGAGGGAGCCCTGCGCCGGTCCCGGGCTGTCGTAGGTCTCGCGGTAACCGGGGTCGCAGGCCCCGGACGGGGCGCCGGCGACCCGCCCGTTGGAACCGTGGCGCTGGCCGTATCCCGGAGGAATCCCGACGGTACTCTTTCCACGGCTACGCGAATCTGCTCGTTTTCCGGGAGCCGGCAAAGGGTTCGCAGAAAAACTGTCGAAGCATCCTTCGCCCTGCTTGACTATTGTCTTGACAGGCAGTAAAGCCTTGTTTATACTTTTTCAAGAACCGTTTGAAAGACATACCCTTTTGGAAGCTTTCCGGTTACGCACTCAACGCTCGATTCTTTTTTTGGAAAATCTTGACATTTTTATGCCTTTGCACAGTACGGCTTTGCAAATTTATATTGGAGATACCCCATGGCACCATTAAAACGACGCCGCCCCGCGGATTCTGAGGAATCGGCGGTCCAGACGCCGCCGGATCAGGGTCAGCTTGACCTCGGCGGATCCGAGGCGGCGGCAAAAGACGGCGGATTCGCCGCTGACGCGGCAGAGACGGCCCCCGCCGCCGCATCCGGTTCCGCTTCGCTCTCGACCGCGGCGGATACCCCTCGCGAGGAACCGAAAGCGGCTCCTTCGGCCCCTGCCGAGAACCGGATGGATCAGAACCAGGAAAAACGGGTAGTGGTTCGCCCCAAGGTTCGCAGGCGCGAAGGTTCCCAAGAGGGACAAAACGGGAACGGCGAGGGCGGTTCCCACGAATACCGGCAAAACCGGCGCTACCGCGACGGCAATCAGGACGGAAACCGGGAAGGAAACCGGGATTCACGGAACTCCCGGGGACAGCGGTCAGGACGGGACCAACGGCAAAACCGCGAACCCCGCGACGATTTCGCGGTCAATTTCAAAAACATGGACGATATCGCGGACCAGGAATCGGCCCGGGATAACGAGAACAAGCCCCGCCTGACGATTAACGAGCTTACGCGCATGGGCATGCACGCCCTCCGAGAACTGGCGACCCAATACGGGATCCCCCACGACGACATGGTCGCCATGAAAAAGCAGGAAATCATCTTCCAGATTCTCAAGGCCCATACGGAGCACGGAGGCATCATTTTCGCCTCGGGATCCCTGGAGATCCTCCCCGACGGATACGGCTTCCTGCGGTCCCCGCAAAACAGCTACCTTCCCGGACCCGACGACATCTATATCTCTCCGAGCCAGATCAGGCTTTTCAACCTGAAAACCGGCGATACCGTGTACGGACAGATCCGGTCTCCCAAGGAGGGAGAGCGTTTCTTTGCCCTTCTGCGGGTAGAGACCGTTAACTTTGACGAGGTGGCGGAGGCCCAAAGCCGGATTCCCTTCGACAACCTTACCCCCCTGTATCCCGACGAGAAGCTCAACCTGGAGACTACCACCGAGGAAATTTCCACCCGCATCATGAACCTTTTCTGCCCCATCGGTAAGGGACAGCGGGCCCTCATCGTGGCGCCTCCCCGTACGGGTAAGACGATCCTCATGCAGCGTATAGCCAACGCCATCACAGCGAACCATCCCGAGGTCTACCTCATCGTGCTGCTCATAGACGAGCGTCCCGAGGAAGTGACCGACATGGAACGCACGGTCAAGGCCGAGGTAATCTCCTCTACCTTCGACGAACAGGCTACCCGGCACGTGCAGGTCGCGGAGATGGTGCTCGAGAAGGCCCGGCGCCTGGTAGAGCACAAGCGGGACGTGGTGATACTTCTCGATTCCATAACCCGTCTTGCCCGGGCTTATAACCAGACCGTTCCCACCTCGGGAAAGGTTCTTTCCGGTGGCGTGGACTCCAACGCCCTCCACAAGCCGAAGCGCTTTTTCGGCGCCGCCCGAAACGTGGAGGAGGGGGGGAGTCTCACCATCATCGCCACGGCCCTCATCGAGACCGGAAGCCGAATGGACGAGGTTATCTTCGAGGAATTCAAGGGCACGGGCAACATGGAAATCAACCTGGACCGGAAGCTCTCGGACCGCCGGCTTTTCCCCGCGGTGAGCATCAAGAAGTCCGGTACCCGGAAGGAAGAGCTCCTTTTGACCGAAGAGGAGATGCAGAAGATTTGGGTACTCCGCAAGGTTATAAACCCCATGGACGACACGGAAATCATGGAGCTCCTTATTGACAGAATGAGGAAATCCAAGAATAATGAGGCGTTTCTCAGGTCCATGAATACCGGCTCCGCCGGAATGGACTGAGTTAAACGACGGAGCCGGCCCTCAGGGCCGGTAGTGGTTCCTAAAGAAACCGGCGGTCCATTTCGCCCCACGACGGGGTTTGAATGGATTCGTTGCTGCCGCTGAAGCCGAATTCGTGTGATTCGGGGTGAAAAGCCTGATTTCAGCGGAGCCCGGGAATGACTCGGGCGTGTTTATTAGGGACATCCAGCGATGGAGGAAGCCATGAAAGAAGGAATTCACCCCAACTACGAGATCACCAAGATCAAGTGCGTATGCGGGAACGAGATCGAGACCCGCTCGACCGTGAAGAACATCAACGTTGAAATTTGCTCCGCTTGCCACCCGTTCTTTACGGGCAAGCAGAAGCTCGTCGACACCGCCGGACGGATCGACCGCTTCAACAAGCGCTACAACATCAAGCAGTAAGGCTGACCCCCCAAGGGGAGGCTTTAGCGAAAAAAACCGCCCTCAAGGGGCGGTTTTTTTTATTTCGGCAGGGTAAAGCGCCATGCCCGGTGAATCTTGCGGTTTCGGAAATCCTCGGGTATTGAGGACTCGCTAAGGTCCTCGATCTCGGTTCCCTCCCGGGTCGCGGCGCCCCCCACGAGGTCCGGGTCGAACTTGAGGGTCCGGGAATTGGTGGAGAAGTACAGGGTTCCGCCGGGAGAGAGCAGGGCGAGGGACGCCCGGCAGAGTTCGGCCCAGTCCCGGTTCGTGTCGAGGGAGTCAGCGGATCGCTTGGAGTTGGAGAAGGTCGGAGGGTCGAGAACGACGATGTCCCAGCGGAGTCCCGCCCGGAAAGCCCAGGGAAGAAACGCCTTGACGTCGGCGTGAACCAGCGGGTAGGGCCCCGCGGTGGCGATTTCTTCGTGGCGCACCGGGGAGGATGGGGCCCTGAAGCCGTTGAGGGTTAGGTTTTCGCCCGCCCAGGCGAGATAGGTTTTGGAAAGATCTACCGAGGCCACGGAAGCGGCCCCGCCTATGCCGGCCTGCACGGAGAAGGCGCCGGTATAGGAAAAGAGGTTTAACACCCGCTTGCCCGCCGAGGAGTCCCTCACGAGACGCCTGAGGGGGCGGTGGTCGAGAAAAAGACCCGTATCGAGGTAGTCGTCAAGATTGACCAGGAGTTTGGCTCCCCCCTCATCCACCTGAAACCGGCGGTCAGTCTTTGCCATGCGCTCATATTGGGATTCCTCGCCCCGCTGCCTCCGGCGGAGCTTGGAGTGTACCCGGTCGGCCGGGATCGAGAGGATATCCGCCGCGGCTTCCCGCATAGCCGCGAGCCACTGCTCCTCTTCGGCCTCATCCTTTTCGTAGGGCCGCTCGTATAAAGCCAAATGCAGGTGGACTGTGCCGGTCTGGGCCTCCTCGTAGAGGTCGCAAGCCAGGGGAATTTCGGGGATGTCCTTGTCGTAAAGCCGGTAACAGCTTACCCCCGTGCGGCGGGCCCACTTGCGAAGGTGTTTCCACTGCTTTTCGAGGCGGTTGGCGAACATGACCGCCTGGTCGGCGGTTTTCGCTTCGGTATCTTGCCGCGGAGGCCGCTCAGCACTCATCGCAGTTTTTATAGGCGTTCATCTGGAGGCAGAGCATGGCGTAGCCCGAGGTGAGGTCCTCCCGCTGCACGGTAACGTGGTCCGGGACCTTGAGCTTGACGTTTGTAAAATTCCAGATCGCGCAGATTCCCGCGGCCACGAGCTCGTCGGTCACGCTCTGGGCTTCCGAGGAAGGTACCGTGAGGATGGCGATGCAGGCTTGAAGGTTCTTTACGTACTCCGCGAGGGTCGCCAGGGCCAGTACGGGAACCCCGCGGATGGTGGTCCCGATCTTGCTCTTGTCCTGATCGAAGGCGGCGGCGATATGAAGCCCGTGATACTGGAATTCCTGGTAACCCGCCAGGGCCGTCCCCAGGTTGCCCGCCCCGACGAGTATGGCTTGCTGGACTTCGTCCCACCCGAGAAAATGCTCGATAGCCGCCATGAGGGCTACCACGGGATACCCTTTTTTGGGTTTTCCCACGATGCCGGTTATCGCAAGGTCCTTTCGGACTTGAATGGGCTCAAGATCGAGTTCCTGGGCGATCACGGTGCCGGAAATGTACTCTTGGTTATCTTCCCGAGCTTGGCGTATGATGTGAAGATAGGACGGGAGCCGCCTGATCGAGGGTACCGCGGTGATTTTCGGTCTCATAACCTTCCTTCTCAGGTGTTTAGCGTTAGTGTATCGTTCGATTTTTAACGATATACCGCAATTCACCGAAAGTCAATACGGAGCCGGTATGGAAACATCCGCTCGAATTCGGTATAATTCCCTCTCATATCGATCAATTCGCAGGAGTCTCAGAATGTACGAACCCGTTGATCCCAAGGTAAACTTTCCGGAACAGGAGGAGAGAATTCTCTCTTTTTGGGAAAAGAACGATATTTTCAAGAAATCCATTACCCGCCGGGAGGGAGCGGAGGAATACGTATTCTATGACGGCCCTCCCTTTGCCACGGGGCTTCCCCATTTCGGGCATTTCGTGCCCAGTACGATCAAGGATATCATTCCCCGCTATCAGACCATGAAGGGTAAAAAGGTGGAGCGCCGCTTCGGCTGGGACTGCCACGGCCTTCCGGTGGAGAACCTGATCGAGAAAGAGCTGGGCCTCAATTCCAAGAGCGACATCGAAAAGTACGGCGTCGCCGAGTTCAACGAGGCCTGCCGATCCAGCGTGCTGAGGTACGTGAACGAGTGGCGGCAGACCATCACCCGCCTCGGGCGCTGGGTCGATTTCGACAACGACTACAAGACCATGGAAAGCGATTACATGGAATCCATCTGGTGGGTGATGAAGCAGCTCTGGGAGAAGGGCCTTCTCTATCAGGGTTCCTATATCCTCCCGTATTGCCCCCGGTGTTCCACAGTGCTTTCCAACCACGAGCTCGCCCAGGGCGGCTACAAGGACGTGCACGACCCCGCCATCACGGTACGCTTCCGCGTGAAGGGAACCGTAGAGGGCACCGCCGCGGCCGCCGCCTTCCCCGGAGGGGCATCCGACCCAGATCTGGGGGCGGGGGAAAAAACCTATCTCCTGGCCTGGACTACCACTCCCTGGACCCTTCCGAGCAATCTCGGACTTACCCTCGGTCCCGACGTGGACTACGTCATGGTGGTCGACGGAAACGAGCGCTTTATCCTCGCCGAGTCACGGCTGTCCGCGTACTACAAGGATCCCGCTTCCTGCGCCGTCGCCTGGAAAAAGAAGGGCGCGGAGCTCGCGGGCATCTCCTACGAGCCCCTTTTCCCGTACTTCGCCCGGCTTGAGCGCAACGAGGACGGCTCTCCCGGGGCCTTCCGCACCATGCTCGGCGACTTCGTCACCACCGAGGACGGTACCGGCATCGTGCATACCGCCCCCGGCTTCGGCGAGGACGACAACCGCGTGTTCAAGGGTACCGGGGTCCCCTCGGTGTGTCCCATCGACGCGGAATGCCGCTTCACCGCCGAGGTAGGCGACTATCAAGGCCTATTCGTCAAGGACGCGGACAAGGCGATTATCGAGCGGCTCAAGGCGGAGGGAAAGCTCGTAAAGCGGGAGCAGATCCTTCACGCCTATCCCCACTGCTGGCGCTGTTCGAGCCCCCTCATCTACCGCGCCATCGGAAGCTGGTTCGTGAGCGTGGACAAGATCAAGGAGCGGATGCTCAACGCCAACTTCAAGATTACCTGGCAGCCCGCCCACATCAAGGAAGGCCGCTTCGGCAAGTGGCTCGAGGGGGCCCGGGACTGGGCCATCAGCCGTAACCGCTATTGGGGCAACCCCCTGCCCATCTGGGAATGCGCCGACTGCGGCAAGAGGATCTGCGTGGGAAGCCGGGAGGAACTCAAAAACCTTTCCGGGGTAGACGTTCAGGACCTCCACAAGCACTTCGTGGACGAGATCGCCGTTCCCTGTTCCTGCGGGGCCTCCATGAGGAGAATCCCCGAGGTTCTCGACTGCTGGTTTGAGTCGGGCGCCATGCCCTACGCGCAGAACCACTATCCCTTCGAGAACAAGGAGTACTTCGAACAGCACTTCCCCGCGAACTTCATCTCCGAGGGGCTCGACCAGACCCGGGGATGGTTCTATACCCTGACGGTCCTCGCGGCGGCCCTCTTTGACCGGCCTGCCTTCGAGAACTGCGTGGTCAACGGGCTCGTGCTCGCCTCGGACGGCAAGAAGATGTCCAAGTCCCTCCGAAACTACACGGACCCTAACAAGGTAGTTAACGAGTTCGGCGCCGACGCCCTCAGGCTTTTCCTGATGCACTCGGCGGTGGTGAAGGCCGACGACCTCAAGTATTCCGACGAGGGGGTAAGGGAGATCCTTAAGGGCATCCTTATCCCGCTTTGGAACAGCTACAGCTTCTACGTGACTTACGCGAACATCGACTCAGTGGAGCGCCCCTCGGACGGTTCCGGGAGCGCCCTTCCCGGGGAAAATCCCCTGGACCGCTGGATCCTTTCAATTACCGAGAAGATGGTCCTGGACGTGGGCACTGCCTTGGACGAGTACGACCTTTCCCGGGCAATCGACCCCATCGTCCACTTCATCGACCAGCTTAACAACTGGTATATCCGCCGCTCCCGGCGCCGCTTCTGGAAGAGCGAGAACGACGGGGACAAGGCCCAGGCCTACGATACCCTTTACCGGGCCCTCCGCAAATTCGCCCTGGTAGCCGCCCCGGTGGTTCCCTTCATCACCGAGTCCATCTGGCAGAACCTCAAGTCCGAGGGCGACGCGGAATCGGTGCACCTGGCGGACTATCCCGTCTATGACGCCTCCCTTAGGGACGAGGCCCTGGAGTTCAAGATGGCCACGGTGCAGAAGGCCGTGTCCATGGGCCGGAGCCTGCGCTACCAGTTCAACCTCAAGACCCGGCAGCCCCTGAAGTCGGTGGAACTAGTGACCAGGAACCCCGAGGAAAAGACCGTGCTCCTGGAGATGGAGGAGAGCATCCGGGAAGAGCTCAACGTCAAGGAAGTGGTCTTCCACGACAAGGAAGAGGACTTGGTGGAATACGCCGCCAAGGCGAACTTCAGGGTGCTCGGCAAGGAGCTGGGGGCCTCCATGAAGATCGCCGCCGCCGAGATCGAGCGCCTGACCTCCCCGGAGATCCAGTCCATACTCGACGGCTCGACCCTGAGCATCGAGGTGGAGGGCAGCCACGTGGAGCTCACCGCCGAGAAGATCGTGGTGAACCGGATGGAAAAGGCCAACCTTAGGGTTGTCAACGAGGGAACCCTCACGGTGGCCCTGGATACGGAGGTGACTGACGAGCTCCTCCTGGAGGGCTGCGTCCGCGACCTCGTGCGGGGCGTGCAAAACCTCCGCAAGGAACGGGGACTCGCCGTGACGGACCGCATAAAGCTTTCCGTCTCCGCCGCCCAGTCCTCGGGAGAGGAGGGGAGGGCCCTCCTGAAGCGCGCCTTCGAGGCCTATCAGGAATACCTCGCCTCGGAAACCCTCGCGTCCTCCGCGTCCTGGAAGGATTCCCTGCCCGCCGGATCCGCCTCGTCCATCGAGGCCGGCGAAGCCTCCTGGGAAGCGGACCTGGAGAGGGCTTAAGGCGTGAAGGCTACCCTCCCCGCGGCCCTGGCGATCGTTCTCGGAACCCTCATTACCGGATGCGCGGGAGCGTCCTTCAAGGTCCCCCAGGATCCCCTGGCGCTCCTGGGGACGGAAGCCGCCATGTACGCCTTCCTTCCGGTAGGGCCGAACCGCCCCTTCCTTGACGCCGTCGCTTCCTCGGCGGCGGCGCTGTCCGAGAAGGACCGGGAATCCCTCGGGGACATTCTTGACCGCAGCGAGGTTATCCGGGCGGCTCTCTACGCCGACGGGTCCGTGAGACTGGCCGTGAGCGGCAGCTTTCCCCGGGCGGCCGCGGCCTTCGCCTTTCCCGAGTCGAGGGGCTGGAAGCGCGTCAAGGCCTCCGGGCGGACCTGGCACGATAACGGTACCTTCGCCGCGGCGATTCCCGCGGAGGGTCTCCTGTGCGTGGCCTCGTCCCAGTCCATGGCGGACATGCTCATCTCAGCCGATGCCCTGCCGCCCCCGGTGAGCCCTTCCTTCGCGGAACTCTCACGAACCCTTCCCCGCTCCGGGCAGGGTGCACTCTATCTCGCCGATTCCAAGGCCGTACTCCCCCTGGTCTTCGGGGAGGACATCAGCCTCCCCCTTGAGACGGCGGAGTGTCTGGCCTCGCCGTTGGACGGGGGCCGTCTCTATGATCTCTCCTTCAGTCTCCAGGGGGCGGACGAAAAGCGCGCCCGGGCCCTGGCCTCGCTTCTCCGCATCCTCTCCGGTTCCCAGGCGGAGGCTTCCGGCCAGTACGTCACCCTCTCTCTGGGGGGCGTAACCGCGGAGACCCTTGCCGGATTTGTCCGTTTTTTAGTACCTTAAGGGTGTAAAACAATTTCAATAAACAGGGGTATCCGAGATGCCAACCTACGATTATGCGTGCGATTCCTGCGGACACAGCTTTGAGGCGTTTCAAAAGATGAGCGACGAGCCGCTGCGGGAATGTCCCGAATGCGGCAAGGGCGTTCGGAGGGTTCTTACCGGTGGAATCGGGATCAGCTTTAAGGGTTCCGGGTTTTACGTGAACGACGCTTCCTCGTCAAAGCCCGCTTCCCCTTCGGCATCAAAGCCTTCCTGCGCGGGCGCCGCCTGCCCGGCCGCCTCGGGAACCTGAAGCGGTGGGAAGCGTTCGTCCGAAGTTCTTTTGCGAGAATTGCGGCGCCGAGGTAAGGCAGAACGACAAGGTTTGCCAGCATTGCGGGAGGTTTTTCGCCTCCGTGAAATGCCCTTCCTGCGGTTTTTCGGGGGAGGCCCGGGTTTTTAGGGACGGCTGCCCCGCTTGCGGCTACGCCGTGTTTAGCGGCCGCGGGGGCCGCTCCTTCAACGATTGGGTTCCGGAAAAAAAGAGGGAACCCCCTACGGATCCCCTGCCTTGGTGGATTTATTTCGCGGCATTACTCTTTCTCATGTGCCTGGTGGGCCTTATACTCCTACGCCGATAAAGGCCTCGATTTTCCTTCGTTCCTTCTCTCCTAGGCCGTCAAAATCGAGACGCAATATGGTTCCGCCCTTCCGTACCCTGCAGTCGGCGGAAATGAGGTCGTCCCCAATCTTAAGGGAGCACTCGCCCACGCGGTCGCCCTCGGCGAGATCCGCCGCCGCGGAGGGTACGTCCGGCCGGAACTGGAGGCCTTCCGTGTCGAGCCGCTCGAGCCTGCCGGTGACGATGGCCTCGGTGAGGGGATTGGTGAACATGAATGCCGCCTTTTCCGCGAGCTCTTCATGGGAGTAACGGGCGGGTCCGCCGGGCCCGTCCACGCTCTTGTAGCGGGCGAATACCTCGGCGAGTTTTGGTTCGTCCTCGGCGGAATCCAGGGTTTCCCTGACGATGGCCTGAACGCCTATGTGGATCGCCTTATCCGCGTCCTCGGCGGTAAAGCGCTCCCCCGTGAGCAGCACTATTATCGTGCGGTCCTTCCCCGTATCCGAGCGGATGAACTGAACGATTGCCTTCCAATGCCGGGGGAAATCGCCCGAGCTTATAAACACCGCGTCGGGCTCTATCTCCCCGATATTGTCCAGGGCCTTTACGGCGGACCGGTAGTGAACGCTGTCAAATCCCAGGGGCGCCACGTAGCCTTCTACGCTCCGGGCAGTCTCGTCAGAATCGGCGATTATCATGGCCTTCATCGTATGGTTCCCCCCGTCACTCGGTGCCCAAATTCTGTACGCTGAAGCCGCGAATCCGCCATATGCCGTCCCGGGATTCCATCTCGTAGGTGTACCGTTTCTTTTCGCGGAAGGTCGGGTACTTGAACCATTCGATCACGCTGACGGTTCCCCTGTTTCCGCTGTATTCGGTCTTCTCGATCTGGAATTCCACGGGAATAGTGGAAATCTCGCGGTCGCTGGAGGTTTCGTTCATCAGTTCGGTACGGTATTCCTCGATCATCCGGTACCGGCCCTGCTCGGATTCCGCCCTGTAGCGCCTGTCCCTGGCGGGATCCCGGGCGAGCATCTTCTCCAGGTCGAGATAGAGGAAGAATTGGCCCCATTCGGAGCGCTGCCGGGCGGTAATGACCGTGGTGACGACCTGGTCGGGGCTCATGGCCTCGGGCTGCAGCACCTCGGTAGTGGAGGGAGACACCGGGAGAATCCTGGCGGCGGCGGGGCCCGGAGAGGGCCTGACTTCGAGGCTCAGCCGGTTCGAGCGGTAGGATACCTCGGAGTCGTCGCTTTTGCGCTTGAGTTCCGGGTAAAAGGTACACCCCAGCACGTACATTCCCGGCTCGGCAATGTTTAGGTAGTCCTTGACGTTTTCCACGAAGGAGTAGGTTTCGCCCGGCTCAAGGCTGATTTCGCGGAAATAAACGTGGCGGGAGGAGTTGCGTTTCCGCTGCCAGTCCTCGGAATGGCTTAAGGCCCTGTTCCGGGTGTCCACGGCGGTAAAGTCTACGCTGAAAGCGTGATCGTCGGCGAGCTTGAAGCGCAGGGTCTCGGGGCTGTCGTTGGCGATGGAAATCTGCACGTTCACCGGCTCGGAAGGGGAATTTCCCGGGTAATAGACGGTCCGGTTGTAGAACCGGACTGAAACGTTGGGGGCGGAGACGGCGGTCGGCGATGTTTGGGCGAAAGCCCCCGCGGCGAGTCCCGCCAAGGCCGCGCTCATAAGGAATGAACGAAATCGTTTCACGAAAAAATCTCCCTTTTTCAATATATCGGCCTTTTTCAGGGGTTACATAAATGCTAAAATGCTCTCCGTTATGACCGTTGAAGACCTCAAGGGACTCGTACGCCGGTGGCCCGCCATGGCCGGCGTTTTTTCCCGTTTAAACGAAAATACGTGGCCCCTCGAGATTGAGGGCATTCATGGCGGGCTGCAGGCCTTCTTCCTCTCCGGATATACCGCTTCCTTTCCGGGCCGTTTGGTGATCGTTGTGCCCACGGAAAAGGAGATAGAGGCCCTCTCCTCGGACCTGGAACTGACCGGTACCGACTACGAGACCCTTCCCTGGTGGGGAACCATGGCCTATCGGCCGGCGGCGCAAAACGCCCCGGTCTTCGGTGAACGGGCCGCGGCCCTCGCCCGGCTGAGCGCGTCGGCGGCGGGTTCCCCCTCCGAATCCATTCTCGTACTCACCCAGCGGGCCTTTCTCACCCCGCTGCCGCCGCCCGACTATTTCCGCTCCCTGTTGACCACACTTCGGGTCGGGGATTCCATAGATCCCGCGGCCCTGGCGGAGCGCCTCGCGTCCTTCGGCTATACCCGGGTACCAAGGGTGACCGTTCGGGGCGAGTTCGCCCTGCGGGGCGAGGTGCTGGACCTCTTCATGTCAGGCGCCGAAGAGGCCCACCGGGTGGTATTCGAGTTCGACACGGTAGAGCAGATAAAGTCCTTCGACCCGGGATCCCAGGCCTCGTCGGGGAATCTTCCGGAGGTCGTCGTATACCCGGCTCGGGAGGTTATCTGGGACGAGACCCGGGTGGCCGCCCTTGAGTCCCGCCTGGCGGAACTGCCCGAATTCACGCCGGACGGGAGAGTCGCCCTCGCGGAGCACCTGAGGCTCCACGGCACCGTGGAGGGGGAGGAGCTCTTCTATCCCGTGGCCTTCGAGCGGCCCGCCTCTCTCGTCGACTATCTTGCGGGCGAGGACGGCTCGACCCTGCTCTTCCTCGACTGGGACCGGCAGGTCAACGCCCAGGAAAGCCTGGAACGGGAATACCTCGGCCTCTACCGAAAGGCCCGCGCGGGTTCCGAGGAGGAGCGGCGGAATCCGCTCCTCTCGGAAGTTCCCGAACCCCAGAGGCTCCTTTTCAATTTTCGCGAGCTTTCGGAACGGCACGGGCGAAGGCTTCTTTTCAGGACGATTCACGGCGACGAGGCCCTCGCCGGCGACCGCCTCCGGGTGGCCTCGGACCCGCCCCGAAGCTTTTTCGGCAACATCACCTACCTTAAGGAAGAGCTCTCGAATCTCGTATCCGACGGCTGGAAGATCTGCGTCTTCGCGGAAAGCGAGAACCAGGCCCTGAGGGTAGGGGAGATACTCAAGGACATTCCCGCGTCCATCCTTCCCCTGACCCTGTCCTCGGGCTTCGGCATTCCCGAACTCAAGCTCATCGTCATCGAGGAAAACGAGATCTTCGGGCGCCGGCGCCACGTGCCCAAGTCGGTCAAGCACGCCAAGAGCGCGGTCCTCGACACCTTCGTCGAGCTAAGCCCCGGGGATTACGTGGTGCACGTGAACTACGGCATAGGGCTCTTCAAGGGAATAGACCGGGTGCGGGCCCTGGGGAACGAGCGGGACTACGTCAAGCTCGAGTACGCCGACGAGGAGACCGTCTTCATCCCCATCGAGCAGGTGAACCTGGTGCAGCGGTATATCGGGAACGAGGGCGACGCCCCCCGGCTCGACCGCCTCGGCTCGAAATCCTGGGAAAACCGCAAGAACAGGGTCAAGAAGTCCGTGGAGGACATCGCCAACAGGCTCATCGACCTCTACTCCCGGCGCAAGGCCGCCCAGGGCTATCCCTTTCCCCGGGACGGCGAGTGGCAGACCGCCTTCGAGGCGGCCTTTCCCTACGAGGAAACCGAAGACCAGATCACCGTGATCGGCGAGATCAAGGCGGATATGGAAAAGCCCGTCCCCATGGACCGGCTCGTGTGCGGCGACGTGGGCTACGGAAAGACCGAGGTGGCCATGCGGGCGGCCTTCAAGGCCGTCATGGGGGGCAAGCAGGTCGCCTTCCTCGCGCCCACGACGATCCTCGCGGAACAGCACTTCGATTCGTGCACCGAGCGGTTCTCGAAATTCCCCGTCCGTATCGCCCAGCTGTCACGTTTCGTGGGCCCCGCGGACCAGAAGAAGACCCTGGAACGGGTAGCCGCGGGGGAAGTGGACATCCTGGTGGGTACCCACAGGATTATCCAGAAGGACGTGAAGTTCAAGGACTTAGGCTTGATGATCGTGGACGAGGAACAGCGTTTCGGCGTGAAGGACAAGGAGCGGCTCAAGGAGATGCGCACCAATATCGATTCCCTCGCCCTTTCGGCCACCCCTATCCCCCGGACCCTCCATATGTCCCTTCTCAAGATTCGGGACATGAGCCTCCTCACCACGCCCCCCCAGAACCGTCACCCCATCGAGACGGTGATCGCCGAGTACAACGAGGACCGGGTCGCCGCGGCCATCCGGCGCGAGGTGGAACGGGGCGGCCAGGTGTTTTACCTGCACAACCGGGTGGAAAGCCTTGAGGAAACCCGCATCGCCGTGGAAAAGCTCGTGCCCGAGATGCTCGTGGACGTTGCCCACGGCCAGATGAGCGCCCACGAGCTGGAGGATATCTTCCGCCGGTTCAAGATGGGGGGCTTCCACATCCTCATCGCCACCACCATCATCGAGAACGGCATCGACATACCCAACGTGAACACCATCATCATCGACCGGGCCAACATGTACGGCGTTTCCCAGCTATACCAGCTGCGCGGCCGGGTGGGCCGCTCGGACCGCAAGGCCTACGCCTACCTCTTTTACCCGGAGGGACGCGCCCTTTCGGAGATCGCCATGAAGCGGCTCCAGGTAATCTCGGACTTCACCGAGCTCGGAAGCGGCTTCAAGATCGCCATGAAGGACATGGAGATCCGGGGGGCGGGAAACCTCTTGGGGGCGGAACAGTCCGGGGATATCTATTCCGTGGGCTTCGACCTCTACCTCAAGCTCCTGGAGGAGGCGGTGAGGAAGCTTCAGGATTCGGACTTTCAGGAAGAGACCGAGGCCCTCCTGGAGCTCGAGTATTCCGGTTTCATTCCCGATTCCTACGTTCCCGTGGCCCAGACCAAGATGGAGATTTACAAGAAGATCGCCTCCATCTCTACCCAAGACGAGCTCGACCGGGTGTATTCGGAGCTTGCGGACCGCTTCGGCCCCGTGCCCGACGAGGTGAGGAGCCTCCTCGCCCTCGCGGAGATCCGGGTGATATGCCGGAGGCTCTCCATCGCGAGCCTCAAGGAGCGCTCGGGCCACGTTCGGGTGGAGTTCTCCAAGGTCTCGAAGGTGTCCGTGGACCGCTTGCTGCGCATGATGAAGGAGAGCGCGGGCCGGGTAAAGCTCGACCCCCATCACCCCAACGTGCTCATTTTGGAGACGGGAAGGATCGCCTTGCAGGAAAAGAGCGAGTTTATTCGGGAAAAGTTAGAGCAGCTCGCCGCGGGCTGATATAAAAGGAAGGGGAAAATGATAAAGGCATTGGTTTTGGACTTCGGAAACGTGATCAGCGAGCCTCACGACGACACCGTATACGGCCGCATGGCGGAGCGCTCCGGGCTTCCGCCGGATTTTTTCCAGACCGCCTGCTGGAAATACCGGGACGAGTTCGACGGCGGCAAGATTAGCGGGAAGGAGATGTACCGCCGGGTTCTCGCCGACGGGAAGGTCTCCCTGTCAGAGACGGAGCTTGACCGGATCGCCGGGGAGCTCATAACCGAGGACATAGGCTCGTGGACCAGGATCAACCAGGGGGTTACCGACTGGGCCCTTGACCTGCAGCGGCAGGGCTATGTCCTGGGGATCCTTTCCAATATGCCCCAGGATTTTCTGGACATGGCCGGCCACGCCGTGGAGCTCTTTTCCAAGGCCGACGTGCCGGTCTTCTCCTGTCACGTGGGAACCATCAAGCCCAGGCCGGAGATCTACCGCATCCTTCTGGACAGGCTGGGCTGCGAGGGCCCGGAGGTGGTCTTTTTCGACGACCTAGAGGCGAACGTGGCGGCGGCCCGGGACCAGGGGATCCTCTCCTACGTCTTCGCTGGCCTTGAGGGAGCGAAGCGCGACTGGGCGGCCGCCGTCGCCGGCAGTGAACCCGCGCCGGCTGCGGAATCCCTTCGGAGGGCCTAGAAGGGCCCGAAGCCGACAGCCACCGCGAAGGCCAGGAAGGCCGAGGTAACCGCAAGCACCGCCACCTGAAGCTTCCACGTCCAGGCTATCCACCTGGGATAGCTAACCACCGTGAAGGAAAGGGCGATCAGGAGAAGGGCGTTGGTCGGGAAGAACATGTTGGAGAACCCGTCGCCGAAGTCGAAGGCGAGCACCGCGGTTTGCCGGGTGATGCCCACCAGGTCCGCCAGGGGCGACAGGAGGGGCATCATGAGGAAGGCCTTGGCGCTGGCGGAGCCGATGAAGAAATTCATGACCAGGGTCGCCCCGTAGACGAGGAAGGCCGCCGCCATGGGCCGGGCACCCGAGATCAGGGATGCCGCCCCGTGGAGGATCGTGTCCATGATTCCCCCGGTCACGATCACGTGCTTGACGCTGTACGCCATGAGAATGAGGAGAATTCCCGGGGAAAGGTTTGCCGCCCCCCGGAAGAAGGCCCTTCGTATAGAGGCGCCCCCCATCCTGGCGATCGCGCCCCCGCCGATGCCGCCCACGAGAAAGAGCAGCGCCAGCACCGGAAAGGCGAGGTCCGAAATTCCCGGCATCCGGGCGGTAACGAGCACTGCCGCCATGGCCACGGCGACGCAGGACGCGAACCAGAGGAGCGCCCGGGACCGGACCCGGCGGGAGTCAGCCGTTTCGCCGGCGGCAAGGCCGCGTCCTGGGGCCTGCGGGGCGGCTCCCGTCAGGGGCGCTCCCGATCCCGAACCGGCGAGGCGGGCGCGGATCTTCGAGTCTTCGGCGTAGGTGGGGGAACTCTCGGGGTTTTTTTCTACCCTTCGGGCATGCCTCGAAACGAAGATCGTGACCAGGGCGTATACCGCCGCGAAGAAGATGATCCTGAGCCAGGAGCCTGAAAAAAGGGGCAGGTCGGCGATTCTTTGGGCCACCGCCACCGTGAAGGGGTTGGTCACCGAGGAGGCGAAGCCGAAGGCCAGGGGCAAAAGGCTTATGCCGAGGCCCGTGAGGGAATCCCACCCGAGGGATATGGCCAGGGGCACGATGAAGATGATCATGGGAATCATGCCCTCGTACACCCCGATGAACGATGAAAGGCCCATGAAGAAGAGGATCATCAGGGCCATCAGCAGGTACTTTTTGGAGCCGAAACGGGACACGAGAATCCTAACCAGTTCCTCCATGACCCCCGCGCTCTCGAGGATCGCGATGGATCCCCCCACGCACAGGAGAAATACCATGATGGTCAGGAGGGCCGCGTTCCCCGGGGCGAAAAGAATTTCCGCCGGCGCCGTAAGCCACCGCCACGGGGGATAATCCGGCGGGGGAACCTCGCGGTAGCTTCCGTTTACCACCACGGTCCTTCCGTCCGCCTCGATCCGGTCATAGGAACCCGCCGGGAGGATTCTCGTCAGCACTCCCGAGAAGATCACCAGGGCCAGGATGATGAGGGCGCTCGTGAGGAAGGCCTTCTTGCCGATCTTGATGGCGCTGTCGGCGCCCGCGCTG
>QKDA01000050.1 GCA_003246765.1 Spirochaetales bacterium | reverse complement strand
CCCTTTTGTCTCCCTCGGACGGCGGAAAGCGCCGCCCCCGCGACGGGGTCCCGCGTGGCGGCCAGAAGGGCGGCCCCGAGAAGCCCGTACAGCAGGGTTTCCGCGAGAAGGGGAATCCCCTGGGAAACGAGCTTGCCGCCCCCCGAGAAGGCCTGCGAAAGGTACCGGGACGCAAAATAAACCGGTACTGCCGCCGCGGCGGAGAGGACCACCATTTTAAGCGCGTAAAGGACAGTGGCCTTCACGACCTTGGGAACGTCCACGGTGCCGTTGCGGCGTAAATAAATAAAAAGAATGGCCGTGTTGGCGGCGCTCGCGAGGGAAAGGGCCAGGGCGATGCCCCCTCCCCTCATGGGAGTGACCAGGGCCGCGGCAAAAAGGATATTGAAGCCGAAGGCGATTATTCCCGCGGTGGTGGGGCTTTTCGTGTCGCTTTGGGCGTAAAAGGCCGGGGAAACGACCCGGTTGAGGGCAATGAAGAAGAGCCCCGCCACGTGCCAGGTAAAGGCCTGGAGGGTGAGCTCCACCGAGTCCGCGTCGAATATCCTGCCCCCGAACAAAAGGGTTATGATCTGACGGCCCGTCACCAGGGAAAAAAAGGTGACCGGAATGGTGATAAGGGCCATGATCTTCATGGCCCGGGCGAGAAGGTCGTTAAAGCTGCCCCATTCCTTCCGAGCCGCGAGGCCCGAGAGATCCGGAAGGATCACGGTTCCTATGGAAACCGCGAAAATTCCCAAAATAAGCTCCTGGAGCCGCAGGGAATACTGCAGACTCGAGACTACCCCCGGACCCGCATGCCCCGCCAGGGCGGTGGAGACGATGTCGTTGAACTGGTAGGCAGCCATGCCGATTACCGTGGGCCCCACCAGGGCGAGCACCTTCCGGGTTCCCGGGTTTGCGAAGGCCCGGCGGATAGGGAGAAAGGAAAAGCGAAAGCCCTGGCGGAGCACGAAGGGGAGCTGGAAGAGGGCTTGAACGGATCCTCCCGCGATGACCCCCGCCGCCATAGCCCGGGCAGGGTTGGCGAACAGGGGAGCGAGAAGCCATGTGAGACCGATGACGCAGAGATTGAAGAGGATGGGGGTAAAACCGGAGGGGGAAAACACCTTGACTCCGTTGAGAATGCCCTGAAAGAGGGCAGAAACGGAGATTACCGCCAAGTAGGGAAACATCATGCGGGTCAGGAATACCGTTTCCGCGGTGCCCGTGCCGAAAAAGGGCACGATCAGGGGAGCCGCGAGGATTCCCAGGACCGTGGTGGCCGTGGTGAGCAGGGTAACGATCGTGAAGGTAGCGGATAAGAACTCTCGGGTCGTGGCGGTGTCCTCGGTTTCCAGGTACTGCCGGAAGGTGGGAATGAAGGCCACGGACACGCTCCCCTCGGCGAAGAGCCTCCTGAGGAGGTTGGGAATCACGAAGGCCACGGAGAAGGCGTCCGATAGGGCCGTGGTGCCCAGGAAGGCCGCCTTGGTCATTTCCCTCACCAGGCCGAGAACGCGGGAGGCCAGGGTGAGCAGGGAAAGGCGGGATCCGCTTTTGAGAAGTGACTTTGACATGGAGACAGGCTAGCACGGGGAAGCCTCCGGTGGAAAGCGGGGGATGCGGAGTGGCTTGATTGCTTAAAAACGCGTAAATAATCAGTAAAGATTCTCGTTAGTATGGCTTTATCTTGAATCTGGACGGTTTCTGTGGCATCATTCCCGCCATGAAAGAAACGAAAACCCTTCGGATGGGCATTGATGTCGGCTCCACGACGGTCAAGGTCGTGGTTCTCGACCGGGATGACTCCTTCCTGTTCAGTAAATACGAGCGTCACCGGGCAGATATCCGGACAACCATAATCTCCGTGGTGGAACAGGCCCTCGACGCCGTAGAGGCGGCAAAAAAAGGCGACCTGCCCAACCTGAGCGTCAAGGTGACCGGTTCCGGGGGCCTCGCGGTTTCCCACTGGCTCTCGGTTCCCTTTATCCAGGAAGTGGTTGCCTCCACCACCGCGGTGCGCCGACTCATACCCTCCACCGACGTGGCCATAGAGCTCGGCGGCGAGGACGCGAAGATTACCTACTTCACCGACGGCATCGAGCAGCGCATGAACGGAACCTGCGCCGGCGGCACCGGGGCCTTTATCGACCAGATGGCGGCCCTCCTGGAAACCGACGCCGACGGGCTCAACGAGCTCGCCAAGGGCTCCTCCATCATCTATCCCATCGCGGCCCGCTGCGGGGTTTTCGCGAAAACCGACATTCAGCCCCTCATCAACGAGGGCGCCCGGAGGGAGGATATCGCCGCGAGCATCTATCAGGCGGTGGTGAGCCAGACTATATCGGGCCTCGCCTGCGGCAAGCCAATCCGGGGCAACGTCGCCTTCCTTGGCGGACCCCTCCACTTCATGGACCAGCTTCGCCTGCGGTTTATCGAGACCCTCAAGCTTCCCGAGGGCGCCGCCATCGTGCCCGAAGGCTCCCAGCTCTTCGTGGCCGCCGGCGCCGCCTTTTCCGCGGAGCTTCCCGAGGATAAGCCCGAGGACCCCATCACCTTCAGGAGGATGGATTCCATCGCCGATCCCGGCGCGGCCTGCCGGGTGTCGCCCCCTTCCCAGGGGTCTTCCTGCGCCTGCGGGGATACCGAGGGCGCCGAGGTTTCCGCCGCGGACAAGGCGGTCTTCGTGAGCCTCGCTGACCTTCGGGAGGGCCTCAAGAAGCTCGTGGGAGCGGAGATGCACGAGGTTCAGCGCCTGGATCCCCTTTTCGCCAACGAACGGGAATTGGAGGAATTCCGGGTCCGCCACGCCGCCGAAATGGCCGCCTCCGCGGACCTCGATACCGCCCGGGGCCCGGTATTCCTCGGCCTCGACGCGGGTTCCACCACCACCAAGGCGGTATTGATAGACGACCAGGGGCGGATCCTATGGCGCTTTTACTCCGTTAACGGGGGAAATCCCGTGGATCTCGCCGTGAGGGTCCTTAAGGACCTGTACAAGCGCCTCCCCCCCCAGGTCAGGATCGTGCGCTCCTGCTCCACCGGCTACGGGGAAGCCCTGTTTCAGGCGGCCCTCGGGGTCGACTCGGGAGAGGTGGAAACCATCGCCCATTACCGGGCTGCGGACTTCTTCGTTCCCGGGGTGGAATTCCTCCTGGACATCGGCGGCCAGGACATGAAGTGTCTCTGGATGAAAAACGGGGCCATTACCACCATCCAGCTGAACGAGGCCTGTTCCTCGGGCTGCGGCAGCTTCCTTGACAACTTCGCCCGTTCCCTGGGGCTCGACATCCAAACCTTCTCCAACCGGGCCCTTCTGGCGGACAAGCCCGTGGACTTAGGCAGCCGCTGCACGGTATTCATGAACAGCCGGGTCAAGCAAGCCCAGAAGGAAGGGGCTTCCGTGGGGGACATCTCCGCGGGCCTGTCCTATTCGGTAATCAAGAACGCCCTCTACAAGGTGATCAAGCTCCGGGACGCCTCCTCCATCGGGGAGAAGGTGGTCGTGCAGGGTGGAACCTTCAATAACGACGCGGTATTGCGGGCCTTCGAGAAAATCTCCGGCCGGAACGTGTTCCGGCCCGACGTGGCGGGCCTTATGGGCGCCTACGGGGCGGCCCTCATCGCCCGGGACCAATGGGAGGACGCGGGCTGTCCCTCCGACGCCCGAAGCGGCCTCGCTACCCCGGCCCAGCTGGAACATTTCGCGGTGCAGCTCGACAGCCGCCGCTGCGGCAAGTGTTCCAACAACTGCCTTCTCACCATCAACACCTTCACCGCGGGGGTCGTCACCTCCGGTCCCGTGGAGGAGATGGTCGCGCCCCCGAGGCGCTTCATTACGGGAAACCGCTGCGAAAAGGGTCTCGAGATCGACTTGGAGACCCCCTCGGACGCCGGGAAGGACGGGCTTTCGAAACCCGAAAAGCAGCCCCTGCCGAACCTCTTCGACTGGAAGTACCGGCGGCTCTTCCGCTACAAGCCCCTGCAGGCGGACGCGGCTCCCCGGGGCGACGTGGGCATTCCACGGGTTCTCAACATGTACGAGAACTATCCCTTTTGGTTTACCTTTTTCACGAAACTCGGGTTCCGCGTCAGGCTTTCGCCCCGCTCGAGCCGGCACATATACGAGGTCGGCCTCGAGACCATTCCCTCGGAGTCCGTGTGCTATCCCGGAAAGATCACCCACGGCCACGTGGAGTCGCTCCTGAAGGCGGGGGTAAAGTTCATTTTTTATCCCTGCGCGCCCTACGAACGCACGGAAGATTCCGGGGCGGGCAACCACTTTAACTGCCCCATCGTCACGAGCTATCCCGA
Source organism: Spirochaetales bacterium (assembly GCA_003246765.1). GTDB lineage: Bacteria > Spirochaetota > Spirochaetia > Treponematales > Treponemataceae > Teretinema. Next base: position 1,083 of record QKDA01000050.1, on the reverse strand, counting down.
GGTACTCAAGAACAACATAGACGCCCTCCGGCAGGACAAGTCCGTCATCTACATGGATCCCTTCCTGCCCCTGGATGACGAAAAACGCCTGGCGGTGCGCCTCCAGGAGGAACTCGGGGAAAGTTTCGGCATCGGCGCCGAGGAGATCAAGGCCGCCGTGCGGGCCGCCTGGGCGGAACAGGATTCCTTCCGCTCGGAAACGGAGCGCAAGGGCGAGGAAACCCTCCGGGAAATCGAGGAGAGGGGTCTCAAGGGCATTGTTCTCGCGGGTAGACCCTACCACGTGGACCCGGAAATTCACCACGGCATCCCGGAACTCCTGACGGGCCTCGGCCTGGCGGTGCTCACGGAAGACTCCGTGGCCCATCTCGGCGCCGTGGAGCGGCCCCTGCGCATCGTGGACCAGTGGACCTACCACAACCGTCTCTACCGGGCGGGGCAGTTCGTCTCCACCCGGAAGGACCTGGAGCTCGTGCAGCTTACCAGCTTCGGCTGCGGCCTCGACGCGGTCACCGCGGACCAGGTGCAGGAAATACTCGAGGCCCGGGGCAAGATGTATACCCTCGTGAAGATCGACGAGGGCTCGAACCTCGGGGCGGTGCGCATCCGCATGCGGAGCCTCATCGCGGCCATCAAGGAAAGGGAGCGCCACGAGAACCAGACGAGCGTCAAGTCCGCCGCCCATCACCGGGCGGTCTTCACCAAGGAGATGAAGGACAAGCGCTTCACGATCCTCGCGCCCCAGATGTCGCCCATTCACTTCAGAATCCTCCAGCACGCCTTCGAGTATTCGGGCTTCAACTTCGTGATCCTGCCGGACGTGGACAAGAAGGCCGTGGATATAGGCCTTCAGTACGTGAACAACGACGCCTGCTACCCCTCAATCATCGTGGCGGGACAGATGATTTCCGCCCTGAAGAGCGGCCAGTACGATCTGGACAAGGTTGCCCTCCTCATCACCCAGACCGGGGGAGGGTGCCGGGCCACGAACTACATCGGCTTTATCCGCAGGGCCCTTTCGGACATTGGATGGGGACACATTCCGGTCATATCCCTTTCCGCCCAGTCCCTGGAAAAGAACCC
>QKDA01000154.1 GCA_003246765.1 Spirochaetales bacterium | reverse complement strand
CGGGGAAGGAAAAAAGAGGGCATACTGAAGGGGAAGACCGGCGAAGGGGAACTGCCCTCGGCGGAATCTCGGAGGTTAACTTATGTCTCTTGCCCGCTCCCCCTTGGCTTCTCTTCTCGTTTCTGCCCTGCTCGCCGTTTCGGTTCTTTCCTGTCAGGCAAAGAAAGCCGGCGTGGAGGCTGCGGATATCGGCTTCGCCTCGCTGGTATACCTCGAGGGTTCCATTACGATGGACGGCGTTCCCCTAAAGGTAGGCGAGAAGGTCGTGGACGGGGCCCTCCTTAAAACCGGCCCGGAAAGCCTGGCGGAACTTGTATTTGCCGGAAAAAACGCCCTCAGGATAGGGGAAAACGCCTCCCTCAGGGTACGGCTCGCGTCGTTGGAACGGAGCCTTTCCGTAGACGCGGGAGCGGTTACGGCGGTGCTCAGGAAGCTCGACAAGCTCGCGGGGGGGCGGATGACCGTGAACACACCCTCCCTGGTCGCGGGGGTACGGGGTACAAGCTTTTATTTCATGGTCGCTGATTCGGGAGCGCAGACCTATTTTTGCACCTGCAACGGCTCCGTGGTCCTCACCCCCGAGGGTGAATCCGAGGGAATCCTAAAGGAAGCGAACCACCATGACGCCCTCATCTTTACGCGTACCCCCGAGGCCGTCCAGGTTTCCCAGCCCCCCGCGGGCTTCGACTACGGGCACGGGGACCGGGACCTGGAAACCCTGGCCGCCCGGATCGGCGAGACCATGGACTGGAGCCGCATAGAAAAGTAAGGAGGGATCCCCATGACGATCCTTTATACCCTCGTTGGGTCCGTTTGCGCCCTGGTTTTCGCGTTCCTCCTGGCGCGGTACGTGCTCGCCCAGGACTCGGGAACCGATACGATGAGGGAGATTTCCCTGGCCGTCCAGAAGGGCGCCCGGGCTTACCTCTCCCAACAGTACAGAGTGGTGGCGATGATCTTCGCCGCCCTCTTCCTTTTGCTCGCCCTTTTGGCCTATGCCTTCCGCCTCATCTCGCCCTTCGTTCCCTTCGCCTTCGTCACGGGGGGATTCTTTTCGGGATTGGCGGGGTACATCGGCATGACCCTCGCGACGAAGGCCAACGCCAAAACCGCCTGGGCCGCCCGCAAGAGCCTCAACTCGGGCCTCCGGGTGGCTTTCTTTACCGGTACCGTCATGGGCATGACCGTGGTCGGCCTGGGGCTCCTGGACCTTTCCCTCTGGTATGCCCTTCTTAAGCTGGCCTTTCAGCTTCCGGACGATCAGATTCCTCCCATCATGATTACCTTCGGCATGGGCGCTTCCACCATGGCGCTGTTTGCCAGGGTGGGCGGAGGTATCTTCACCAAGGCCGCCGACGTCGGGGCCGATCTCGTGGGCAAGGTCGAGGCGGGCATTCCCGAGGACGATCCCCGCAATCCCGCGGTGATCGCGGACAACGTGGGGGACAACGTGGGCGACGTGGCGGGCATGGGCGCCGACCTTTACGAGAGCTACGTGGGCTCCATCGTGGCCACCATGGCCCTCGGCGTAGCCGCCGCCCACAGCTCCACCCGGGGACTCCAGGCCATCACCATGATCCAGATCCCCCTGGCCGTCGCGGCCATCGGCGTTGTCCTATCCATCCTGGGAACCTTTTTTGTGCAGGCAAAAGAAGACGCCTCCCAGAGCGTTCTCCTCGCGGCCCTCCGAAAGGGGGTCTGGTTTTCCACCGTCGGTATAGCCGTCGCGAGTTTCCTCTATATCATGTTTTTCCCCGGGCTCGGCCGGGCATACCTCGGCATTTGGACCGCCATGATGTGCGGCCTGGTGGCGGGCAACGTCATCGCGTACTTCACCGAGTACTACACCTCCGATACCTATAAGCCCACTCGGCAGCTGGCGGATACCACCCTCACGGGTCCCGCGACGGTAATTATCGGGGGGCTAGCGGTGGGCATGAAAAGCACGGTCATCCCGGTGGTAACCGTGGCGGCGAGCATCCTCGGCTCATACTTCCTCGCGGGGGGGGCTTATAACCCGGTCCGGGGCCTGTACGGCATCGGTATTGCGGCGGTGGGCATGCTCTCAACCCTGGGCATCACCCTGGCCACCGACGCCTACGGTCCCGTGGCGGACAACGCCGGGGGAATCGCCGAAATGGCGGGCCTTGAGGCCGAGGTTCGGACCCGGACCGACGCCCTGGACTCCCTCGGCAATACCACTGCCGCCACCGGCAAGGGGTTCGCCATCGGCTCGGCGGCCCTCACCGCCTTGGCCCTCATCGCCGAGTACGATCAGAAGATCATCGAGGCGGCCCGGGAGGTTCTGCCCAAGATGGGCGGTATCTACGCCGAGTACGCCCGGGGCTTCAGCGGGGCATTTGACTCGGGGCTTACCAACCCTTACGTGGTGGCTTGCCTTTTCGTGGGGGCCATGCTCCCCTTCCTTTTCAGCGCCCTCACCATGCAGGCCGTCGGCCGCGCCGCGGGGGCCATGGTTCAGGAAGTTCGCCGCCAGTTCAAGGCCGATCCGGGCATCATGGCGGGAACCTCCAAGCCCGACTACGCCGCCTGCGTGGGAATCTCGACCAAGGGCGCCCAGCGCGAAATGATCGCCCCGGCCCTCCTGGCCATATTCACCCCCCTCGTCATAGGCATATTCGTCGGTCCCGTGGGGGTCATGGCCTCCCTGGCGGGAGCTCTCGCCTCGGGCTTTGTCCTCGCCATCATGATGGCCAACGCGGGCGGCGCCTGGGACAACGCCAAGAAGTACATCGAGAGGGGAAACCACGGGGGCAAGAAGAGCGAACCCCACAAGGCCGCGGTGGTCGGCGATACCGTGGGCGATCCTTTCAAGGACACCTCGGGCCCGGCTCTGAATATCCTTCTGAAGCTCATGAGCATGGTGTCCATCGTGTTCGTTTCCGCCACCATGGTCCTGAACGCCCTCTTCATCAACCTGTTCCGCTGATAGGGTACGCTTTAATCGAGATTTTTCTCTTGCGAAAGCCCCGGCTCCGTAGGATACTGATCCCCGGTCAGTACCGGAGGCCGGTACCGGAGGTCGGATACATGAATAACCGCGTCGTTGCCTTGCTTTGCGCCTGCTTGGCGGGCTCTGCTTTCGCAGAGAGCCCCTTCCCCTATAGAGACCGGGGCTTGTGGGGCTACCGGGACAGCCGGGGCGCCTGGGTCGTAACCCCCTCGTTCCTCGACGCCCGCCCCTTTCGGGAAGGGTTCGCGGCGGTGGAAACCGTCGTCATGGACCGGCTTCATCCGGAGTCCTCCGGGAAAAAATGGGGGTACCTGGGCGAAAACGGCGTTCTCGCGGTGGAAGCGAAATACGACGAGGTAAAACATTTTTCCGAAGGCCTGGCCTGCGTAAGGATCCAAAAAAGATGGGGGTTCATTGACGGGAAGGGTAATGAGATTCTCAAGCCCTCCCTGGACGACCTGTGGTCTTTTCATGAGGGCCGGGCCCTGGCCTATGCGGGGGGCGTGTTCGGCTGGCTTGCCCCCGACGGGTCCTGGGCCGTAAAGCCCCAGTTTGAGGGGGGCGGGAACTTCTCCGGCGGCGCGGCGCCTGCAAAGAAAGACGGTCAGTGGGGGTACATCGACGGATCCGGGCGGTTCGCCGTCAAGCCTGCCTATCAAAAGGCCCGGGAATATTCCTCGGGTTACGCCGCGGTAAAGACTCGGGAGGGATGGACCCTGATCGACCGAAATGGGGCCGTCTCCGGCGGCGGTACGTACTCCCGGGTGAGCGACGTTCGCGACCGCGCCTTCGCGGCCTCCAAAGACGGTTCCTGGGCCCTGGTTAGGGTCGGGGGAACCGCCCTGACCCCCTTTCAGTACTCGGATATTTCCTGGGCCGGCGAGGGATTATGGCTCGTAAAGAAGAACGGCCTGTGGGGCTATCTGGACGGCGACGGAAGGGTGGTCGTGGAAATAGGCTTCGACCGGGCATACGACTTTAGCGGGGGCCGCGCCCGGGTCAAGCTCGAAAGCACCCAGCTTACGGGTTACATCGACCCCTCGGGCAAGTGGGTCATTCCGCCGGTATACGAAAAGGCTGAAGAAATCAGCCCCGAGGTCCTTCGCCTCAAGGACCGGGACTCATGGAAGATCCTCGGGCCCCACGGAGTGATACAGCCCTAGAGGCCTGCCGGCCTCGAGCGGCAGGCAGGGCTTGTCAGTCCACGAGACGGCGGAGCCTGCAGGAATAGCCCTGCCGCCGGGTAAAATCATTGAAGTCCCGCAAAACCTCATGGAGTTCCCGGTCGGATCTCGGCAGAAGCTCGTACTCGAGGGTTACCTTCAGGGGCTTCCCCGCGGCCTTCTCCCTCCCGTCCGAAGCCATGGAGGAGCTGAGAAACACCGTTTCGAGACCCTTCGAGCCGAACCATCCTTCCAGAGCCGTCCTCGCCTCGTCGGGAAAATCCTCGGTTCTCACGCTGAGCCGGACGACCAGCCGGGAATTGAACAGCTTTCGCGCCAAAAGGATGGTGGCGGTTACCGCGACCCAGGCGATGAGGGCCATGAGATAGGCGTTGATCCCCGCGAGAAGGCCTTCTATGACGGCAAAGAGGATAAAGGTTATGCCCCTCTGGTCCGTTAAATTGGAACGAAAGCGAACGATGCTCAGGATTCCGAAAATGCCGAAGAAGATCACCGCCTGGGCGCCCTCAATCCTCATGATTACCGCCATGAGCACCGTGAGCACCGGAATTATCAGGGTCAGGTTGCGGTCCCGCATGGAATGGGAGGAACTGAGCCGGTACACCGCCAGGACGAGAAAGCCCATGAAGCATGCGTAGAGTATGTTCACGAAGGCGCTGAGGCTCATGAACTGCCGCCGGAGCCCGTCGGGGTCCAGGGCAAGGTCTTTAAGGAATTCGGAGAAGGTATCCATGCCGCCATGCTACCATCGGCATGAGGGGCTGTAAAGTGTGATATACTGCAATTCTTGCGGGCGGAAGACCTGCGTGGAGAGTCCCTATGGCATATCGTACCCCGTCCCTCAAGTCGGCGGGCATTCTTTTGGCGGCGCTGTGCGCGGCGCATTTCGGCTCGGCATATCCCCTCGGGGCGAAGGAAAAACCCTCCCTGTCGGTCGCGTCCTCCTCGTCCCTGGGCTTAGACGCGGAGTTTCAATGGGCTGACGGCGGCGAAACCCCGGGGAGGGATACGGCGCCGGAGGGAAATACCCCCGAATTTGAGCTCTACGGCCGCAGCGAGTCGGCCCTGGCGTGGAAAGCCCTCCCTTCGGTTGCCCTGAATCCCCGGGCATCATGGTTTATCTCCGGCGCCGGCATGGACAGGGAAGACTCCGGCGGGACCCCCTATTTCGCCCTAGCCAGCGTGGATATGGGCTTTACCCTGGCCTGCGGCGCGGCCTTCAGGCCCCTTCCTTCC
>QKDA01000122.1 GCA_003246765.1 Spirochaetales bacterium | reverse complement strand
AGTTTCACGTATCGGCTGTCGTAAAGGCCCTTGTCTTTCATGTATTCCACGAAGGCGGTATAGCGCTTTTCCCCGAGATAGGTCCGGTGCTCGGCGTACCTCTCCTCGCAGCCGTAAAAGCCAATCCGGGTAAAGCCCTGGGCCAGCGCGAAGTTCAGGAGTTCCCTCATGCTTGCCGCCACGTCCACCACGACGCTGTCGAACCGGTGGGGCCGCTGGGAGGAGTCCACCATCACCACGTCGGAACAGTTTGCGCTAAAGGCGTCGATCTCCTCTGAATTGAACTTGCCGATGGCGATGATCCCCTGCACGTTCCGGAGCTCTTCCGTATGGAACCGGCCGTCCGCCTTGTAGATCTTCACCAGCTCAAAGCCCAATTCCTGGCTCCTGCGCTCAATGCCTATGCGGATAGAGATATAGTAGGGATCGTCCAGTTCTTCGGAAACGGATAGAAAGTGAATAAGCCCGATGCGGGGCCTGCCCTTGCCCCTTCCCTTCGCGGCGCCCTGGGCCTTCCTCCCCGGGGGCATGTAGTCGAGCTCGTCGGCAACTTCAAGAATCCGTTTTCGCTTTTCCTCCGAAACCGACAGGGTTTCATCGTAATTCAATACCCGCGAAACCGTCGCTATGGAAACCCCCGTTCGGTCGGCGATTTCCTTCAAGGTTGCCATAACACTACCTCCAGGTAAAAACCTTCGCGAATTTTACTACTTTTACCCCGCTTTGGGAATCATGTTTTACTTTTTTTACCGCAATTAAAGAAGATACCGGAAAGGCGCAGGAACGGGAACCGGCCTTGCCCGAAGGAAAGAATGGGGGGTATGATGGGGTATGATAAACCTTTTTTCCTGGAGCGATACTCTGGCCACGGGCTTTTCCGACATTGACCTTCAGCATAAGAAGCTCATCTCGATCATTGACGACGTATTCCAGATAGCCCAAACCCCCGATGGAAACTACGCCCTGAGAATGGCCAAGGCCCTTAAGGCCCTCACGGATTACACGGAATACCACTTTTCCGAGGAGGAGCTGTTCATGAGGTCCCGGGGCTATCCGGGCTTCGAGGGTCACCGGTCGCAGCACAGCGACTTCGTGGGAAAGGTAAACATGGAAATCCGTTCCCTGGCCGCCCTGGGTCCCGAAGACGCCTATATCTTCTACCGGTTCCTCGGAACCTGGCTCCTGGACCATATCGCGAAGTCCGACAAGGCCTGGGCGGAATGGATCCAGGAGCAGGGGAAAGGCTTAACCCGCCTCCAATTCGCAATGGACACCCTGCTGGCGCTTTAAAAGCGTTATTCATTAGCAGGATGTCCCCATTTACCTATTCAACTCGTACCACAGGCAGCACGGACCATCCGTTTTCTCCATGGCCTTGTATGTTTTCACTGTCGATACGAAAATCTAGGGACATATCAGAATTTATTACTAAGGAGGCTGTCACCTCTACAACATCAAGACCGCTAATATCCGCGCGCCGCAAGCTGCCGTCCTACTGATACTCGAAATACGTTGTCTTATCGGTGAAAATTGTATAGCCCGCGCCATACACGATCACATTGGGCATCCCGGCATACTGCGCCTCGGTCCATCCAGCCAAGATCCTTACCTGTTCGCCAGTTGCCAAACGAAGCGCGAAAGAAGAATCAGCCGGCACGAAATCTACTGATCCAAACGGCCAGAGCAGTATTCTTGAGTTAGCCGGCAGAATACTGGCTTCTTCCGGCCAAATATCCTGATCTGAAAAAAGTCCGGGTCCCTGGTCAGTACTAAAATCACAACTAGAAATCTCAATATTCGTATCAGTCAGATTTTCATATTCGAAGTAATAATTAATTCGATATGGCAGTACATCTTCTTTTACTTCTATTTCATTTTCCTGACACCCGGATAGTGCCGCCATAGCAATGATCACGATAGCGACCAAGGGCTTACACTTAAAATCCATACATTTTCCTCACGATTTGTACATCCAGGTCCGATATCTCCGTATTAAAGGGTATTTTAGAACCAACGGACAAACCTTGTTGTGCAACAAGCGCTTTTAAACCCTCAATTTGCCGTGTGCTGTAGATCATTAAAGAGAGGTAATCAAAGGTCGAGGTCGCGAAGGCTACATCCTTCTTAAGTTCGTAAACTAGGAAAACCGGATAGTAGATTCTGGTTCTTCCCCACCAGAATTTAACAACCCGCGACCGCCATTCGGTGTAGGGAATATAGGCTACGGTTTTTTGCCTGTCGATTTTCTCCCAGCTATCGCCGCTCATCTGGCCGGCGTCAGCCGTGAGATACGCATCACGATCCCAGCGCTGGTGCTCATGACTAAGCCCAATAGTGTGCCCGAGTTCATGCCGCGGAACGCGAATACGCCATTTATCGCTATCAGGGTACGACCTGATATCATAGATCTCGGGATTAATATTGAAGGTTCGAATCCCCGGACCCGCGCCAACCGATGAACGGCCCGCAGCACCGCTCATCGATTTTGACTTCATATCCAACAGACCCACCGTATAAATAGTGGCCAAAAACTGGTACCAGTCATCATCGGTTTTATCGGAAAAACTCAATTTCGGTACCCGGCGTTTCCATTCAGCTATGGCGGAGCGAATATCGCTTTCCATGAGCTGAGGCATGCCGCTATCGATCATGTAGCTGATGGTATTAAACTGCCAACGGGAAGTTTCGTCCTTATAGACTCCCCGAGCGGATTCTTCGGACTCCCCGCCAAAGGCCGTCTCTTCGACCGCGCCCATATCTTCCAAAATGGCCTCA
>QKDA01000032.1 GCA_003246765.1 Spirochaetales bacterium | reverse complement strand
ACCATGGACTCCACGAGACCCTGGTAGCCGAGGACGACCCCCGCCTGGATGGCGTGAATGGTATTCGTGCCGAGGCTTGAGGGGGGCGGTTCAAGGGGAACCGAGGGAAGCTGGGCGGTATCCCGGAACAGGGCGTTTACCGCCGTGCCGAGGCCCGGGGCAATGGCCACCCCGAGAATCCTTCCCTCCTCGCCCAGGGCGGTAAAGGTGAGGGCGGTGCCGAAGTCCACGATGACGCAGGGACCGCCGTAGAGCGCCCAGGCCGCCACGGCGTCGCAGACGATGTCGGTGCCTATCTCGTGGAGCGCCGAGGGAGGCACCGTCACGGGCAGGCGGTCGTAGAGGGCGGGACCGAGGACGTGGGGGGTAATGCCCAGGAATTTTTCGATCATCCTGGTGAAGGTCACGTTCAGGAGGGGAACCACCGAGGAGATGATGGCCTTCTCCACCGCCGAGGGGGTCACCCCGGCGTCCCGGAAAAGGGAACGGATGACCGTGCCGTATTCGTCGTCCGTGCGGCGGGGGTCGGTGTAGATACGCCAGTCCCTCGCAAGGTCGCCGCCGTGCCACAGGCCCACCACGATATTAGTGTTGCCGATATCCACCACCATCAGCATGGACGCACCTCCCCTTCCCGCGGTGCCTTGATTCAACACCCGCAAGGCCGATATACTAGCACCATGTCTGACCTTATACAAGCCAGAGTGCTCAAGGGCTTCCGGGACATGCTGCCCGCCGCCGAAATCGGCCGCGCCCTCCTCGCGGAAACCCTCACGAAAACCTTCAGGTCCTTCGGCTTCGTCCCGATCGACACGCCGGCCCTGGAATACTCCGAGATCCTCCTGCGCAAGAGCGACGGGGAGACCGAGAAGCAGGTATTCCGCTTCGAGGACAACGGGGGGCGCGACGTGGCCCTTCGGTTCGACCTGACGGTCCCCTTCGCCCGCTTCGTGGCGGAGCATCAGGGGGAGCTCTACCTCCCCTTCAAGCGGTACCATATCGCCAAGGTATGGCGGGGCGAAAAGCCCCAGGCCGGGCGCTACCGGGAGTTCACCCAGTGCGACTTCGACATCGTCGGCTCCGACTCCGCCGCGGCGGACTTCGAGATCCTCAGCCTCATGAAGGCCGCCCTCGCCTCCATTGGCGTGGAGGACGTGACGGTCAGGCTCTCCCACCGGGGCGTCTTCAACCGCTTCCTTTCGCGCCGGGGGCTCTCGGAGCGGAGCGAGGAAATCCTCCGGACCGTGGACAAGCTTTCCAAGATAGGCCGGGACGAGACCTTCGCCCTCCTCACGGAAATCGCCGGGGAGGGAAACGCCCGGGACATCCTCACCTACATCGAGGGCGCCGGCGACGGGAGCGATCGCTTCGACGCCACCCTCAAGCTTATGGAAGACATGGCCGGCGGCCCGGGGGAAGACACGAAACGCCTCAGGGACATCCGCTCCTTCATGGTCGAGACGGGCATTGAAAAGTCCTTCGTTCTCGATCCCTCCATCACCCGGGGCCTGGACTACTACACCGGGGTGGTGTACGAAACCTTCCTCAACGACCTTCCGGGCATCGGCTCGGTATGTTCCGGTGGACGCTACGACAACCTGGCGGGACTCTACATGAAGGACCGCGTTCCCGGGGTTGGCAGCTCCATCGGCCTGGACCGGCTCATAGCGGCCCTGGACGAGCTCGGACGCTCGGTGACCAAGGCAAGCTTCACCGACGCCGCGGTGTTCTGCGCCGACGAGGCGAGTATGGGCGCGTACCAGAAGGCCGCCGGCAGCCTGCGAAACCTGGGAGTCGCCTGCGAGGTCTTCCCGGAGGCCAAAAAGATGGGCCAGCAGTACGCCTGGGCCGAGAAAAAGGGCATTAAGTGGGGCGTTACGGTCTCCCCGACGGGGGATCTGACCCTCAAAAACCTCGCTACCCGGGAAACCCGGGAGGGCCTTGACGCCGCCGCGGCGGCCAAAGCCATCCTCGAAGGCTGAGCGCCCCCGAGAACGGAATAAAAAAGCCGGAAGTTTCCTGGAACTGCTCCCCTGAAAGTAGACACTTCAAGGGGGCAGTTCAGGGAACCTTCCGGCTTTTCTTTAGTCCGGGTAGCGGGTCCGCACGGCGTTCATTTCCTCCACCCGGGAGAAGAACACCTCCATCAGGGCGGGATCGAACTTCTTTCCAGCCTCCGAGCGCATGTAGTCGAGTATGTCGGGGATAGACCAGGCATCCTTGTAGACCCGCTTGTTGCCCAGGGCGTCGAAGACGTCGGCGATGGCCACGATGCGGGAATCCAGGCCGATCTCCTCGCCCCGCAAGCCCCTCGGATAGCCTGAGCCGTCCCAATTCTCGTGGTGTTCCAGGGCGATGCGGGCGGCGGAACGCATGAGGTCCCGGGTGGAGGACTTGAGCATCTCGAAGCCTACCAGGGAATGAGTTTTCATCTCCTCGAACTCGCTCTCGGTGAGCCTGCCGGGCTTGTTGACCACCTCGTCCCGGATGGTGAGCTTGCCGAGGTCGTGGAGGGAAGCGGCCATGCGAATCCGCTCGGCCTCGTCCTCGCCGAGCCCCAGGCCCCGGGCGAGAATCCTGGATATCTCACCTACCCGCTTGACGTGGTTCCCGGTCTCCTCGGAGCGGGATTCCGCCACCTCCCCGAGGGCGAACACCAGCTCGTTGCGGGCGGACTCCAGCTCCCGGTAAAGCCCGAAGTTTTCCACCGCCACGCCGAGGTTGATCCGGAAGGCCTCCAGAAGGTCCCGCTTCCACTCGGTGGAGGCGTTCTCGTCCTCGAGGATGACGTAGATCACCGATTCGTCGGAAAGCCTAAAGCCGTATACCCGGAAATTCTCCCAGGAAAGATAGCTTTGGGAATAATCGTGGGAGAGGATCCGCTCGTACATTCCCGGGTCGACGATCTGGGAGAGCTTCCAGCCCTGGAGGCTCTTGAACCTGCCGGTGGCGGTGGTCACGTAGGCCGCGGGCGAGTCGGGGGTCCGTACGGCGAATACCCCGGAATGGCGCACGTCGCCCGAGGGCCCGTGAAGGAGGGAGGCGAGACTGTTGAGGGTTTCCCGCTCGAAGGCGGAGAGCCTGGAATGGCGGAACACGTGGGCCGATGCCGCTATGACCTCCCGAAGGCCCCGCCTCTGGCCGTCGATGGTGGAAAGGGCGTCGTAGGCCCGAAGGGCGGTAATGACCGAGGTTCTCAGCTTCCGGGCGGTGAGCTCCGCCTTTTCCTGATAGTCGTTGATCTCGTATTCGATGGTTACCCGGTCGCCGGGCAGGGAGGAATCCTGGGCGGTCCTGACCACGATCTGGACGAGGGCGTTCCCCTCCTCCTTGCGCAGCCATTTTATGTAGTCGAGACCGGCGGTCTCGGTTTCAAGCACGATGTCGAGAAGCACCACGGCAAGATCGGTCCTGCCGGTGGAGAGGGTCCGGGCTTCGGAAGAGTCCCGTGCGGAAAGGACCCGCACGCCGCGACCGCGGTATTCCACCCGCTTCAGGGCCAGTTCGGTCACCGCGTGCACGTCGGGATCATCGTCCACGACGAGCACCTCCCAATGCTTCGTCATCACGCGAAGCGTCCGTAAGCGCCGGTGATGAACAGCTCCCCCTGGGAGTTTTCCGGCTCCGAGTGAACCTGTTCCCGCAAGACCTCGGAGGCTCTCTGAATGCCCCGGGTCACGAGGCGGGCGGACGCGGCAAGATCCGAAAGGTAGTCGAGAATTTCCGCCTCCGTCAAGGGAGAGTCGGTCAGGGACTCGCGAAAGGAGGCGACCAGGTCTTCCAGGTTCGTGGATGCCGTAAGGGCGACGCCCAAGGGGGTGTTGATCTCCCGGGAGAGAATTTCAAGAGGGTTTTCTTCGGGTAGGGACCCGGCGGAATGATCCATCATACCGGAACGGGTCAGAGGCTGCTGCGGGTTCATCCGTGAACTCCCATCAAAGGCTCCTTGCCATCAAAGTAAGTGCAGTATACCACGGGTTTTAGTCCATGTGGGGTAGAAAAAAAAGAAAAACCGCACAAAGGGGGCGGTTTTTCTTATACTAACGGAGAATTTTGCGTTTTTTTACGCCTTAACCGGCAGGAAGGCAACCGTTTACGTTCAGTTGCGCAGGAGCATGTACACCGTTAAGGAGGTGGAGAGGGCCGTCAGGGTCGTCGTTACCACCGGGGCGTATTGGTTGAAATAAAAGAGAAAGGAGTTGGTGGAGGCCTCGATCACGGTTTCCGGGGTAATGGGATCGCTTTTTTTCATGGCCTTCCCGGTCACGTCGGTGATACGCACCCGCTCATAGCTGTTTTTCAGGTTGTCGAAGCCCCCGGCCAGGGCGATGTAGTAGGACCAGTCCCGGTCGGGAATGTAGGGGTACCTGCCGGGGGTATGAACCGAGCCCGCCACGGTGACGAAGTACTGCCTGAAGGGGATGATGAGCACGTCGTTGGGCTCTACCAGGTACTCGCTCCGGTAAGAAGCGTCGTATAGCATGGGATTGAGATTAAGGGGAATGCGCATTCCCTGCCGGTCAATGTAGGCGTTGGCGGTATCGGAAACCGCCGAGAAGGCGTCCCTATGGCCTCTCACCAAGGAGGCGTAGTCCTCTCCCAGATTGAAGCGCACCGTAAGCCTGTTCGAGCCCTCCGGTGAGGCGCCGGCAGCGGCCAGAACCGCACCCGAGCCCGCAGAACCGCCCTGGCCCGCCGAGGGGGAAAGGGCCCCTTCCATGAACATGACCGGAATAAGGTCGGTAATGCTCCCTACGGTCACCCGGTCGTAATCCATGAGCTCTCTGCCCTTCTCAAGGTCTTCAAGCCCGAGAAGGATCTTCTGTCCCGAGGCATGGGGGCTACCCACGTAGCGCACGATCTCGATCCTGGTGGGGTCCGCCACCTGGGTGAGGCCGCTGCCGTAATAGGAGACCAGGTCCTTCAGGGTCTCTCCCGGGAGGAGCTGGTAGGTCCCGGGCCGCTCCACCGCCCCGCTAAGGGTTACGGAGCGGTCGTACCGGCGAAGAGTAATCACGTCGTTCGGGCGCAAAAGAGGATCCTGGCCCCGATCGCCTGAGCGGTAGGCCCGGAAAAGGTCGTAGACCGCGGTCTTTCCCGAGGCGGAGGTTACCTCCACGTCGCGAATTGAGGAATAGGGAGTAACGAGCCCCGGCAGGATCTCCGAAAGCCGCGTAAGGGGCCATGCCTGACGCTCGGAGGTGGATACCACCTCGCCCCTCACGGTTACCCTAAAAACTGCGGGAGAGACGAGACCGAACTGGACCCCGCTCAAGGGATAATTCTTGCTAACCACGGTTTCCACCTGGGCCTTGAGCTCCGAGAAGCTCTTGCCCGCGGCGTCGATCACCGCCAGGTTGGAAACCCTCACCTTATAGGAGGAATCCACCAGGATCCGGTAGGTCACGGGGGTGGAACCGGCGGCGTAGGCGAGC
>QKDA01000193.1 GCA_003246765.1 Spirochaetales bacterium | reverse complement strand
GACTTTTTCCGCACCTTCGGCGATTCCACCCGTATCCGCATCGTGGCGGCCCTCATGGCGGGGGAACTGTGCGTCTGCGACATCGCCGCGAGCCTGGACGTTTCAGATTCCGCCGTAAGCCACCAGCTCAGGGTGCTCCGGCAGGCGAAGATCGTCCGCGCCCGCCGCGAGGGCAAGCAAGTGTATTATTCGATCAGCGACGACCACGTGGGAATGCTTTTCTCGGTGGCCCTCGACCACGTAATGGAGTGAAACTATGTCCTGTTCATGTACCGGCGATTCCTGCGCCGCAGCCCCTGCCGCCCCTGCCGCCCCCGAAAGGGTGAGGAGCGAAACCAGAAGGCTCGCCATTCGCTTCAGCCTTTCCTTTGCTATTTTCGCCTGTGCCCTCACGCTTTCCCTCATCCCCCGGGCGCCGTCTTCCTGGACCCCTTGGATTACGGCGGCCTTCGTTCTGTCCTGGGCGCTCTCCGGCTACAGGGTCGTATTCAACGCCTTGCGAAACCTGAGTAAGGGACAGCTGTTCGACGAAAATTTTCTCATGACTACGGCCACGGTCGGGGCCTTCGCGATATCCCAAAACGCGGAAGCCGCGGCGGTGATGCTCTTCTATAACCTGGGGGAACTTATACAGGAGTCGGCGGTAGCCAAGTCTCGGAAGTCCATAACGGACCTGGTGGACGTCCGGAGCGAAACCGCCCGCCTCGCCTCGGGGGAGACGGTTCCTGCCGCCTCGGTTGTCCCGGGCGCCGTTATCCTGGTCCATCCCGGCGAACGGGTCCCCCTGGACGGAATCGTCCTCGAGGGGCAAACCTCCTTCGACACTGCCGCCCTGACCGGGGAAAGCCTTCCCCGAAGCGCCGGCCCCGGGGACGAAGCCCTGGCGGGGTTCATGAACGGCGGAGGGGCCCTCACCCTGAGGGTCACCGCGGCCTTTGGGGACACCGCCGCTTCCCGAATGCTGGCCCTCATAGAGGAGTCCCGGCACCGAAAGGCCCCGGCGGAGCGGTTTATCACCTCCTTCGCCCGTTACTACACCCCCGCGGTGACCCTGGGGGCCCTGGCTATCGCCTTTCTGATCCCCCTGATCCTTCAGGACGCCGCAGGCCCCCGGTTTTCCCTGTGGATTCCCCGGGCCCTGGTCTTCCTCGTGATATCCTGTCCCTGCGCCTTCGTCATATCCGTTCCCCTTGGTTATTTCGGGGGCATCGGCGGAGCGGCCCGCCGGGGAATTCTCGTGAAGGGCTCGGACTTTCTCGATGCCCTCTCCCGAACCAAAACCGTGGTTTTCGACAAGACCGGCACCCTCACCACGGGGAGGTTCTCCGTGACCGCCCTGGAATGCGCCCCCGGCGTATCCGAGGGGGAGCTTCTGTCGGCGGCGGCTGCGGTGGAGGCCCGATCGACCCATCCCCTGGCGGAGGGTATCCGCCGCGAGGCCGAGTCCCGAGGCGTCGGGGCGGGGAGCGGCGGTACCCTAAGCGATTACGGGGAGAAACCAGGCTACGGGGCCGCCTGCGTCCGCGACGGGGTGCGGCTTCTCGGAGGGAACCCCCAGTGGCTCCGGGAGGAAATGGTGACGGTTCCCGAGTCCTCCGAGTCCCCGGCGCCGGGATCCGCCTCGGTGGAAGTCGCCCGGGACGGAAAATGGATCGGAAGGATTCTTCTCGCGGACACGGTTAAGCCCTCCGCGGCGAAGGCGGTGGGGCGGCTTCGTGCCCTGGGAATAGACCGGGTGGCCATGATCACCGGGGATAGCGCCGGAGCCGCGAGCCGCGTCGCCGGTGTAACGGGAATCGCCGAGACCTTTTCGGGGGTCCTTCCCCACCAAAAGGCGGAACTATTCTCAAGGATCCGGGAGGAAACCCTGGCGCGGCATCCGAAGGGGGTTACGGTTTTCGCGGGAGACGGGCTGAACGACGCGGCGGTGCTTGCCCTGGCGGATGTGGGAATGTCCATGGGCTCTCTCGGCAGCGATGCCGCCGTGGAGGCGTCGGACGTGGTGCTCATGAACGACGACCCGGAGAGCGTGGCCGAAGCGGTCGTGGTCGCGCGGAAAACCCGCAGGGTGGTGGCCGAGAACGTTATCCTGGCCTTCGCCGTAAAACTCGGTTTCCTGGCATTGGGGGCCTTCGGAATCGCCACCCTGTGGGAGGCGGTTTTCGCCGACGTAGGGGTGGCCCTGCTCGCGACGGCCAACGCCGTGAGATCAAGACGGGCTTAGACCCTCGTAGACACCCGGCGCTTTTTTATGGTAGTATTGTGCCCGTCGCGCCGGCGTGGCGAAATCGGTAGACGCAGCAGACTCAAAATCTGCCGCCTTCACGGGTGTATCGGTTCGAGTCCGATCGCCGGCACTAAAGAGAACGGACAGTTCGGTAATAAAACCGGACTGTCTTTTTTTTACCCGAAGAGCCTTTCCTGGTCTTCTCTCAGCCCCGGAAGATCCTTGTCGCCGAAACGGAAGAGGGGCTTGAACAGGCGGTCCGCCAGCGCGGCGAGCTGCCGGAACTTGTAGGCCTCATGGTGCGCGGCTCCCCGCTTTTCCGATTCCTCCCAACTTGATCGGTCCGATATCCTGAGCTCGACCGGGAGGGTCTGCTGGCTTACGGGGCCCCCGGGCCCGTCCTTCCTCACCGGCAGGGAAACGCTGATCTTGCACTGGATCTTCCGGTGACGGTCGGAACTGTGGGGGTTGTCATCCTCATTGGCTCCCAGGGCGGCGAAAAAGCGCTCCGACTCCTCCCTTACGGCGCCGGGGTCAGGGTCCTGGTCGACGTGGGCGCTCCTGTTGAGGCTGCGCATGAGTTCCAATACCGCTCCCTGCATGTCCCTGGGGGAGTCGAAGAGGGTTTGGGTCAGCGACGCGGAACGGGTATTTTCCTGGAGAATGACTCCCCGTTTCTGGAGGGCGTGAAAGAGGGTAAGGGAGTCTTCCCTCCTGCGGATGATGAAGGTGAGGGCCAGGATATCGCGAATGCTCGAGGAGCTTTCCTCATCGTCCTTGCCGAGTTTCGTGAACATGCTTTCGGGGCTCTTGAGCCGGGCCTTGAGCTCCTCCACGTCCACCCGTACCCCGTCGCCTGAGTCGAAGACCCAACAGCCCCGTTCCCGGTCCCGGACCAGGGAGAGGCCGAGCTTGCGGAAAAAGGAGCGGACCTTCATGTAGGCCATGTGACCCTCGTCGCCGGGGGGCTCCAGGGCGGGATCCTCCCAGTCCAGGGACCACAGGTTCGTCAGGGGGAACCCCCGCACCGTAAGGTGGAGGGCAAAACAGGCGTAGTCGTGAATGTCCTGGCTGTCTTCCTCCACGGATTTAATGAGATGGCAGGTCTTCAGCAGGGCGCAGGCCGCGAGCTTCCATTGACGGGGAACCGTTATTTCCCCTCCCGGGTAGCCCGCGAAGAGGGCGGGGTATTTTGCCGAGGAGGAAAGCAGAAAAAGGTGCCTGGGATCCTCGGCAACCAGCTCCGCAAAGGCTCCTTCCCCGATCAGCAAGCCGATCCTCTCCAGGGTTTCCCGGGCTTCCCTGTATCGTTCCGCCCTGGGGGACTCGAGGGCCGAAAGGTCCCGGAACTGGCGGGACAGGGCGGGAATGAGCCAGTTGAGGATGAAGTCGCGGGCTCGGTTCACATAGGCGGCCCCCCTCTCGAGTTCTCCCTCCGCCAGGGATTCCCCCCGAAGCTCAAAGCCCCTGTTGGAAAGCATGAGGTCCGTACCCCCCAGGGCGTCGAAATAGCCTTGGCGGTTTCTTAAAAGGTAGGGGGTCATTTCCGTCCGGTCCAGGATGGAACCGAAGATTTCATGGTATAATTCTTGTTGCATCGAAGCGGGTCTCCCGACAGGGGTTCAGTGTATACCGGCCCTCCGTAAGGACGCAAGCTTTGAGCCGAAAAACCGTAAAGCCCCGAGGTTACCCATGCGCCCCCTCTCGAAAACCGCCTGCCTTTTATTTGCCCTCCTGCTGCCCTTCGGTACCCTAGCCTGGTCGGGAGAGATTCCCGTTCCCCTGGGCGAATCATGGCGGATATCCTTCTGGGACGGACCTTCCGACCTGCCTCCTCCCCTGGAGGGGAGTCCCGTGAGCGTTCCCTTTTCCCTGGGCAGCGAAATCTCGGGCGGAAAAAAGTGGGCTTGGGTTCAATGCGACGCGTCGGTGCCGGGGGAACTCGCGCTCGGGCTTTCGGAACTGTATCTCGGCACCACGAGGAACGCCCTGAGGGTATACGTCAACGGCGTGGAAATCGGGCGGTCGGGAACGGCGGAGCCGCGCTTTTTCTTTCACTCCACCGCCCCGGTAGCCCTCACGGTACCGGCCTCCCTCTTAAGGGAGACGGGGTTAAACCGCGTTTCGATACTAATGTTCGATGAGGGGAGCTGGTTTGGCTTGGAGGCCTGCGATATCGCCCCCTTCGGGCCCGTCAGCGCCCGGGTGGAGCGGCGAAACCTCTTCAATAACCACCTGTACCTGGCCTTCGCCACGGCGACCTTCTTCCTGGGGCTTTTGTACCTCCTCCAGTTCTTTTTCAATCCGACGGACCGGTTCAAGCTTTTCTACGCCCTAAGTTCCCTATTCCTTTCATTTTACTTCGGCGATATCGGCTTGATGTACGACCTCTTCCCCCTTTTCCCGCGAATGGTCGCGGCCAAGATGGGCCTTCCCCTGTTCTACGGGTTCCTCACCCTCTTCCTCATGGATTTTCTCGGGGTTCTCAGGCGCACCGCGGTAATGGCGGCGGTCGCCGCCGTTTCGCTTCTCCTGGCGCTGCCTTTTCCCGTTTTTGCCCGCCATTTCCACGATCTGGAGACCATCTTTTCGGCCCTCATGATTCCCACGGAGCTTTTTCTGGTCCTTATCCTGTACGTGACCTTCCGCTCGCTCTTCTTAAAAAATGAATACGCCCGCCCCATCGCGGTGGGCGTGACCTTCGCCGTGGCCCTGGGAACCGTCGACATCGTCGCGGTAATCCGCGGGGTTGTCCCCGAGATATGGTGGCAGGGTACGGGAATCTTCGGCTTCAACGTATCCCTTTTCGTGGCTATGGCGATCCGGGAAATGCGCATTCAGAGAAATCTCGCGGTACTGGCGGAGGAAAACAGGAAAAAAACCGCCGAGCGGGATTCCTTGATCGCCCGTATCGCGTCCCTTGCGGAGTCGCTCAACGGCATCGGCTCGGAGCTGGGTTCCACCGTGGAGGAAACCGCCGAATCCGTGGGGGTGATCGCCGAGGAAACCTCCGGCATCGCCGCGGCGGCGGATTCCCAGGTTTCCTCTACCGAGCAGACAAACCGCTCCGTGACGGGGCTCATATCCTCCTTTGCGGGAATCGCCGAGCTCAGCGACCGGCAAAACAGCGAGATTCGGGAGGTGGCGGTCCGTTTCGGAGGTTTCGTTGAAAACCTGCGGCGGGTCGCCGAGAGTCTCGGGAACACCGTGTCCTCGTCCAGGGCCCTGTCGGAGTTGACCGAGGCGGGAGAAGAAGCCATTTCGGCCTCCGACGAGGCCATCGCCAAGGTGCGGGAGGCCTCTTCGAACATCGCCGCCATCGTTGACACCGTCGACGGCATAGCTACCCAGACCAGCCTCCTCGCCATGAACGCCGCCATAGAGGCCGCCCACGCGGGGGCCGCGGGCAAGGGCTTCGCGGTGGTGGCCGACGAGATCCAGAAACTCTCGGAAAACTCCGCCGAGAACGCCGCCCAGATCGGCGCGCAGGTATCGGCCATTCTCGAGCGCATAGAGGAAGAGGCCCGGGCGAACGCAAACCTTCACGCAACCCTTTCCGGCATCGGAAAGAACGCGGTTGAAACGGTGAGACGGGTCGAGGGGGTTTACGGGGAGAGCCAGTCCCAGGTGGACCAGAGCGCGGCGGTACTCGCCCTCCTCGAGGCAATCAAGGACAGGGCAGGGGACATCGGCCGAAAGACGGCCGAGGAAAAGGAGCTGGGCACGGAGATCCTCGTCGCGGTGGACGAGCTTTTAGACGCCGCGGGGAGCGTACAGGAGGGCGCCAAATCCATCCAGGACCATGTCACGGTGCTTTCGAGGGTCATGGACGGATTGCGGGCCCTGTCGGGCAGGAGCGCGGGGGAATCGAGCTCCCTCAAGGAGCTGGTGAAGGGCTGAGCCTATTCTTGACCGGCATCGACGGGCTGCTCAGCCTTGGCTTCCTTTGACTCTTTAGCCCCCTTCGTCGCCACGTCCTCGATTTCCGCCTGGAGGGCGTATTGGATGTAGGCGCGGATCTTGTCGCGGACCGCCGGATCCGTTCGGGGCGCCAGGAGCATGATGTACTGGGTTCGGTCTTCCACGACCCGGGTTCCGAAAACCACCGCCTCCACCTTTACCAGGGAGGCGCGAAGCTTGAGCTGTATGTCGTGGAGCACCGTGTTCTTCTTGAACTGGGGATCCGGGTCGAGAATGCAGGAAAAGCCCACCACGCTGATGTCCTGGATCTTTCCCGACGCGTTGAAGGGGCCCTCCCTCAGGTTCATTCCCGAGACGGTATCCCCCGCGCAGGAGGCGCGTACGTACTTCCTGCGGCCCTTGGCCTCGTTGGCCTGCAGGGTCGCCAGGAGTATCCTGGTGCTTTCGTCCAGGCCCAGCTTAAGCTTCACGAAACCGCACTGGATGCCGATGTCCATGAGGTATTTTCTTTGGAGTTCCTCGTCGGTGTTGTAGGTGAGAATGCCGAAACCGGCCATGGACAGGTCGGGATTGGCCAACCGCCCCCGGATCCATTGTTCCCATTCCTGCTCCGAGGGCCCCGCGTCGATGTTCGCGAAGACGATGGAGTCGGGGTAGATGGCCAGGAGCCGGTCCATCATCCCCAGGTCCTTCAGGGTGTAGACCTCGTACTCCTGCTCCAGAAGGCGGGAAACCAGCTCATCCCGGACGACGCTGGGGGGATAGAGAAAGAAAACCTTCCGGCCGAGATCAAGGCTCATGGGATAAACTTTACCATAATCCCGCCCGGGACGCTACCGTATTCACCCGAAGAGTTTCCTGCATTCGAGATAGTACCTTTTTTCGCTGGCCTCGCCCATGGAGAAGCTCTTTCTCGGCAGGGGCCCGCCGGAGGCGATGGTGGAGAAAAAGCTGTCCTTCTCCACCGGGGGAAGGAGAATAGCCAGGGTCCCCGGCTTCGCGCCCAGGCGGAAGACCTCCTCGGATCCATGGATATAGTCGATGGTCACCCCGGGATGCAGGGCCAGGTAGTCGTCCAAGGCCGGCTGGAGGCGGCTAACCGCGAGGGCCGCGTCCGGGGAGTCGAGCACGGACAGGCCTTCGGGTGAGACGAACCCGAATCGGGTGGACTCCCGGGAGAGCACCCGCTCCTCAAGCTGTTCGGGACTCGCGGCGTCCAGGAGATCCCCCCCGAGCCGCTCCCTGATGAAAGCCGCGACATCCCCCGCCGAGGCCCCGAAAAGGACCCGGTGGATGGGCTCGAAGGTTAGGCCCCGGTCATAGAGGTTGACGATCTCCACCAGGGCGAAGCGGGCGCTGTGGTTTTCCGGGTCAAGCCGGCCGCTCGCGAAATCCTCCCGGCGCTCTTCCTTGAATTCCTCCCAAACCGCCTTGGCCGTTGCCAGGGAGTGGTTGCCGTCGCCTACGGCGAAGAGAAAACGGTCCCCCCGGGGCGAGGTTCCCCGTACGGCGAGGGCTTCGAGGGCCGCCGCGGCGGCTTTCAGGTCTTCGTCTTCCGAGATTAGCCAGCCCGTGACGGAACCGGCGTCGGGCTCGAGTTTCGTCCGGTACAGAGGGGGCTGCGAGCGGACCCGTTCGCCCGCGGCTTCCACCAGGAGCCCTTCGCTGTCATTGGCCAGGAGCATGATATGGGGCGATTCCAGGGGGGCTCCCCGCCGAATCTCCATCCGCGGGGGAATTCTATCCACGATGGTCGCCTCGGTGGCCCGGATGAGGGCCTGCGAATCGGGTTTCCAGTCGTAGGCCTCCAGGTCTACCGCCGCCACGAGCCCCTTTCGGACCCTGCCGTAGGCGGTCGTTCTCTCGAGATAGACGAGGCCCCGCACGGGAGGGGCGAAAACCCCGGTATCAAGGTTCTTTCTCATGGTCTCGCGGATCGACCTCAGCCTTTCCTTTCGGTCCTCCCCGCCGTCTTCGAGGTAGACCTCCGGCAGAATCATGCCGAGCATCGAGGGGGAATCCCCGGCCCGTTTAGCGGCGGACTCCCAGTAACCGCGGTCCTGGGTATACTGGTCGCAGGCGATTACCGCCCAGCGGGAAAGGTCTATGTCCTGCCGGGGCAGGAGAAGTTCCGGTACCGCGACAGCGAGGGCGCGGAAGGCTGCATGGTCTTTCATGGCTCGCATCATACGGGAAAAGGCCCGTGGAGGGCAAGGTCGGGCGGCGGCGGCCCTCCTTGTCTGGCCGGCCCCGAGGGGGCTCTCCTTGACCCGGACCGGGCGCAACCCTTATCTTTTAGGTACGATGCTACAGGGTCAACGCCAACAACTTTCCATGCAACAGCGTCTCAGCCTGAGTCCCCAGCTGGTTCAGTCGATCAAGCTCATGGGGATGCCCTTCGCGGAACTTCGCGAGAGAATTCTCGAGGAAGTGGACAAGAATCCGGCCCTGGAAATCGTCTCGGACCCTTTCGCCGCCGAGAGCCTTTCTCCCCGGCCTCCCGAAGCGAGGGGGCTGCGGGTTTCCTCCCGGAGCGCCAACGAGATCGCCAGCGACGAGCACCGGGACTTTATCGAGGGGGCCCTTTCCCGGGAGGAGACCCTTCAGGGCCACCTCCTTTCCCAGCTCTCGGAGCTTTCTCTCCCCCCTGAGGTGGCGGCCCTTTCCGCCCTGGTGATTCAAAACCTGGACGGCGACGGATTTAACGCGGCCCCTCCGGAGGAACTTCCCGGCGGGGACGACCCGGTACTGCTGCAAGAGGCCCTGGATACGGTACGTTCCCTGGATCCCGCGGGCTGCGCCGTCTCGGGTTTTCAGGAATCCCTGGCGGTACAGGCCCGCCTGGTTCTCAGGGACTGCCGGGAGCTTCATTCCCGGGAACCCCTGGGCGGGCCGGCCTCCCTGTGCCCCAAGGCCATCGGCCATGCCGCGGAGATCCTGGAGCGGAGGATCGACCTTCTCTCCAAGGGGCGTCCCGAGGCCCTCGTTAAGGCCCTGGCGAAGGACGACAGCCTCGGCTTTACGGTAGACCTGGAGGAGGCGGAGGAGATCTTCGACCTGATTCGGCACCTGGATCCCTTTCCGGGGCGCCGTTTTTCCCAGGAGAGCGAACGCTTCGTCGTGCCCGACGTGATCGTCCGCCGCACCGAGGACGGGTATTCCGTTACTATAAACGAAGAGGAAATCCCCGTGCTCGGGGTATCTCCCTTTTTCATGGAGCTCGAGGGGGCCTCGGACCGGGAAAGCCGGGACTTCAGCCGGGAAGCGGTCAAGGAGGCCCGATGGTTCATGAACAGCCTCTCCAGGAGGAACCATACGATACTCAAGCTTGCCCGGGCCCTGGTGGTATTCCAGAGGGACTTCTTTACCTATGGACCGGCCCGCCTGGCCCCCCTGCGGATGAAGGACATTGCCGCGGAGATCGGGATGCACGAGGCCACGGTTTCCCGGGCGGCGAACGGAAAGTATCTCCAGTGCGAGTGGGGCATCTTCGAGATCAAGTACTTTTTCTCAAACCAGGTGGGCTCCGCCGTTTCTTCCCGGTCCGATTCCTATACCTCCGCCCGGTTTTCCAAGGAGGGGGTCAAGGAGACGGTCCGCCAGATCATAGAAGCCTCCCCCGAGGCCCTTTCGGACCAGAAGATCGTGGAGCAGCTGGCCCTGCGGGGCATCAAGATCGCCCGCCGGACCGTGGCCAAGTACCGGGGCGAGCTCGCGATAAAATCGTCATTTGAAAGATAGAACGTTCGGTAGTATCATATAACCGTAACCCCGTACCGTTCCCAACGGGCGGGCGGGGCTCAACAACCTATGGGGAGGTTCACCATGAACATCAATGTGCAGGCCGTTAAATTCACAATGGATGAAGACCAGAGAGCGTTCGTCGACAAAAAGATAGAGCGCATCAAGTACGCCGATGACCTGATTACCGACGTCCTCTTCACGTTCAAATTCGACAAGAAATTCTACATGGAATGTACCGTTAACTTCCGCTGGGGAGGGAATGCCCACGTTTCCGCTGAGGAATTCGACTTTAACGCCGGGGTGAACCGGCTCATGGACGTGCTTGACCAGAAGGTTAAGAAGGAGAAGGACAAGATTCAGGAGAAGAAGTAGCGCCTTTCCCTGCGGAAAGTCCCCTGAGACCTTCCGCAGGGCTTCGTCTTTACAAGAGAGCCGAGGAGAGGATATAGTCAGGTATGGCTTTGAAACGGTTTTCCGTGCTCGACCTGCTTGGCTTGAATCTCAAGGAACACGATTCCCTGGATCTGCGGTGCGTCGCGGGTAGAAGGGGACTCGTGAGGGATATTACCATTCCGGATCTCAACAGGCCCGGGTTGGCCCTTTCGGGTTTTTACGATTCCTTCGCCTTTCAGCGGGTTCAGCTCTTCGGCCGGGGCGAGGTAGCCTACCTAAACAAGATCGTCGGGGAAGAAAAGCTCGACTCCATCCGTCAGCTTTTTTCGTACCCCATACCCTGCTGCATTTTTACGCATAATCTCGAGCCCCCGGAGGCCTTCGTGAGCGTCGCCGAGGAGGCAGGCTGCCCGGTTCTCGTGACGGGCCTCGATTCGAGCGAATTCTCCGCGAGGATTCTCCGGATCCTTTCGAACATCTTCGCCCCGAAGGTATCGATCCACGGGGTTCTCGTGGAGGTTTACGGGCTGGGAATCCTCATCATGGGCGATTCGGGGGTAGGGAAGAGCGAAACCGCCCTGGAGCTCATAGAGCGGGGTCACCGGCTCGTGGCGGACGACGTGGTGGAGATCTCCTGCGTAAACGGAAACACCCTCTTGGGACAGGGGGCGAACAAGATTATCGGCCACCACATGGAAATTCGGGGCCTCGGCATCATCAACATCACCCAGCTCTACGGCGTTGGGTCCATCAGGGAGAGAAAAGAGGTCCAGTTCGTCGCCAAGCTCGAGGAGTGGGACGCCAACAAGGTCTACGACCGGCTGGGAACCAACGAACTGACCATGGAGATTCTCGGGGTGAGGATCCCGAAGCTCGAGATTCCCGTCAAGCCGGGAAGGAACATTCCCATCATCCTCGAGACGGCCGCCATGAACGAGCGTCTCAAGAGCATGGGCTACTTTTCCGCCAAGGAGTTCAACCAGAACGTCCTTAAGTGGATCGAGACTGACGCTGCCCGCGCGCCGTATTACGGCGTCGATGACTCATATTGAAGGATTACCGATGACTACCAAGAACGTTACCATCAAGAACAGGGCGGGGATTCACGCGCGGCCCGCGGCCCTCATTGCCCAAACCGCGAATCGGTTCGCCTCGGAAATACTCATCGAGCGGGAGGATACCCGGATCAACGCCAAGTCGATCATGGGCATCATAACCATGGCGGCGAGCTACAACACCGAGCTTACCCTAGTCGCCGACGGGGCGGACGAACACGAGGCCGTGGCGGCCATCTACGCCCTGTTCGAGAATAAATTCGAGGAAGATTGAAACCTAAAGCCGGGGGCGCCCCCCTGTCGGCGCCCCGCAAGGGAACTCAGGCGCCCGCGGGGCTCCACTCCCTTCCCTTTTTGGCGGTCTCCTTCGCCCTGATTTCCGCCGCCTCCTGGCTTCTGGCGGATCGGAGCCTGGACGGCGTATTCTCGTCTAGCCTCTTCGGTTCTCCCCCGGGGATCATCCTGCTGGTGGCGGCGCCCCTGTCCCTCTTGACCCTCGTGGGCATCCTTTTGTTTATCGCCGTATCCGAGTCCCTTCACTCTCAAGGTTCCAGCGCCCTGCGCCTTAGGGTGTTCTCCTGGATCGCCGCGGTCCTTCTGGCCTTCACGGTGAGCGAGTCCGTAATCCTCGGGCGCTTCGCCTCTTCCGCCCTGGGAAGCTGGTTTGACCGGTCCATCCCCGACTCCATGGCCGTGGCGGCGGAGATGGCGGAGCTCTACCGGGACGAGCGCCTCGCCGACATCGAGGCGGTAGCGGAAAAGTACCTCAACGGCCTGGCGATCACCAACTGGCGCTCCCGGCCGTCGGACTGGATGTCGGCGATCCGGCAGATTGACCGCCACGCCGTGGCCTGCCAGGTGTACCTGGAAACCGAGTCGGGAGGGGAGCTTACCCTGAAGGCGGTCATGGAATCCGGCGATTCGGAGGCCTTCGTCCCCAAGGACCGGCTTCACCGGATCATGCCGGGAATCTTTTTACTGTCCGAGGGGGAACCCTACCTGCGGTGGGGCGAGACGGTGCGCTACGGCAACGGGGTGTACCGGTGCGCCTATACCACCGCCATGCCCGAGGGCTTTGACGTCAAGCTCTCTTCCGTGCGGGATGCCTGGACCCGATCCCTGGTTATCGACGCCTTGCGTCCCTTTTTCCCCTGGCTCGGCCTCTGGGTATTCGCCACCTTCCTCCTTCCTCCCCTGGGAATGGTTCTTATCCTCGCCTGGAAGTATTCCTCCTTCCTCGCGTCTCGTTTCCGGGCTCACGCCCTGAGGCTGGAATCCATCGCCGGCGGCGACTGGCGGCCCCGTTTCGCCCCCGAGGGCGGCGACGAGATCGACCAGGCGGAGCGGTCCGCCGCGGAGATTGCCCGGCTGCTTTCCGAGACCGGCGGAGGATCCGAAAAAAAGCAGAAGCGGGCGACCCTGAAACTATGAAACGGCCTGCCCGGGCGGTTGAAAAAATCGCGATTTTGGGTCACCTTGGAATCGAGGTCCTAACCCTATGAGTACTACCGCGCCCCTGTGGCTCTTCACCGGCCCCGAATTCGGCGAGCGGAACGCCGCGGTCGAACAGACCCGCGCCGCCGCGCAAAAAGAGTCGGGAAACCTAGACTGCCATTCCCTCTATGCCCAGGAAACCCCCGTCGCCGAGGCGGTTTCCCTGCTCATGAACGGGTCCCTTTTCGCGGATGCCCGCTTCGTGGTGTACCGAAACGCGGAACTGATCAAAAAAAAGGAAGATCTGGAGCTGATCGCCGAGTGGATCGCCTCCTCGCTGTCGGGGGGCTCGTCTTACCTGGTGCTGGTTTCCGACGAGATCGGGGTGGACAAAAAGCTCGAGGCCTTGGTTCCGAAGGATCGCAAGCGAATCTTTTGGGAAATGTTCGACAACCGGAAGGAACAGTGGGTGGTCGACTTTTTCAGGAAAGAGGGGCTCTCCGTGGAGGGCGAGGCGGTTTCCGCCATCCTTGAGCTGGTGGAGAACAATACCGAGGCCCTGAAGACCGCCTGTTCCCGGTTCTCCCTGTTTTTTCCCCGGGGCCACCGGGTAACCGAGGAGGACGCCCTCTCGCTTTTGGAGCATAACCGTGAGGAGAGCGCCTTCACCCTCTTCGACGCCCTTGTCGCGGGCGATCTGGAGGCCTCCTTGGGTATCTGGAAAAAGATATCCCTTTCCAAGGATTCATCCCCGGTACAGCTCATGGCGGGGTTAACCTGGTGCTTTAGGAAGCTCGCGGATTGGCACCGGCTCGCCGCCGCGGGAACCACGGACGATTTTTCGCTGAAAAAGGCGGGCATCTCCGGAAAGCGTCAGATTGACCAGTATAGGTCCGCCGCGCGGCGCTGGGACGCGGAGGCCGCGTTCCGTATCCTCTCCCTCATAGCGGAGACAGACCGGCTCCTCCGGGCCGACGGAACGCCCCTGCAGGGGGTCCAGACGGAGCTTTTTATCTATTCGGTCCTCCGCCTCGGGGGCCGGGCCCCGGCAGCTCCCGTCTACGGCTGATCCCGCCTACGGCTGATCCGGGCCGGCGGAATCCCTTTGCCCCGCTTCCCCGCGTTCCCGTTCCCCGTAGTCCTTCCCCCTTTCCGCCGCCGCCTCATCCTCCCTTGTACCCGATAGAGCGGCCTGTTCCGCCAGGGCCGCGATTCTCGCCGCGGCTTCCGGCGAAAGGGCGACGCTCCCTGCTGAAAGGGTTCCCCGGGAACCGATACCCCGCCCTGATGCGGGATTCCCGCGATTCTTATACTCCCTGTCCCTTTTGAGCCTTTCTTCCCGGCGGCTCTCCAGGAGGGGCGGAAGGGCTTCCGCCGCCGCGAGGGCCGCCTGGGGCGAGAGGGCGGCGATACGGGCGAATTCTTCAAGCCCCCCCTGGGACGGCGTGCCGGCGGGGGCGTTCCCCGCCTCGGGCCAGAGCTCCCTCGCTAGCCCCTCCAGGGATCCGTAGCGTTCGAGCAGCCGTACGGCCTTTTTCCCCCCGATGCCTTTCAGTCCCTCGAATGCGAGGGTCGTGTTTTCCTTGGTCCTGAGTTTTTGGTTCCTGGCGGTGGCGAAGCGGTGGGTTTCGTCCCGCACCCGCTGGAGAAGCCTCAGGGCGTCGGATCGGCGGGGCAGGGTTAATGGATCCGAACGGCCCGGAACGTAGATCTCCTCCTCCTTCTTCGCGAGGGAAATCACGGGTATATCCGCGCCGAGGGCTTCCAGTATCCCCGTAACGGCGTTCAGCTGCCCGATGCCTCCGTCGATCAGGATGAGATCCGGAAGCTCGGCG
Source organism: Spirochaetales bacterium (assembly GCA_003246765.1). GTDB lineage: Bacteria > Spirochaetota > Spirochaetia > Treponematales > Treponemataceae > Teretinema. The sequence goes on along the minus strand of QKDA01000193.1, from coordinate 5,535 downwards.
CCTTCGTTGACGAGGCGGGTATACCGGCGGCTCGCGGCCTCCCTCATGGAAGCGAAGTCGTCGATGACTCCGTCGGTGGTCCGGAGGCGGAATATCCGGTAGTTCTTCCTGTCCGGATTGCCGTCCCTGAAGGATATGAGGCTCGCCACGGGCAGGCGGCCCCCAAGGTGGGCGATGTCGAAGCCCTCGATCCGGGAGGGAACGGCGGGGAGGCCGAGGAGGGTCTTCAGTTCTTCCAGGGCCGGGTAATCCCCGTGCTCCCGGAGGCGACGGGCCGCGTCCTCCCGGGCGTTGAACCGGGCCATGGCCATGGCTGCGGCGTGGCGTTTGTCCCCCGCGCCGGTTTCTTCCGCGCCTACCGCCTCGATGCTGGTGCGGGCCCCGAGCTTTTCCGTGATCCACCGCCTCGCCAGGGGGAGGCCGCTTTCGCTTTGCACGAATATCTTCGGGGGAACCTCCGCGGCGTCCGAATAAAAGGCCATGAGGAATTCCGGGAGAATTTCCTCCTCGTCCTTGAGGCTTCGGGTACGGTAGAGGTCCCGGGCCGTGAGCCTTCCCGAGCGCATGCGGAGCACCGCGAAGGTCACCATGACCCCCTCGGCCGCCCATGCCACGTAGTCCCGGGCCTCGGGGTCCAGGTCTACCACGGCGTTTTGCTCCCGCAGGTTCCGGATCGCCTCCATGCCGTCCCTCAGCCGGGCGGCCTTCTCGAAGAGGAGGACCTTCGCCGCTTCCTTCATGTCCCTCTCCAGGGACGCCAGGGCTTCAGCGGTATCTCCCTCCAGGAGCCTGACGATCTCGTCGATGGAGTCCCCGTAGGCTTCCCGGCCGATCTTGCCGCAGCAGGGGGCGGAACAGCGGCCAATGTGGTAGTAGAGGCAGGGTACTGACCTTTTTCTCAAAACCTTGCACTGCCTGAGCCGGTAGTTTCGCTTTACGAAGTCGAGAAAGACGTCTACCGCGGGGACGTTCGGGAAGGGGCCGAAATAGCGGGCCCCGTCGGAGAGGATTCTCCTGGTCCGGAACACCCGGGGAAAGTCCTCCCGGGTAATCTTGATGACCGGATAGGTCTTTCCGTCCTTGAGGTTGATGTTGTAGCGGGGGGAATGCTGCTTTATGAGGGTGTTTTCCAGCAGCAGGGCCTCGTATTCGTTGTCCGTCGTGATATATTCTATGGAGTGGGCCCGGGAAACTAGGATTCGGGTCTTCAGGTCCCGGTTGGAGGTGAAGTAGGATGACAGCCGGTTTTTCAGGTTTTTCGCCTTTCCGACGTAGATCACCTGCCCCGACTCGTCTTTCCAGAGATAGACCCCGCTGGACTTCGGAGCGTCCAGGGCCGCGGCGTGGAGCCGTTCGCGGGTCTCTGACTGAGCTTTCATTGGATTTATCATACCATTCTGCCGATATTCTGATAAGTATCATGACGAACAGGCTAATTCCAATCATTGCATCTTCCCTTCTCGCAGCGCTGACGGCCCTGCCCCTGGCAGCCGATCCCGGCACGGTCACGGTCACCTTCGGCGGCGCTTCCGGCTGGGCCCGCCTGGATACCCTGGAGGGCCTTACCACCGCCCCCGGCCGCCTAGGCCGAACCGCCCTGGTCCTGGACTCGGGCCGGGGGCCGGCGCCCGAGGCGGACCTCCTTTTCAGCTTCGACTCGCCCTCCCTGTCGCCCCTTGAACGGGACGAGACCGGGAATTACAGGGTCGTCTCGGGGGATCTAAGGCTCGTGGGTTCGGCTTACGCCTACCGGGGTTCCGGCTCTGCCTTGAGCGCCGCGGGCCAATCGGCGCTGGTGCTCGCCGGCAACGGGGAGAGCCTTTTCGGAGGGGAGAAATCCACCGGATCCTTCACGATCGAGTTTTGGATGCGTCCCGCCACGGCCGAGAACGGCACCGAGATCTTCCGCTGGCAGTCTTCGGTCACCGAAGGGGGCCAGCCCCGGTTCCAGTACCTGCGCTGCGGGATTCGCTCTAACAAGTTGGAATGGAATTTTTCCAATATCTGGTCCGCCGGAGGAAAGGGTTTGCCCGACGTGACCCTCCGGGGCGCGACTACGGTGGTTCCCGGGGCATGGTCCCATCACCGCCTTTCCTACGACGCCGAAACCGGAAGCCTGTCGTACCGGATGAACGGGATCCTCGAGACGATCCGGCGAATGACCGACGACGGAACCGAAAGGGGCTCCGTATATCCCTCCCGTTTCGGAAAGGCCGCCCAGGTGGACATTGCCTCGAATTACGCGGGCTACCTCGACGAATTCGCCGTCCTGCGCTATGTCGCCGAGCCCGAGAGCGTCGGCGGATACCGGGAGCTGCTGGACCGCTATTCCCTTGACCGGGGCCGCTTCGTGACCTCCCTCGTGGATACCGGCGGGCCTCGTTCCAAGGTGCTCTCCTTTTCCGCGGAACAGTCCTTGCCCGGAACCTCGGGTACCGCCTTCTTCATCCGCGCCGCGGCCACGCCCTGGGAGTTCACCGAGGACAGCCCCCGGTGGCTTCCCCTGGAGAGCGGCAAGGCCCCTCCCGAAACGGCGGGCCGGTTCGTGCAGATCTCGGGCGAGCTCTATCCCGACGGTAACGGCGCCCTGGGGCCCTCGGTGACCTCCGTGTCCTTGACCTACGAGCGCGACTCCCCGCCCTGGCCCCCCCTGGCGGTATTCGCTGAACCGGGGGACGCCCGGGTATCCTTGAGCTGGAAGGCCTCTCCCGACGGCGATACGGCGGGATATTTGGTATACTACGGCGAGCATCCGGGGGAATACCTCTGCGAGGGCTCTCCTCTGGACGCTGGGCCCTCTCTCCGCGCGGCGGTGGAGGGGCTCAAGAACGGCCGGGCCTACTATTTCGCCGTTGCCGCCTACGATGCCGGGGGGCGGGAGAATTCCGGACCCCTTTCGGATGAGGTATACGCCCGGCCCAGGCCCGCCCCGGCGGCGGGAAGATGAACCCGGAAACGGGCGGAAGAGAACAGGAGACTTCATGGCTGATCAATCGAGCATAACCCTGGAAAGGGCCCGGGACGCCCTCGTCGCCCGGGATTTCGCCTTCGCGGAGAAGCTGGTTCAAAACCTCATCAGGCAGGAGGGCGAGCGGGGGGATTTCCTCGAGGTCCTCGGCTCCGTGTACCTGCGCTCGGACCAGTACGAGAAGGCCCTGGGTATATTCCGGACCCTGCTGAAGATGGACCCCTCCAACGTGGAGGTAATGAACAACCTGGGCATCATTTACCGCCGCCTGGGCCGGTATGAAGAGTCCGTGGCCATCCTCACCGAGGCCAAGGCTACGGGCAAGGATTTCGAGACCGTACTCTACAATCTGGGCAATACCTGGAAGCAGATGGGAAAGTACTCCGAAGCGGCCCTTTGCTTTTCCGACGTCATAGAGAAAAAGCCCGACGACGTGCTCGCCTACAACCATCTGGGGAGCATCCACGCCCTGAGCGCCCGCCACGATCTCGCCCTCCAGGCCTACCGCCGGGGCTTGCAGATAGACCCGAACCATCCCTTCATCCACTACAACATGGCCCACAGCTACGAGAGCCTCGGCAGGCCCGACGAGGCCGCCGCGGAATACCAGGCGGCGCTCAAAACCAAGCCCGGCTGGATCGAGGCCCTTCGGGACCTGGCCGCCCTCCACGCCCGGCAGGGAAACGAGGCCGAGGGCATCGCCGCCCTCCGGCGTATATTGGCGGTCAATCCCCGGGACGCCAAGGCCCTGGTCGACATGGGCCAAATCGCCCTCAAGGCAAACCGCGAGGAGGACGCCCAGAACTGGTTCCGCAAGGCCGTGGAGGCGGAGCCCTCGAACGTCCAGGCGGTGCTGTCCCTGGTTCAGATCCACGAGCGGAGGGGCGACGGCGAGGGGGCCCTCAGGGAACTCAAGCGGCTGGAGCGGGAGCATCCGGAATCGGTGGACATACTTATCCACCTCGCCCGCTACTACGTGAAGGCCCAGGATTACCCCGAGGCCCGGTCCCTCTTCAACCGGGTGGAGAAGATAGACCCGAACAACGTCGCCGCCCTCAGGCTCCAGGGCCGCATGTACGCCCAAACCGGCGAAAGCGAGCGCGCCAAGCAGTGCTTTACCAAGATCCTCACCATTGATCCCTCGGAGATCGATTTCCGGGTGGATCTCGCTGACCTGCTGCTGCAGTCGGGTAAATTTACCGAGGCCGAAGAACAGCTCCTGGAGTACCTCAAGGAACGTCCCCGGGACTTCATCGTCAAGATATCCCTGGGGCAGCTCTACGAGAACATGGAGGACCCGGAAAAGGCGCTGACCGTGTACAACGAGGTGCTTTCCAAGGACCCCGAGAACCTCGACGTTCGGGAGGCCCTGTCGGAACTGTACCGGAGGATCGGCCGCAACACCGACGCGGTTCGCTTCGCCGACGAGATCGTCAACATGCAGGGAGGCCGCGGCAGCGACGAGGACCTGAGCAATCTTTCCCGATCCCTTAACCTTTACGAGCAGGCGGTCACGAGCTACGGCAGCAAGAACTCCCAGTCCATGGGCAGGAATCTCGAGCTCTTGAGATCCCGGGTGATAACCGAGGGCGACGAGCCGGCGCACGAGCTTCCCCCGGATGCCCTTTCCCCGCCGGCGGACTTTTTGCCCGTGGACGAGGAGTCGGACCTGCTTTCCCTCGTGGAAGACGAGGAGGTTCTCGCCGAGGGGGAGATGCCCTTTGACGAGATCCTTTCCTCCGACGGCGACGAGGATCTGCCGGAGGAACCGGACCTCGACGATCTCGTGAGCTTTGAGGAACCCATAGAAACCCCCGGCAGTCTCCCGGTGGGGCCCGATTCGGCCCTTCGGGGAGGGGAGGACGAAAGCCTCGACCTTGCCGCCCCGGCGGAAGACGATGAATCGGGCTTCCTTTCCCTGGACGAGGAAGCGGAGGACCTGGATTTCCCCCCGGCGCCGCCTTACCAGGGCGAACGGCCCTGGAACGGACCGGAGGAAACGCTCGCAGGGGAGTCTCCGTCGCCCGAGGATTTCCGGTCCCCTCCCGCGCGGGATAACCGCGAGCGTCATGACCGTCCTCCCGCTCCGCCCCTGGAGCCTGCGGATTACCCCTCCCGTCAGCCCTCCGCCGCCCTGGCGGACAAGCTCGCGGACGCGATTACGAAGCTGGTGGATAAGACCCCCAATGCCCCGATGCCCGAGGAGGAGATGCTCCTAAGCGAAGGGGATGAGGTTCTCTCAATCGAGCCCGAGCCCGAGCCAGCTGAGCCCGAGCCAGCTGAGCCCGAGTCCGTCGGGCCCGAGCCAGCCGAGGAGGCCCGCAGCTCCCTTATGGGAGGCTCTCCCCTTCTTGGCCCCGGGGCATTCGAGGACGCCCTTTCGAAGATCGGGGGGCAATCCATCCTCGGCCTTTTCTCCTATTTCAAGAACGCCGCCTTTTCCCTTCCCGAGGAGGAGCTGTCGCTTTACCTCCTCAGCGACGAAAGGGTTCAGATGGAATACGTGATCGACCGGCTTTCGGGCCGGACGGGACTTCATGAGGACGGCCGCATGGAGGAGATCCGCC
>QKDA01000042.1 GCA_003246765.1 Spirochaetales bacterium | reverse complement strand
TGGATCTGGATCTGGACTTTGACGAAGATTTTATCGCTGACGCCCAAATGATTAAGGAAACGGGGTCTTCCGTTTCTGAATCCGAATTCATGAGTTCTGAATTCGGCGTGGAGCTCATTGACGAGACCCCTTCCCCCTCGGGCGACGATGATTTCGATGCCCTATTCGCTTCCGCCCAGGATGAGAGCCCCGTATCGGAAGCGGTTACCGAAAAAACCGACATTGAAGAGACAAACGAATTCGATGACCTGCTTTCTTCCCTCGACGCTGCAGCCAAGCCTTCCATGCCCGCATCCCCTTCCGCAGGGGCTGTGTCCAAGCCCGTTAAGGGCTTTGACCTGACTGTATCCGACGAGGACGGAGCCGGTTCCGAGTCGCCCCGGGTCACCGAGAGCTCTTCGGATGATTTTGACGTGCCCCTCTTCGGTTCCGCTCCCGAGCCGGAGCCCGAGGATCTCCCCTTACCGGAGGAAAATCTTGTCATCGACGAAAATTGGGATTACAATGTCACGAACGCCGTCCCGGATACTCAAGTAGATGAAACTGCAATTGGGGAGGAAGATGTGTCTCTCGACTTTGACGACATTGATGCGGTAGAAAGGGAATTGAGCGAAATAACCCCTGAGACAGGAGATATCGATTTGCTTACTAACGATAAATCCACGGAATTACTGATGCAGATAGCCGAGGAGCTGTCCTCCATCAAGAAAGAGCTGTCCGTCATGAAAACCGAGCTTGCGGGGTTCCGGAATGTCCCGAACGCCACGGCTGCCGTTGAAGAAACCGAAGCCCCTGTGCCCGTTACGGGGGGCTTTTTCACCGACGACGACCCTGACGAGGCCATAGCCCTGACCGGGGACGAGCTGAATAACATTCTAATAACCGCCGACTTTACCGAGGAAAAAAGCGAGCCCCTACCCACGCCGGCTCCCCTGAGCCCGGTCGAATCCATAGTGACCGACGACGAGTATGAGGTTCCCGAAACCCTTCCGGACTCCATTTTCAGCATGCCGGACCTCGACGGTACCAGCGAGATTGAAGTAGCCCACGTTAATTCACCGGATGATGACATGAGTTATCTCGAAGAGTCTGACGCCCTTGAGTCGGACCTTGATAATGTAGCCATCGAAGAACCGGAAATGGAAATCATTGATTTTAACGATGAAAATCTCGAAGAACCTGAATTAACGGAATTTAATACCGCCTTGGACAGCCTTGAAGAGAGTTTTCCGCCTGAACAGGACATTTCCAAGACGGATCAAGGGGAGGAAGAGTCCCTGGAGAGCTTTGACTCCATCGATGGTGTCGAATCCATGGTATTTGAGGAAGATTTATCAATTCCCGAGGCGGATTTACCCCAGGATACCCAAGCCCAGGAGCAACCCCTCGAGGACTTTGAGCAGCCTCTCGATGTCATTGAACAGCCCATTGAGGATGTTGAGCAGCCCTCCGAGGATGTTGAGCAGCCTCTCGAGGACATTTCCTTCGATTCCGTATCCCTCGCTGACTCCGTACTTGACGAGACCCCGAACGAGGAGTTGGAACTTCCTTCAGAAGAACCCGCGGCGGCCGTTCAAGAGGTTCAACCGGAAACGGGAGTACAATCCCTGCCGGTAGATCTGAAAGACGAGATTAAATCCGTTCTTTCGTATATGGATCAGCTTCTTGAGAGCCTACCGGAGGAGAAAATCGAAGAGTTTGCCCGTTCCGAGCATTTTGGGGTCTACAAGAAACTTTTCGAGGAACTCGGTATTTCTTGATATGGGTCTCATCCACCGTGCTGCGGTAGCGCTGAACGGAAACGGATCGACGGCACCGAAAGAAAAAAAGACGGGGTTGCTCGAACGGATTCAGGGCGCCGGCGCTTATGCATCCTTGGTACAGGAACTATCGAATTGGCTTGAGCTTCAGGGCTTGGACCGGGGAGGGCTTTTATGTTCTCCCACGGGGGACAATTTCACGATGGCCTGTTCCATAGGTTTTGATCTCACCACCGCAAACCGTTTTGTGGATTGCCCCTCCACCCTCTTGGGCCTTGCGGAAGACTCATGCGTTAGTCTCTTGTCTGGCAAGGATCTGTTGTCGTTGCACTCCTTTTTTTCGTCACGAGAGGCTTCGGGGTTAAAAAAAATCCGCGTTGAAAGGCTTTCAGATTTTCAAGCACCCTTCCTTGCGTTGTTTTCGGTTGAATCGAACCTTTCTATCCGGAGGGATAGTACGGATCGCGGCCCCCTAGACGAGTCCAACCGACAGCGGATTCTATCGGCTTTGAAATCTTCCTCCAGCGTTATCTCCCTCCTCGTTCCTGGTCCGGTTACGGATATGGGCTCTCAAAGGGATAAAATCAGGGGGCACCTGAGCGCCGGCATGAAAGCGGAACTGGTTTCCTTTTCGTTCAAGAGCTTGGGAACCCCTGAGGAACTCGCTTGCGATCCAAGAAAGTCCGAGATGTATAGGGCCATCGTATCGAGAATCAAGAAAAAGGCCGGAAACGCGAACGTTGTAAGGCGCCGGGAGGATTTCTCGCTTCGGGTAGCCCTGTTCTCTTCATATCCGGTAGATACCAGAATGTATGTACGGCAGATGTTCGCTCCCCTCGAAAAGGCCTTCGGGCCCGGGGTGGTTGCCGGTATTTCCGTAGAAAACAGGGGAACTTCCGAATCCCTTCAGGATATTCTGGAATTTATCGACGGAGGCTGCTGATGGGCCTTCCGCCGGGAAAAACCCTTCATTCCCGGTATAATCCCGTCAAGGAAGCGGAGCGTTTCGCGGAGAGCTTGGATTTTCCGTCCAACGCGTCTGTAATTGCGGTATGCGAACCCGGGGATTCATACCTTGCCGCCCCGCTGCGATCGAGATTTCCCTCGGCCCGCCTTATTGCGCTCCGCCTGCAGCGCGAACTCTTCCATGAAAGCGACGGTCTCTGGAACGCGGTGTGGCGTCCCGGCCAGGGAGAATCCCTTCGGTCCTTCCTTCTGCGCCAGGTGCCGGACGAAGAGCTGTCCCTATTCGGTTTTGCCGAGTGGAGACCCGGTTCAGAGGCTTGGCGCGAAGAGGCCAAGCGGGTTCAGGATGCCTTGGGAGCCTTCTTAGCTTTGCAGCGCCGCATTATCGCGACCCGCTCTGCATTCGGGCCACGATGGATGAAGAACATGGTACGGGGGGCCCTTGGGGTAAGGAATCCCGTACAAACGAAGAAAATAGACAAACCCATACTTCTCGCCGGCGCTGGCCCTACCCTCGACTCCGCCCTTCTGCGCGGCTTCGGGGATATGCATACGCTAACCGTTTCCTCAGCCCTCTGCGCGTTCCGCAGAAAGGGAGTCGTTCCCAATGTCTGCGTCGCCACCGACGGCGGCTATTGGGCTCTCCGGTATTTTTCCGATCTCGACGCCTCCACAATTCTCGCGGTACCCCTGGAAGCGGCAGTGCCTCCCGATATCCTTGAAAGGAATCCAGTCATGGTTCTTGATTATGGAAGCGCCCTGGAATCGGCCTTCCTCGAATCTTGCGGACTTTCGGGCACTCCCGCAAAACGAAACGGCACCGTATCGGGGACCGCCCTGGAACTGGCATTGAGCATGACCGAAGGCCGCGTGTTCGGCTCGGGGCTGGATTTCATGAGCCGCGAGGGGTATTCCCACGTTCGAGGCCATCCAGCTGAACTGTCCCTGAGAAACGGGTCGAATCGTTTTTCGCCCCTCGCTTCCCGATTTGGCGGCATACCGAGAACCGACGATGCCCTTGAGACCTACGCCGGTTGGTTTGAGGATTCCGCCCCCCGCCTGAAAAACCGGTTCGCGAGGCTTTCGCCCTGCGGCAGACCCCTTTCCGGGATCGACTGTGTCGACCCTGCAAGGGTTTTGTCGTCTTCAGAGGGATCTGCGGGCTCCTGGTCCTGCCTCGAAAACAAGGGCGATATTGTGCCATTAAAGGAGCGTCAAAGGCGGTTGGAAGGGCTTATCACGGATGCGCTTGCCTTTTTTTCGGACCTCGCGGATCCTCAGACACTGTCGTTTAAGACCGAGAATCTCCTTATGCTTTCTCGGCCCGGCTTGCTTTCGGAGACCATGCAGTACCTGCGGTATCCGCAGTACCTGGAAATACTACCCCTGATCCCTAGAGTCACGGCGGAACCCGACTGCGCCCGAAGGATTGCGGCGGCTGCGGAAAAAACCGCGGATTCTCTCAGGGACTTGAATCGGAGGCTCCGACGTTATGAGCGATTCCTGGCTTGAGCCCAACCTGCTTGCCCTGACGGAACGTTCTCCCGCCGTCGCGAAAGCCATTGCCTCCGCTCCCGATATTGCCGTTTATACGGGCCTCGCCCAGTCCCGTACGGGGCTCGACGTTCCGCTTTATGCCGACGGACACGGAGCCCATTCCCTTTACGATCCCCTTCGGGAAGCCTCAAGATGGGTCGACCAGATACAGGGGGAGGTTTTTCCCGTTTTTCTCGGCCTCGGCGGCGGGTATCGGGTGAGGGAATTCCTCCGCCGGAATCCCTTTTCCAGTTGTGCGGTGGTGGAAGCGGGGATTTCGGCGCTGCGCTCTCTTCTTTCCCTTGTAGACCTTACGGATCTCCTCCGCGACGAAAGGGTGTCCCTCATTCCTTCCCCCGAATCGGAAAACTTGCGGGAAGGCTTAACGGGGTTTTACCTGCCCGCCCTGCAGGGAGGAATCACGGTGATTCCCCCGGGGGGAACCTGGCCGACCCCGCAAGATCCCCTGCTTGCGAGGTTTGGAGAGACCCTGGCGGAGGCTTTGGGGGGCATAACCGCGGATTACTCCGTCCAGGCCCATTTTGGCCGACTGTGGCTCCGCAACTTTTGGGCGAATATAAAGGAGGCATCCCGGGGATTCGACCTGCCGCCTTTGGACAGGACAAGGACGGCTCTGATCGCGGCCGCCGGTCCCAGCCTAGAAAGGGCCGTGAGGGAGATCAGGGAAAGACGCGACGAGTATTGCGTTTTTGCCACCGATACGGCCTACGGCACTCTCGTTTCTTTGGGAATCCTGCCTGAATTTCTCGTAAGCATCGACGCTCAGTATCTTTCCGCCTACCACGGTTCCGGGGGAATACGTAGGGAAACCGTTACGGCCCTGGAGCTTTGCGGTAATCCGGAATTGGGCCGAAGGGCGCGTTCCTTCGGGGGAAGGATACTCTACTTTTCGGGGAACCATCCTCTCTCCCGGCTTGCCTCCAGCCGTTTCGCCCTACCCGAGGCAGATACCTCTTCGGGAACGGTTACCCTTGCCGCAGAAGCTCTCGCCCGGTCCTTAGGATACGCAAGCATCCTGACCCTCGGGGCCGATTTCGCATATACCGGCGGAAAACCCTATGCCCGGGGCACCTATCTCGCGGACCGGTTCGGATGTACCTCGAAGCGCCTCTCTCCCCAGGAGGGTGCGTATACCGCCCTGATGTTTAGGACCGAAACCCGAAGGTCCCTTTCGCCCGCCGGCGATATCACCTACCATACCGACCT
>QKDA01000186.1 GCA_003246765.1 Spirochaetales bacterium | reverse complement strand
GAGGATGAAGTTCTCTTCTATGGAATAATCCAGCACGAGTCCCCGTTTTTGCCGGTCTTCGGGAATGTGGGCCATGCCGCTCTCGATCCGCTCCCGGATCGACAGGCCCGTGATGTCCCGCCCGTCCAGGATAATTTTCCCGGACTCGGCCCTGCGGAGCCCCGTGAGGGCCTCTACCAGCTCCGTCTGCCCGTTGCCCTCTACCCCGGCAATGCCGAGAATCTCCCCCGCCCGGAGCTCAATTGAAAAGTCCTTCAGCGCCGGCACCTTGTGGGCGTTCATGACCGTCAGGTTATCCACCGAGAGAATCACCCGGCCGGGGTTGAAGGGTTCCTTCTTGATGTCGAAGGAAACCTGCCTTCCGATCATCATCTCCGCCATCTTAGCCTCGTCGGTGTCCTTTACGTCCACGGTGCCGATTAGCTTTCCGAGCCTGATGACCGTGCAGCGGTCGGCGATGGCCTTGATCTCCTTGAGCTTGTGGGTGATGAGGATGATCGACTTCCCTTCCTTGATGAGGTTCCTCATGATCTCCAGGAGGTCGACGATTTCCTGGGGGGTGAGGACCGCGGTAGGCTCGTCGAAAATGAGTACCTCCGCGTCCCGGTAGAGCATCTTGAGAATCTCCACCCGCTGCTGCATTCCCACGGAAATGTCCTCGATCTTGGCGTCGGGATCAACGTTGAGCCCGTACTGCTCGGAAAGGGCCTTCACCCTCTTGGAGGCGTTCCTCAGGTCGAGCACGAGCCCCGAATGGGGCTCGATGCCGAGCACTATGTTTTCGGTGACGGTGAAGTTGTGCACCAGCTTGAAGTGCTGGTGCACCATGCCGATCCCCAGCTCGTTGGCGACGTTCGGGTTGTCGATCCTTACGGTCTCGCCCCGCACCTTGATCGTTCCCCCCTCGCTCTGGTACAGGCCGAAGAGTATGCTCATGAGAGTCGACTTCCCGGCGCCGTTCTCCCCGAGCAGGGCGTGGATCTCGCCCTTTTTCAGGCGCAGGGTAACCTTGTCGTTGGCGAGAATTCCGGGGAATCGCTTGGTGATGTCGAGCATCTCGACTATGTATTCCATAGGGTGTCCTCCTCTATGTTCAGGCGGGCCTCACAGGGCCTTTATATACTCGACCCCGGAACGGACGAAACCCATCCGCTCGAGATAACGGTCATGCTCTCCCCCCGACGCGGGGGCCTTCAGGGTACGGAAGCCCTGGGAACGGAAAAAGTCGGCGCTGCCGTACAGGAAGGAGCCCATCTTGAAGTCCCGGAAGCGGGGTTCCACGTAGTCCAGCTCGATCAGGCACGCGTCGCCCCCGATTCTCCTGCCCACGAGAACCCCGATGACCGCCGCGTTTTTCACCAGGTAGTAGGCGCTCCTGCCCTCCGCCGGGGCGTACTCGAAGGAAGGAAAGAACCTTTTAATGTCCTGGCGGTAGCACTCGAGAAAGTGGGTGAGAAACTCCTCGCTCCCCGAGAGGCTCATGATCCTGAAGTCCGCCTTTTCGCGGTAGATCCGGAAAAGGTAGTACAGGTTGACGGCGACGATGAACAGGTTGAGCAGGGCCACGGGCAGGGCGCCGATACTGAAGCCGTATGCCGAAAACAGCGCCGACCCGGCGAGATTCGCCCACCGGAGGCGCAGGATCGAGCTCATGGTAAGGGACACGGCGACCACCGCCGACGCCAGGTATCCGAACCATTCAATCAAGGGTATTCCCAAAAGCATAGGGTACGTTCCTCCTAAATGATAGCCCCTTCGAGGGGCTTCGTGCTGTCGCGGATCTGAATCGTATAGGGCAGGAGAATTTCCGAGGGTTCCGGAACCCTGCCCTCTATGTACTCGATGATCATCTTGGCGGCGAGGGAGCCCGCGGCCATGTAGTCGAAGCTCATGGTGGTGACCGAGGGATGGCAAAAGGAAAGCAGCCCCGGATCGTCTATGCAGGCCACGGAGACGTCCTCGGGAACCCGGTAGCCGTTCCGGTTGAGCCAGCCCGAGGTGGAGATCGAAAGCCGGTCGGTGACGCAGAAGACGGCGGTGGGCCTTTCCCCGGGAAGCTCCATGAGCCGACGGGCCCCCCGTTCCCCCGAGGGGTACTCGAAATCGCCGATCCACATGAGCTCTGGATCCGCCGGGATGCCGTTGTCCCTGAGGGCCGCCAGATACCCCTCCCTGCGCAGGGTGCCGATGTCGTGGTCATGGTCCGAAACGCCGATAAAGCCGATCCTGCGGTGGCCGATGGAAACCAGGTAGTTAACCATGGCCCGGGCGGCGCCGAAATTGTCCAGCCTCACCGCCGGGCAGTTAAGGTAGCTTCCGGACTGCCCGACGATAACCACGGGAATTCTCAGCTTGGAGAGGGCCTGGAGGTGCCGTTCGTTGATGTCCGTGGCGAAATAGAGAATGCCGTCTACCCTCTTCTCGTAGAAAAGGGTGAGATACCGCAGTTCCTCCTCCTGGGAGTCCCGGGTATTGGCGAGGAGGATATTGTAGCCGCTCTCGGTCAGGGTCGAGGAAATGCCGTCGATGGTCTGGGCAAAGGTACTCAAGTCGATTCGGGGGAGCATGACCCCGATGGTGTCGGTCTTGTTGCGGAGCAGTTCCTTCGCCAGGGAGTTGGGGCGGTACCCCGTTTCGGTGAGAACCTTCTCTACCCGTTCCTTGATCTCGGGGCTCACGTAGGCGGAATTATTGATAACCCGGGAGATGGTGGATATGGAGACCCCTGAAAGACGCGCGACGTCCTTGATGTTCACTCTATCCTCCGAAAAGCTTTTCTTAACTGCTAAACTCACGTGAAAAGCTTTTCTTGAGAATAATTCAGCTTTTTTTAGCTGTCAATAGTTTTTTTACGCCTACGCTAGGGGCACGTAGGCAAGCCACAGGGCGTAACCCGGATCGTCTTCACGCTTTCTCTTCATACAGCGCTCCGCATGTACCTTAGCTTAAAGGAAAGCGGGAAAAGGTCTATCGGGAATACTTCCGATCGGTGACCTAGTCACGGTCGGAGATGGGCAGACTACCCTATGCTATAAGGAAGAAGGAGTGCATGTCATGAAAAAATTTTCGGTCTTAGCCTTGGGGCTTCTTACGCTGGCCCTCTTTTCGCTCAACGCCCTGGCGGCCCAGGAAAAGGGAAGCTACCGCTACCTTCCTCCCGGGGAAACGAAAAAATTTCTCGAGGAAAACCCGGAAGCGGTTCTGCTGGACGTACGCACCCCGGACGAATACGAGCAGGTTCACATTCCCGGCAGCGTGCTCATACCGGACTACGAGCTCCCTTCCCGAATGGCCTCGGAGCTTCCGGACAAAAACGCCCCCATCGTGGTGTATTGCCGCTCCGGGAACCGGAGCCGGGCCTCGGCCCTGCGGCTTATCCAGGCAGGGTATAAGCGGGTATACGACGCGGGGGGAATCAACAGCTGGCCCTACGAGAAGGCCTCCGGGAGATAGGATCTGCCTAAGCCTCCAGCCGGCCGAACCGGTCGAGGAGGTCCAGGGTTTCCCAAGCCTGGTAGGAGCGCCACCACCGCTCGCTGACGGCGAAGGCCCGGGGATACAGGTCATTATGGCCGAACCAGCTCCAGCTGATGGGCCATACCGTATCCTCGGGCAGGGTTTCCGCCAGGAAGTCCAGTTCCCGCTCCAGAATATCCCGGTTATCCTCGAGGTAGGGACTATCGGGGTCCCTAATGTAGCGGCTGGGCCTGACGCCGTAGGTTTTCCACTTATTCGGGTCCCTCTCAATCGTGCCGTTTACCAGGTCCTTTAGGCGGCCCTCAAAGAAGGCAAGCTCCGCAGCGTCGGCGAGGCCGCGGAGACGGAGTTCCGAGACGAGGGCAATGAAGCCGGTAACGAACATTTCCCCCCGGCTTTGATCGGCGCGAAGGGCCGGGAGGAGAACCTCCCGGACCAGGGAAAGGGCGCGCTGGCGGGCGGGCGATTGCTCGGGGGCGGCCCTCAGGATAAAGGCTGCGATGGAGGCCGAAAGCCCGGGATTCTCCTTAAGGTTTGCCTCGGGGCTGTAATGCCACCAGGGGGCGTGGGGATGCCCGTCGTTTCCCGGGACGGAGAAGTCCCACCCGCGGAGGGCGGAAAAATGGGGGCCCTCCCCGAAGAAGTCCAGGGCCCCCGCGAAAAGGGGATGCGAGTAGTCCCGAAGTCCCGCCTTTTCCAGGGTCGACACCGCGAAGAGCGTGGTGTTGGGAGTGGATTCGCCGTTCCAGTTATCCGGCTCCAGGGCAAGGCCGAAGCCCCCGTCGGCGTTCCGGTAATACGAGAGGGCCTCGGCGACCTCCGCAAGGGAGCCGCCCTCGAAGCGGGAACGCCACAGGGCCAGTTCCAGGGGACGGGCGTTGCGGTGGACCCAAGATGCAATGGAGTTAAACTGAGATGAGGATAGTTTCATAGTAACAAGTATCGATAACCATCGGCGGATGCGCAAGGGAATACCATCGTCCTTGGCGCCTCCGCCCCCCTTAAGCGGTCTGCCTCCCCCGGAGCCAGGGCGGCAGGGGCAGGCGGAATTCCTTTTGGCCCCGCAGCCACACCACCGCGCTCTGGAGCACGATGAAAAGATACAGCAGAAGGCCGCTGACGATGGCCTGGTAGTTGGAGTTCACCCCCGCGGCCCGAATAAGCTCGTTGATGGTCAGGAGCGTCAGGGCGCCGATGGGGGAGCCGAAAAGGTTCCCTACCCCGCCGGTAAGCATGGTTCCCCCGATGATGGAGCCCGCGATGGCCTTCATCTCGAAACCCGAGGCGTTTCCCACGTTGCCCGCCCCCGTGGTCATGATGTAGACGAAGCCCGCGATTCCCGAGAGGACACCGCACAGGAGGTAGGAAAAGAACTTCGTCTTGCGGACGTTGATTCCGAGCATGAGGGCGCTTTGGCTGTTGCCCCCCACGGCGTAGAGGTTTCGCCCGAAGCGGCTCCATTTCATGAGGGCCGCCAGCAGAAGCACCAGGATGATGACGACGACCGCCCCGGCCTTGATCTCCAGGGGTATGAACTTGCCGAGCCGGTTGCGGGTGCCGAGCCACCCCAGGGTGATCACGTAATCCCTGAGGGCCACGAAGCCCGTATGGGTCACGTTGATAGGGTCCTTGTGAATGGTGGTTAAAAGACCGTTCGCCAGGAACATTCCCGCCAGGGTAATGATGAAGGGCTGTATCTCCAGGTAGGAGATGAGGAAGCCCTGAAGTAGCCCGAAGGCGAGCCCGATACCCAGGGCCAGGAGCAGGGCCGAGGGAACGCCCCCCGTTCCCGATTCCAGGAGCACCGCGCAGCACATGGTCACGAGGCCGGTCACGGCGCCCACGGAGATGTCGATGCCACCGCCGATCATGACGATGCTGATGCCCAGGGTCAGGATGATCAGGGGCGCGTTCAGGCTGAAGAGGTCGAAAAAGGTCTGGAACTGAAGGAAGCTCCCGGGAAACCTCAGCACGGCAAAGGCGTACATGAGGACGAAGATTGCCGCGGCGATGATGAATAGAAGATTGGAGTTCGACAGGGACTCCCGTCTCCGAAGTATTTGAGACGACGCCACCTTAGGCCTCCC
>QKDA01000175.1 GCA_003246765.1 Spirochaetales bacterium | reverse complement strand
TAAGCTCATAGTCCACGAAAAAGGGCTCCGCGGAAAAGGCGCTTTTAAGGGAATACAGGGAGGCTTCCGTGGGGGACCCGGTGACGTAAAGGAAACCGGGAAGGATGTTCCCCGTAGCCTCGGACACGTCCTTCGGGGCCTTGACGGGCAAGGGAAGGAAGACTCCCTTCAGCAGCCAGGGAAGCGGCGTGAAGGGGGAAACGTCCAAGGCGATACGGGGCGGGCTTTCGGGGATTCGTCCGGAAGCCGCCTCCGTCTCGCTCTCCGCCAGGGGAGAGGCCTCCCGAAGGAGGGAGGGGCCGAGTACCATTACCCCGGTTTTGCCGGAATAACGGGCAACGTAGACAAGCCCCGTTTCGCCCCCCCCGTCCACGGGGTAATAGGTTCCCCCGGACACGTCCGCCCATTGCGCCTCAATCCTTCCCGACGAGGGTTCCCAGCGGGCCGTCCGGTACAGGGTACCAGGAGCGGCCCAGCCGAAGGTAAGTACGCTCTCGCCCCCGCGATCGCCCCGGGCAAGGTACCGAATAGAGGGAAACCGCCCGGACAGGAGCGTGTCCCTGGGACTGCCCCCAGCCTTATTCACGAGGAGCACGTCCCTTTGTCTCCCGGTGACGGACAGGA
Source organism: Spirochaetales bacterium (assembly GCA_003246765.1). Lineage (GTDB taxonomy): Bacteria > Spirochaetota > Spirochaetia > Treponematales > Treponemataceae > Teretinema. The sequence goes on along the minus strand of QKDA01000175.1, from coordinate 19,737 downwards.
ATGCGATGTCCCCGGTTCCGGTATCCACGGGAGAGAGCAAAAGCTCCCGTTCCGTTCCCGGACCGGCTTCGAGGAGTACCCGTTCTTCCGCTTCCCCGCGGGTAAGCAGCACCAGATAAGACCTCTGGGATCGGGTTCGCACGGCGACGACCGAGCGCGAGCCGTCGAGAAACGCCGCGTCCCGAAGCCCCGGATAGGTTTCGGCCAGCCGCGTCCCCGCGGAGGCGTCGAAAACCTCCGCGACGTCGTATACCTGGGAACCGGAGCGCACCTTCCTCGACACCAGGAGCTCGTTTCCGTCCTCGGAGAGGGAAAGCCTCCCGACGGTACCGTCCGCGTCCGCCAGCCGCCTGACCGCGCCGTCCCGATCCCGCAGCATGATGGCCCCTCGGTCCAGGTCGACCCAGGCGAGCCGGCCGCCCCGGGCGTCGAGACAGGACTGGATTCCCTCCCCCGCCCCGGGAAGTGGCTCGCTGCCTCCCGCCAGCAGCGTAGGCTGGGGTATGGAGGCCTCAAAGCGGGCCCATGCCTCGTCAAGGCTCATGCCGTAGGTTTGGCGGAACCGGCTTTGGGTATAGCTCGTGAGAAGGTTCAGCGAGGCTCCCCGCCTCCAAAAATCGGCGTATTTTTCCAAGCCGAAATTATCCTGCAGCCAGGAGGCGAAAAAGCCGCCGTAGAGGTAATAGGTACGGCCCGCCGGATACAGGTCCAGGGGGCCAGCGGCTTCCTTCCACGAGGGGAAATTTCCCTCCAGTTTGTCCTGGACGAGAAGATGCAGCGCCGCGGGATCCTGGAGCCGCCCCTCCCCCCCCAGGCTTTCGAAGGACACCGCCGCCCCTTCAATAAAGGAGAGGGGCATGGTAATGGCGGAATTGACCGAAACGAAGTCCCCGACGACGGAAGCCACGAAGTTCCAAAAGGGAGTTCGTATCGAAAGGGAAACGGCGTGGGTCAGCTCGTGGTAAAAGACCGCCAGTAGGGAATCGGAATTGCCCGCCAGCTCCCCCTCGGAGGGAACCGCGTCGAGGAGGACGATATGGGCGAAGGGATAGGGCGAGTACCAGGCGTTGAGCTCCGATACGCCCTCGCGGATATACACCGGAAGGCGGCTTTCCATGCGGGTATTCAGGAGGGAGCAGATCTCGTCGGCGTAGGCCTCCGCGCGGGACGCCACGAGGGCGGCGGAATCCGCGGCTGACTCGGGGTAGATGACGTCGAAGCGTTCGGTTCGGATGACGGAGAGGGATTCGGCGAAAAGGCACGCCGTCAGCGAGCCCAGGCACAGGGAAAGGAGAAATCGGATACGCATGGCACTAGTGTAGCCTCCTTGGAGCTCCCCTTCAATACCGGCCCTTGCGCCGGGCTTTCCGATAGCCCAGGGGAGACTGCCCGGTAAGGAGGCGGAAGGAACGACCGAACTGGGGAAAGCTCCCGAAACCGCAGGCCTCGGCGATTTCCGTAACCCTGAGGCTGCTCTCCTCCAGGAGCCTGCAGGCCTCCTGTATCCTGAGGGCGGTAAGGTATTCCACCAGGGTGAAGCGGGTTTCCCGGTGAAAGAGCCTGCTTAGGTGGCTTGGGGAAAGGGATACCCGCCGGGCGAGGGCTTTCAGGGAAAGGGGTTCCCGAAAATGAGCCGCCATCCAGTCCACGAGCTCCGCGATCTCAAGACGCATGCCGATCCGGGGATTCCCTTCCCGGGAACGCTGAGAGGCGTTTCCGATAGAACGGGACAATTCGGTTAAAAGGAGAATTGCCGTACTCCAGGCGGCGTCCCGGTAACCCCGTTCACGGGCTTCCAATTCCCGGGCCAAATCGGAGAAATACCGCACGACCTTGTAGCGGCTGCGCTCCGGCACGGAAATTACCGATCCCTCCGAGGGGACGCACCCTTCCAGAAGGGAAAGGACCTGAGAATACCCCTCGCCCTCGGGAGGAGATAGGTAAAGATTGTACAGGGAACAGGTTTCCTCCTGCCGGTTTAAGGCTCTATGCACCAACCCGGGGCGTATGATCATGGCGTCCCCGGACCTCAACCGCAGGGTGGCGGAGCCGTGAAAAAAGGTTCGTTCCCCCGAGTCAAGGTAGAGAAGTTCCCAGGAGCCGTGGCGGTGGCGTTCCTTATTCGTTCCGGCCCGGGGCTTGTAGATTACCGACAACCCCAAATCCGGGTCCTCAAGACGATAGCCCTCGTTCATACCGACAAATTATGATCGATTTGACCCCGAAATGACAAGAAAAGATCGGATTTTTTCATGTTTTATTTTTAGAGTAGGTCATGACCGATTCGGCGATTCGGAAGGAAGAGCTCAGGCGGACTTTTATTCTCGAGGGCCCCCCTACGGCGGTAGTGCTTTCCGTCGGGCTCCCCTTGGTTTTCTACAACGGCATTAGCCAGATATTCAGCTTTTTCGATACCCTGATCGCCTCGAATATCGGGGCGGCCACCGTATCCGCGGTGGCCTTCATAGCCCAGATCAGCATGACCTTCTCCGCGATAGGGGGAGCCCTGGGCGTCGGCGGGGGCATACTCATAGCCCGAAGCTTCGGCGCCGATGACCGTAAAGGGGTTCAGCGAAACGCCAGCACGGTGGTTTTTCTCGCCCTCCTCATCTCGGTCATTCTCCTGGCGGCCATGGTTCCCTTCCCAAGGCAAACCCTTCGCTTCTTCGGCATGCCCGAAGACCTCCTGACGGAGGAGACCATTGCCTATTTTCTCCTCGAGATCGCGGGAATCGCCGCTGTCTTCATCAATACGATTTATTTCGCCATCGAGCGTTCCCGGGGAAACACGAAAAGGATTTTCTTCCTCAATCTCCTGATCCTGGCCCTGAAGCTCTCCCTTACCGTCCTATTCGTATACGGTTTCGGCAAGGGCATGGTCTGGCTTTCCCTCTCCTCCCTGCTGGCCCAGCTCTCCATGACCGCCGTCGCTCTCGTTTCCTTTCTCAAGCCGGGAAACCCCTTCCGGCTTTCCCTGGGCAGCGTCGATCTCTCCCCGGCTACCCTCGCCCCCATTCTTACCCTTTCCCTGCCGGTGTTCCTTGAGAAGTTCGTGTTCAACTACGGAAAGGTAATCGTGAACTCGATGGCGGCGTCCTACGGAAGTCTCGCCATCGGCGCCCTGGGCATATCGAACCGGCTGGGGGGCATATCGACCATGCCCATGGTCGGTTTTGAGGACGCGGAGGCCGCCGTGGTGGCCCAAAACCTGGGAAAGGGCAATAGAAAAAGGGCCATTGCCCTGTTCAAGCGGGTAAGCATGCTCAACCTCGTCATTGGCGTCTTTTTCTTTATTCTGACAGGCATATTTATGGATCCCCTGGTCGCCTTGTTTGCCCGGGGAGACCCCCTTTTTACCGCCGAAATCGCGAAGATTTACCGGTATGAACGCTATGCCACGATCCTCCTGGCCGCCTCAGCCTCCGTGATGGGCTTGCTCTACGGATTCGGCCTCACCCGGATTTCCATGACCCTCAATATCCTCAGGCTCTTCGCCTTCCGGATTCCGCCGCTATGGGCGATCATGCGATTCACGAACCTCGGTTCCGAGGGTCTCGGCTGGGCCATGATGATCAGCAACCTTCTCGTGGGGATCGCCGCCTCCGCCGTCGCCCTGGTCTTTCTCAAGCGGCTCCGCAGGGATTTGCTTTACTAGGGCACGGCCGCCATACTTAGAGGGTATGGCTGAAAGTATCCGACCGTCTCCGAGAAAAGTAAGCATCCGTTACGCTTGGCAAAGGGCATTGACAGCCCTTATTGTCGGCATGACCCTCCTCCGGCTCTCGGCGGATATCGCCGTGGAGCTCGCCGTGGCCCGAAACACGGAACGCCAAAATCTCGCAACCTACCGGGAGCAGGTTAAAAAACGAATCAAGGACGAGGTTGACGCGGCGGTAACCACGGCCTCGTTCCTGTGGGACAACCACTACGGAGACGTGACTGAACAGGAGGTTCGGCAAAAGGTCGCGAGGCTCCTGGAGAGCCTGCACAGATCCGACGTGGGCTATTATTTCGGCGCCGATTACGGCGGAGTATCGACCGTGGGTCCCGCGAAGGGACAGAACATGCTCGCCGTGAGGGATAAAAACGGCGTTTTCGTGGTTCAGGAGCTCATTAAGACCGCCCAGGGAGGCGGGGGGTTCGTGGAGTACGTCATGCCCCCCATCGACGGCTACGAACAGGCCCCGAAGATAAGCTACGTCCTACCCTTCGCACCCTTCGGCTGGTACATCGGCGCTGGCGTCAGCCTAACGGAGATTGAGTCCATAGAAAGGGAAGTCGCCCGAACTACCCGTAAACGGTTTATCACGATCACCCTCGCCAACGCGCTGCTCGCGGGAGTCCTTTTGGGAGCCCTCACCCTGATCAACCGGCTGCTCTACCGCCGGGTCGGGGAGGAAATTCTTTCCATTGAGGGTTATCTTTCCCGTACGGCCTTCCGGGAGGAGGATATCCGCGGGGAGGGATTCTGCATCACGGAGCTGGGTTCCATAGCGGAACATTCCAACCGGCTCGTGCACGCCCTTTTTTCCTCCATGAAGGAGCTGAGACAAAGCAGGCTCCGCTTCGAAACCGTCGTCAGGGCCCTGCCCGACCTCGTTTTCATGGTAGACCGTCAGGGGCGTTTCCTTTCGTACGAAAGCGTTGACAACACCAAACTCCTCGCCTCTCCCCGGGAGTTCATCGGTAAAACGATTTCCGACATGTTCCCCCCGGATATTTCGGAGTCGAGCATGGCGAGAATCGAGGCAGCCTTCGGAGGCGGGGAGCTGACAATGCTCGAATATTCCCTGCAGATGGAAGGCCAACAACGCTGGTATGAGGCCCGATTCGTGCCGGTGGACCAAACCCAGCTCATGATCATGGTGAGGGACACCACGGAAATCTCGGAGATACGCCGCAAAAACGAGTATTTGAGCTATCACGACCAGCTTACGAAACTCTATAACCGCCGCTTCTTCGAGGAGGAGATGCATCGCCTCGACTCGGTAAGGCACCTGCCCCTTTCCATCGTCATGATCGACGTGAACGGCCTAAAAATGATAAACGACGCCTTCGGCCACGCAAAGGGAGACGAATTGCTGACCACCGTCTCCGACCTGTTGAGCGCCATGTGCCGTTCCGGGGAAATCATCGCCCGAACCGGGGGCGACGAATTCGTGATTCTGCTCCCCTCGACCCCGCGGGCCTCCGCGGACGCCTTTATCCGCAGGCTCTACGATTTCCTGGAGAAACAGCCCAAGGAGGAATGGATAACCTCCATATCCGTCGGCTTCGACACCAAGGAGGACCCGGAGGAACCGGTAGAGTCGGTTTACGCCCAGGCGGAAAAGAACATGTACCGGCGAAAGCTCGCTGAAAGCCAGAGCATGAGAAACCAAACCGTACAGGTGATCATGAGAACCCTCAACGAGAAAAACAGGAGGGAAAAGCGTCATTCCGAACGGGTGAGCGCCCTGTGCAGGCGGCTTGGGGAGGCCCTGGGCATGGACTATCAGGCCGTACGGGAGCTGGAAACCGCCGGGCTTCTCCACGACATAGGCAAGATAGTGGTGGACGAGAAGCTCCTCAACAAGGCGGGACCGCTTACGGAGGCGGAGTACGACGAGGTGAAAAAACACCCCGAGATTAGCTACCAGATCCTCCGGGCCGTGGACACCTACGCGACCATAGCGGAGGACATTCTCTCCCACCATGAAAGATGGGACGGTACGGGTTACCCCCGGGGCCTCAGCGGGGCCCAGATCAGCCTCACCGCCAGGATTATCGCCGTATCCGATACCTATGAGGCCATGACCGCCACCCGTACCTACCGGCAGGCCCAGAGTCACGACACGGCCCTAGAGGAGATCAGGAAAAACGCGGGCACCCAGTTCGATCCCGAGATAGTCAAGGTCTTCGTCGCCATGGATTTTTCAGGCCTCGGCTAAGCTCCCCCCGGTTTATCCCCGAAAAGGGTATGCAAAGCCCTCGGTTCCGGTATATCCTCACGTCCCATGACTCACGATTACCGAGCGGAACTCAACGACGAACAATACGAGGCGGTCACTTCCATCGAGGGGCCGGTACTCATCATAGCCGGCGCCGGGTCTGGAAAAACCCGGGTCATTACCTTCCGCATGGCCTATATGCTCGATTCCGGGATCAACCAGTCCCAGATCCTGGCCCTTACCTTTACCAATAAGGCCGCCCGGGAGATGGAGGCGCGGGTCAAGGAGCTTACGGGGAAAAAGCTCCAGATGCTCACAGTGAGTACCTTCCACGCCTTCGGGGTGCGCATTCTCCGGGAAGACATCGACAAGCTCGGCTGGCGGGAAAACTTCAGCATCTACGACGACGTGGACCGGAATCAGCTGATAAAGGACACGGGCCGGGAGCTCGGCTTCACCGCCGACGCCCTGGACGTCTACAAGATAGGAAACCTCTTTTCCAACATCAAGATCGGGATGAGGACCTGGGAAAACTCCAACGACATGTACCGCAAGCTCTACGAGGAATACCAGGCGGGCTTGAAGCTCTACAACGCCGTGGACTTTGACGATCTCATCATCCTGCCCCTGCGCCTCTTCCGGGAACACCCGGAGGTGCTCCAAAAATACAGGGATCGCTACAAGTACATCATGGTGGACGAGTTCCAGGACACGAGCATCCAGCAGTACCAGTTCATGCACGCCATCGCCGACCGGAACGTCTGCGTGGTGGGCGACGACGACCAGTCCATCTATTCCTGGCGGGGGGCGAACTACGAGAATATCGTCATGTTCGAGCGGGATTTTCCGGGCTTGAAGGAAATCAAGCTCGAGCAGAACTACCGCTCCACGGAAACCATTCTCGCCGCCGCCAACGGGGTTATCGCCAACAACACCAACCGCAAGGTCAAGGCCCTCTGGTCGGGAAACGGCTCGGGAAAGCCCATCGAGATCTACATTCCCGACAACGAGACCGACGAGGCGGACTTCGTCGCGGAGATGATCCAGACCATCCGCATGAACGAGAGGCGGAGCTACGCCGACTTCGGCGTCCTGATTCGGGCGAATACCCTTTCCCGGGCGATCGAGGAAGCCTTCATGGAGGCGAACATTCCCTACGTCATGTCCGGGGGCACGAGCTTTTTCCAGAGGAAGGAGATCAAGGACGTAATCAGCTACCTGAGGGTCATCGCGAATCCCGACGACGACATCAACCTCCTGCGCATCATCAATACCCCCAGGAGGGGGATCGGGCGTAAGACCATTGAGGAGATCAGCGCGGTGGCCACGAGCCAAAAGTGCTCCCTGTGGACCGCGATCAACGCCCACATCGCCGCCTCGGACTCCCCCCTGGGAGAGAAGATGATCATCGAGCTCCAGCTTTTCGTGCATTTCATCACGGAGCACCGCTCCACCATGCTCTCGGGGAAGGACCTGGGGGCGAAGGTAAAGAAGATGGTGGACGAGATCGACTACTGGAGCTACCTCGTCCAGGAATACCAGAAAAACGAGAAGGCCGCCCGCTACAAGTTCCTCAACATCGACAGCCTCATAAACTCCATGACCGCCTGGGAGAAAAACCCGGACAACTTCAAGAAATCCCTCTTCGACTACCTTAACCGCATCACCCTCATCAGCCGGGACGACCAGGAGGACGAGGAAGACAAGGGCAAGGTAAACCTCATGACCATCCACGCCTCAAAGGGGCTTGAGTTCCCGGTGGTCTTCATCATCGGCGCCGAGGACGGGATCATTCCCCACGCCCGGAGCATGGAGGAAGGGGGCGGCAACGTGGAGGAGGAGCGGCGGCTCTTTTACGTGGCCATAACCCGGGCACGGGACAAGCTCTTTATCTCGAGCTGCCAAAAAAGGCGCAAGATGGGAGGCCCCGTGGAGTGCACACCCTCCCCCTTTATCCAGGAAATCCCCGAAAACCTGGTGGAGTACCACGAGCCTTCGGCGCCGGTGGAAACCGACGAAGCCCTGGACATCCTGGCCGCCATGAAAGCCAAGTTCAGCATGTAGCGTCAGCGAAAGGCTGAACCGTTTTCCATGTAATCGAAAACCTAGTATGTAGTCGAAAACCACAAACTCGCTGCCAATTACTCGAATAGTAGGGAAGTGCTGCCGCCCTCGAGCAAAAAAAGGGTTCCGTCCGGTTTTATTGCCAGGGTATACTCCACTCCCGGCATAAAGTGGCGAACCCTGAGGCGTTCATGGTGAAGGGCGCCGAAAAGAGGGGGAATCCAACGCTCCGTTAGAACCACCGAAAAAAGCCGCCTGAGGGCATTCCGTTCCTTCCGACTGAGTAAGCTGCTTTCCCAAAGGGCGGGGAAGCCGTCCCGGTTGTAATACCTGGTCAGGTCCAAGCCCTTATCCCTCCCCCCGGCGTCGGTATAGGCCTTGAAGGGAAAAACAAGCCAGCCGGTCCCGGTGGCGACGGTTACCGCGTCCACGGTAAGCTCCCAGCCGTTCCAGGAACGTTCCATGGAACCCAGGGCCGTACCGGAGGGGTCATAAAAATCGAGGCCCATGCTCAGGGAGTCTTCCCCCCGGCCGTAGACAGTCAGGCTTATGGGCAGCGGACCGGAGGGGATTGATAGGGGTCCGAGAACCCCGGCGTTGCCGGATATTAAGATAGCGAAGAGGGTAAAGCGTACGAGGGCGACGCAGCTGAGGACCGCCGCCGTCAGGGCCGCGATCAAGAAGGCGGCCCGTCCTCCGGGGGTCCGTCCCGGCATCACTGGAAAAGCTCCATTTGGGATTGCCCTGCGGCGCGGGGGGCGGGATCCCCCTCGGTTTCGCCTCCTCCCGCCGTGTCCGGCAGGGATTCCCCCCGGGTGAGGGCGAGAAAGGCCTCTTCATCTATGACAGGTATCCCGAGACTCCGGGCCTTGGCGTTTTTTGAGGAGCCGGAAGAGGGGTCATTGTTCACGAGGAATGAAAGCCCCTTGACCACCGAGGACTTTGCCTGGCCGCCGAGGGATTTCACGAGGGATTCCGCCTCGGAACGCTTCATCGATAGCAATTCCCCCGTAAAGCAGAAACTCAGGCCCGAAAGGATTCCGCCGGAACGGGGCGGCTCGATCTCTACGGCTCCCGAGGAGAGCAGCGCTTTCATTTCTCCCTGAAGCCGGTCCAGGCCCTTTCGAAGGCTCGAGGCCATAATCGAGCCGAACTGGTAAACCCCGGCGATATCCTCCTCGCGGGAGGCCAGGAGCTTTTCCAGGGTGTCGTAGCCCGCCGCCACCAGCTTCTCCACCATGGTCTCCCCGATTCCCTCGATGTCGAAGCCCGCGACGAAGGCCTGAAGGCTGACAATGCGGCGGGAGCGGAGGGACCGGAGCACCTTGGCTGCGCTGGTTTCCCCCATGCGGTCCAGGGAGGCCAGCTCCCCTACCGTGAGGGTGTAGAGATCGGGTATGGACCGGACCCTGCCCGAGCGGTAGAGCCGCTCGATGAGTCCTATGCCAAAGTCCCGTACGTCCAGGGTGGCAATCCACTTTTCGAGGCGATGGTGTATAAGCTTGGGACAGTCCGGATTCGGGCAGTAGAGCCGGGTGCCCTCGTCCTGCAGCGCGGTTTCGCAGGCCGAGCACCGGTCGGGCTGAAGGATCGGAAGGGCGTCGGGAGGATTCTCCACCAGGGCCTCGATCTTCGGGATTATCTCGCCCCGCTTCACGATGACCACCCGGCTGCCGATTCTCAGATTGAGGGACGCGATCATGTTCGGGTTGGCCAGGTTTGCCCGCTGCACCGTGGTTCCCGCGAGCTGCACCGGGTCCACCGCGGCGATGGGAGTGTAGGTAACACCGGACTCGCTCCATTCCACGGAACGGAGGGTGGTAACCGCCTCTTCCAGGCTGAACTTGAAGGCTATCTGTTTTTCCGGCCGCGGCCGGGATAGGTCTGCCGGGTCAATGGCCCGGCCCTTCACCACGAGGCCGTCAATATCGTAGGGCAGGAGGGGACGCTCGTCCATGACCCGGGCCCGATAGGCTATTACGGCCTCCGCTCCCCGGCATTCCGTCATGGGCACGACATTGAAGCCCGCATCCCCGAGCCAGGCGACCTTTTGAGCCTCGTCCTCCCACGGGGAAATTCCCGTAAAGGGGCTCCCGGGGATTCCCGGCGCGGCGTCATAGCAGATCACCTCAAGGTGCTCGCAGCCCTCGCCGTCCTTCCGCTTCATGAGGCCGTTGGCGGCGTTCCTGCAGTTTGCCTTGTCCGGGAAACGGCTTTTTAGGGTGGAGCGGAGCATGATCACCTCCCCCCGGACACCCCCGGAAAAGGGCGAGGGGCCGGAGGGACCCCAGGGAGCCGGAAGTTCCCGGGGAATGCCCCTCATTTTCAGGGCGTTGGCGGTAATGTCGTCCCCTACCCGCCCGTCGCCCCGGGTCACGGCCCGGACGAAGCGGCCCTGCTCGTACTGAAGCTCAAGACTGGCGCCGTCCAGCTTGTACTGCACGAGAAATTCGGAAAAATCCCTCTTCTCGGCCCACAGGTAAAATTCCTCGGGATCCGCCGCCTTTTCCTGGCTTCCCATGGGAATGAGATGGTATTCCTTGGGAAAACCGTCGGTGCTTTCGGAGTTGATTGTGGAGAAAAGCCGGTTTTCCGGCTCCAATGACTTAAGCTCGTCCCAGAGGGCGTCGAAGGCCTCGTCGGAAATCTCGCTCTCCCCCGCATAATACCGCCCCTGGTGGTACAGGATCAGTTTTTCCAGCTCCCGAACCCGGGGGGGGCGGGCCTTACGGGCGCTCATCCGCCTCATCCCGGCGAACGGACCTGAACATGAGCTCCCGGATGGCATGGTGGGCCTCAAGCCCCTTTTCCTCGAACCGCGTCTCGGGTCTCCACTCCTGCCTCGGGGCGTAACCCTCGAACATGCTGGCGAGCCCCTCGGTAGACGAAAGCTCGATATAGGCTTCCTCGGCGTAGGGTTCCCAGTCGGTGGCCATGTAGATGTAGCCGTCCTTCTCCAGTTTTGCCGCCAGCAAATCCGTTCGGGGCCGCTGCATAAGACGCCGTTTATGATGCCTCTTTTTGGGCCAGGGATCGGGAAAAAAGACGTGAAACGCCGCCACCGAGCGGTCGGGAACCATGGTATGCAGCACCTCGATGGCGTCATGCTCGACGATCCTGAGGTTGGTCAGGCCCCGTTTCTCGATTTCCCCCAGGAGTCTGCCCACTCCGGCCCGATGCACCTCGATGCCCAGGTAGTTCTTGTCGGGATTCGCCTGCGCTATAGCGGCAGTGGCCCGACCCATGCCAAAGCCGATTTCGATAGTCACGGGATTCGTGTTCTCGAACACGTCCGCGAAATTGATGATCGATTCCTGAAAGGGAAGGCACCAACGGGCGGAATGGATCTCGTAGTCCCTTTTTTGGGCCTCGGTCATTCTTCCCGCCCGGAGCGCGTAGGTGTGGACGCCGCGGAGCGGCACGTCAGTGTCGGATTCGCTGTTATCCATATCGGTCGATTTTACTCCAAAGAGACGGGGAGCAACAATACCCCCGCGGTAGCCGTTCCGTTCTCGATGAAGCAGCGGGCAAATACCGCGTTTTGGGCCAGGGCCTTTAGCTGGGCCACGGTCCCCCGGGAATGCGTCCCGGTCGTATCGGGAACCCGCCAGGAATAGAGAAGCTTTCCCCCTTCATCTTCCAGGAAAAGAAAGGCCCTGCGGAAATCTCCGCTGTCCGGGTTTCGCGTCAGGCTCCACTCGTTTCCCTGTATCTCGAAGACCGCGGGGGAACGGACGGGAAAGGAGACATCGGGCACCGTGACGCGCCTGAGGGATTCATTGCCCGAAAGGTCCGCCACGGAAATCAGGTACTCGCCCCGGGGAAGGCTTTCGCCCTGCGGCGGCGCGATCTGGGATGAACCGACCCATCGGTCCTTGCCCCGGAGCCGAACCGAGGCGTTGGAGGGATCCAGAGTCCAGATAAGGGAGGACTCGACGCTCTCTACCCGAAGCTCCGAAAAATCCCGGGGGCCGTCATCGTCGGACCACAGGGCGAAGACGCTTAACCGTTCGGAGAACCCGCCGCCTGCGTCCTCCGTCATGAGGAGCTGGACCGCGGTTCCCGTGAGCTCCGGAACTGACTGGGTGCAGCCGGCAAGGGCCGGGATCAGGGACAAACCGAGGAAAACGGCAAGATTGATAAAGGGGATTCGGGTCATGGGGACGGTCAAAACATGAAGGTGAGGTTGATGACCGTGAGGTCGCTGTCGCGAAATTGGTTGGCCATGGACTCAAAACGCACGTTAACCTTCTCGCAGGCCTCGCTTAGATAGGAGATATAGTACATCCCCAGGCTCGTATCCTCGCCGCCCTGGGGTATTTCCCTGTAGAAGTCTATGAGGTTCTTTTTCTTGAGGTCCGCGTTCTTCTTGTCGTTTATGGCCTCGCGAACCGTTTCGGACTGCTCCTCCCGGTTGTAGAGGGTAATCTGGAGCTTGCCCTGGGTTCCGATGGAGGTACTCCCGCCGCCTAGCTTCCAGGAAACGAAGACCAATTCCCGCTTCCGTTCCAGCTCGGCTATGACCTTCTTGCGGATATTGGGGTCGAACATGACCGTTGAAGGGTCCACGGATCCCCGGTACATCTCCCGGACTTCCTTGCGCAGGTTCGTGTTCTCCGCGTTGATAACCAGCTCCATGAGCATGAGGGAGATGTATTCGGCGAGCTTGGCCTTGTCCATGTATTCGGTAAGGCTCGAGCGGATAGTCCTCAAGATCGAGTCGAACCCGTCGGCGTCCCGAAACTTGGTAATGATGAACCAGGTAAAGGGCCTGAGGTTGTTCATGAACTTCTCGCTCAGGAGAAGCTGTATGTTCTTTTCCTCCGGCAGGAGGGATGTGTTCTTGTTGATGAAGGTGTAAAGGGGCGAGAGGATCTCCTGTTTGGCCTCGTAGATGATCTTCTCGTTTTTCTTGAGCACCGACCGAAGGAAGTTGTCGTTGATGTGGGTTTTCTCGTCGATGATATTCGCCGGGTTAAGGCGGTTCCACTTCTTAATCACGTCGGAAGACAGAATCTGCCGGAAAATATAGTCGTCGTACTGCCTGTACAGGACCGAGTAAACGATGAGCTTGGACAGGTCCATGGTTTCCTGCCGGGAGGTAACGAACTCCGGCTTGGAGATCTCGATCTTGGAGATGTAGTCGATGAGCAGGAGCCGCTGAATGGTGGCGGGAGTAAAATCGTCCAGGGAGATTCCGTACTCTTCCACGTTGTCCGCGAGCTTGAATTTGAGGAGCTTTTTGTTTTGCCGGATGAAGAACGTGGAGCCTTCCTGGGTCAGGATGATCTTCAAGGGCAGACTCAGTATCGTTTTTTTTTCGCCCGCTGCCATTATTCCCCCAAGCAGATCTAAAACCGAACTCAGTATATACCAGATCAAAAAGTTTGTACACGGAAAAAATGAGGGCTCCTACGGCCCGGGAGGGGGCGCACTTGACGGGAGGGCGTCCAACTTTTATTCTGGTTCCGTATGAAGCCCGGGCGTTTTCTTCTTATAATTTGTATCCTCCTCCTGGGCCTTCTAGAAGCCGCGGGGGCTCAGACTCCGTCGGCCCGGAAGGAAACCCTCGTACTGGCCCTGACGGGAAGCCTATCCGGCATTGGAGAGGAGGGCCCCCTTCCGGGAGGAACCCTGGCCATGAGGATTCCCGAAGCCTACCCGGATACCCCCGGCGCGGTTATCGTCCTCAGGGAGGGGCAGGGCGGCGGGTATCGAATCATTCCCGGCAGGCGGGGCTCCACAGCCCCCCGGTGGCTCCTCAAGGCCGTAACGGACACCCTTCGCCGGGAAGGGCTGCCCTACGTAATCGATCCCCCCCACCCGCCCCTTTTCCGCTTGGGATGGCTCGCTGAGGATCCCGACATTACCCTCGGGGTTCCGCAGGGAATTCCCGGGCTCCTCCTGGAGGTTCCCCAAGGGGCGCCGGAGCTGCTTTCCTCCCTGGGGAAGGCCGTAGAGGGGGTACGGGTCGACGGTTCCCTTCCCTCGGAATGGGACCGTCACTACCTGGTCCTCCGCTGGGGGAACCTCCTCTTCCTCCCCGGCGAAGAAACCCTGGTCACCGCGGCCATTCTCCTCTCGCTGGCGGCCTTCTTCGTCCTCTTCTTCTTCAGCTTTACCTACGGAAGCAAGAGCGAGCAGCACCTCAGGGATTTCCTAAGGGTATGGTGGCTGCCCTTTTTCTTTCTCGCCGTCACCCTGGGAAGCCTCTACGCGGGCCAAAACCTGGCCCGCCTTGTCATGACCTGGAATTACGGTTCCCCCGAGGGCTGGATCGTGGCGCCGGCGAGGGCCCTGGCCGTCAAGCTGGCCTTCGCCTTTTTCTTCACCTCCCTCCTCGTTACCCTTAACCAGCTCATACCCTTCCCGAGGGAAGGCTTCGTATACGGCTATATCGCCAACCTTTCGTGCCTGGCGAACCTGTTTATCTTCGCTTCCCTGGACTTTTCCCTGATTCTGGTGTTTTCCCTGGCGTGTCTGGCGGCCTTCGCGCTCTACCACCTGCGGAATCCCTGGGTACAGGCGGCGGGCCTCACGGTGCTCGCCCTGCCCTTTCTGCCCTACCTTACGGCGCTTTCCCGGGGAGACGCCCTGACCATCGATCCCGTCTACAACGGGTCCTTCCTCTGGAATTTCCGAATCGCCGCCTTCGTGATGCCCTTTCAGCTCTTCATGACGCGGCTCACCCACTCGGTGGGAGTGATCCGGGGTAAAAGGGGACTGCATATTCCCCTGCTTCCGGTGACCGCCTTGGGCCTGGGAATCGCCGTCACCGTCCTCACCTTTCTCGTTCCCCCATGGACGCCCGAGCGGCCCCTGAAGGTCCGGATTCTCCAGAGCCTGGATCGCCGCGGATTGACGACTACGCTGGACTCGCCCGTCATCAACAGGGAGTTTCCCCTCGTCATGAAGGGAAATACCGAGGGCTTTCCCGCCGTAGAGGCCGTGCCCGAAGAACTTTTAGGGGTATCCGTAGAGCTCCGGCGGGTGTTGGGCAGGACCATCGCCCGGGTGAGCATTGACCCCGAAATTCCCATGGACGCCTACCGCCTATCGGTTTACGCCGAGGGCGAGACCGCTATCCTCGCGTCCTCCCTGGACTACCGACGCTCGCCCTCCGGAGACAGGGCCGACTTCACGATTCCCGCCTCAGCCCAAGATCAGGTATCCCTGGAATTTACCTCCGCCGCGACGGGGGCGCTGATCCTTGAAATTCACGGCGATACCTCGCACAATCCCTGGGAGGTTTCCATAGACGACCCTGCGGTAGAGGGAGAATACAGGCTGACGGTGGGCAGGACCTACCGTCTGCGGGACGGAAACGTCGAGGAAGGGGCCGAATGAACCCCATACCCGTCCATTTTCACGTGGATCTAGACGCGTTCTTCGCTTCCGTGGAACAGCTCGACAACCCCGAATACCGGGGAAAACCCGTCATTATCGGAGGCGACCCCGCGTCCCGGGGAGTGGTATCCACCTGCTCCTACGAAGCCCGCGCCTTCGGAGTCCACTCCGCCATGCCCATGGCCCGGGCTGTACAGCTTTGTCCCCAAGCGGTTTTTCTTCCCGGCAGAATGCACCGGTACCACGAAAAGTCCCGGGAGGTGATGCGGATATTCTCGGATTTTTCTCCCGAGGTGCGGCAGGTCTCGGTGGATGAGGCCTTTTTGCTCATGACCGGAACGGAACGCCTGTTCGGTCCCCCTCCCAAAACCGCCCGGGCCCTCAAGGAGGCAGTGCTCCGGGAGACGGGGCTCACGGTTTCCGTAGGGGTCGCCGCGAACCGCTATATAGCGAAAATAGCCTCGGGGCGTTCCAAACCCGACGGTCTGGTGGTGGTGCCGCCGGGGGAAGAGGAAGCCTTCATGGCTGCCCTTCCCCTGAAGGATGTCTGGGGTGTCGGTGAAAAGACGCGGGCCCGGCTTGAGGCGGCGGGGCTCCCCACGGCGAAGGCCATACGGGACTGCAGCTTTAAAATCCTTGGAACCATTCTCGGCCCCGCGGGGGCTTCCTATCTCCATCAGGTTCTCTCGGGGCAGGACCCCGGCATCTTCGCCGAGGAGAGCGCCTCCCGCTCGGTGAGCTGCGAGCGAACCTTTTCACGGGATATCGCGGACCCCTTCGCACTGGAGACGTCCCTGCTGGAGCTTTCCTCGGAGACCATGTACCGCCTGAGGGACCAGGGTCTTTCGGGGCCCACGGTACACGTGAAGATTCGCTACGGGGACTTCCGTACCGTCTCGGTCCAGGAAACCCTCGACCGTTCCCCGGGGGATTCCAAGGAACTCTACGAGCGCGCGGTGGCGCTCTTCCGAAAGAAATGGATTCCCGGCGAGCCCGTAAGGCTTTTGGGAGTGGGCGTTTTCAACGTCTCCGAGGGTGGGGGCGGAAGCCAAATGGAGCTCTTCGGGGGAGACGACAGGGAAAGGCGCCGGGCAGTGGAAGAGGCGATTCACCGGCTATCCCGAAAACGGGGGCAGCGGCTCGTAACCAAGGCGCGCCTCCTTCCACCCCGGGAGGAACCTTGAGAACCCCGAAAGCCCTCGCCCTGCTTTTCGCCCTGCTTTTCGCGCAGGCATTCCATCGACCGGCGGTTGCCCAGGAGGCAACGGACAACCTCCCTCCGGGACTTAACGCGGAAGCGGCCCTCTTGGCCCGCCTAAGCGGGCTTTTTCAGGCGGAGGATCCCACCTCCCTTTATCAGTTGGACGTATACGACGAGAACGTCGAGTTTATACTGGACGGTAGCTGGACCGCGGCCCTCTCGGGCTCAGTCGAGTTTATCAGCGAGAAGGGAGTAACCGCTATCGCCTACGCTCCCCCCGTCTTGAACCAGAGCGTCGATCTTTCCACGTGGATTTTCATAGCCCGCTCCTGGTATTTCGAGGCTGACTTCGCCGAGGAATTCACGAAAAACACCCTGGCCTTCGGTTTCGTCGGTTCCGGGGACTTCCCCGTACGCCATGCCCGCATAGGTAACTCGGGCATTGCCTTCCCCTCGGAATATCCCTTCGTCAGCCTTGGGGGAGCAGACAGGGAATCCCTTTCACCCGTCATAGCCCCGGGGGCTATGGCCAGTTTCGCCGGAAAAAAATGGAATGCCGACGCCATGGTCCGCTACGACGCGGCCGCGGCCCGCAGCCTTCTCCTGTCGGGCATGAACGAGGCCGCGGACAGGTCCGTGAGCGTGGACAGCCCCGTGCGGGGAACCTTCTTCGTGCTGCCGGACGAAAACGTTACGGGGTCGGTCATCCTCTGGGCCGAGGACGCCCAGGGGAGCGAATTCGGCGGGGGGCGGCGGTGGAGAAGGCTCAAGAACGAGGAATTCAACGTGGACGGGCTTACGGGTATAGTGACCCTGGACAATCCTGCTAAGAGGGCCCTGGCGGTATTCTATCCCGGGTCATGGACTGACGGTTCGGGCGGGGCGGGTTCAAGCCTGCTGCAGTTCTTGAGCGATACCTCCGATTGGGTAGTCTCCCGGGGATCGGATCCCGGGGATCTGGGAGCGGACCGGTTTCTTCTCTCGGTCAACGGGGTAAACGCCCTGCTCCTGAGGGAACCGGGCCTTTTCAGCCCCTTCGAATTTCTCTCCCGGTACGAACTTTCGGGTGATGACATTCGCGTGGTTCACGGGGAAAGCGGCGCCTTAGCGAGGTTCGCCGCTGCGGAAGGCCTACCGGACGGCAGGGCCCAGCTCTACCCCGAAGGACTTTCGCCCGCCTCTTCCTTCCGCAGCCCGGAGCTTAGGTTTCCGCTGATGGACCGGTTTCCCGGGATCTACCTTCCCCCCTTCGCGCTTGACAAGGGACAGACGGACCTGGAGCTCCGATCGAGAACCTATACGCCCCTGGCGGAGATAAACCTGGGGACCGAGGCGATTCCCGGCACGGTTCAGGTATACCGGAACGGCGTGGAAGAAAGGGACTTTTCCCTAGACCCCCAAACGGGAATCCTGACGCTTATACGGGAACCGGGACTCTCGGATTCGATCAGGATCACCTGGTATGACGCGGACCCGGGCTCCCGGAACCAGTCCCTCGCCGCGGCCGCCGGTCTTTCACTGCGGCCATTGGAAGGGCTCACTCTTTCAGGGGCCGCCTCGCTTCGCTGGAATCTGGCCCAGGAAGGCTATACCGACGCGGATACCCCCAGCCCGGGGACGGTTCTAGCATCGGCGGGGGCCGAGTACCGCCGCGGGGCTCTTTCTCTTTCTTCCGCTTCCGCGGTAGAGCTCGCCGTGGCGGACACCACGGGAATGTACCGGGTTTTCGGCATGGACGCCCGCTCATCGTCCCTCGAGCCGGCATCTTCCTGGTACCGGCTTTCACGGCCCGCCCTTCCTCCCGTGCTTGGCCCCCCGGCCTCGGATCAATCCCCCTCGCCTGTCCTCCTGGGAGACAACCGGGGAAACCTTACCGCCGAACGGAACGCCGAAACCGGGGATACCGTGCTTTCCCTAACCGGGAACCTGGAGGCCTCGGGTGACTGGGCCGCGGCGGACATACTGACCGGGGAAATGGGGAATCAAGACCTGAGAAACCTTTCGAGAATCGCCCTCAACCTCCGGAATCCGGGAGGGACGAACGCCTATGACCTCTATCTTCAGGGGGGCATCGCCGATGGGGAGTATCCCGAGTCGGACGGCGCGGTGGCCACCTGGCTCGTGGCCCGGGCAGGGGAGATTCCCGGGGGGACTCAATGGAAAAGCTTCCGGGTAGACATTAGCCCGGAGGACCGCGCCCTCCTAGGGGGATACCAGAATCTCAGGCTCGTGGCGGTCTATTCCGGGGTCCTGCCCTGTCAGGTCAACCTGGAGTCGGGGCCGATTCTCCTTTCGGAGAACCTCTTTTCCGTGGATGGGGAGCCTGAGTTAGAGACGGGCTGGGCCCTGACGGTTCCCGAAACCAGCGGTGCCGCGGTGGAGGCCCTGAGCCTTCACAACCGGGACGCCGTGGAGCGGCTCAATCCCGGGGGGGGCAACTCCGTCGCCCGGGTAAGCTTCGCCCCGAACGCTTCGGCCGCCTCCCAGCGCATCGTCCTCAGCCGGTTCCTCGGCGCGGTGCCCCTGGAATCCTACGAAACCCTTGCCTTCGAGTTCGAGCTTGACGCCCTGCCCCAAGCCCTGTCCGGCTCCCGTATCGACCTCGTGCTCTACAGTCCCGACGGCGACGGAAACCGGCTCGAGGCGCTCCGCGTAAGCGTACCCGCGGATTCGGGGCTCCTTGCCCCGGGAGCCTGGGTCACCGTAAAGGCGGATCTTTCCGCCGCCTCGGTCACCCTCAACGGAGAACATGCCCCGGAAACCTCGCTGGTTTTCGACAAGGGCGCCGGCGCCCCCACGGCCCTGGGAATCGAGCTCATAGACTGGGGCCAGCCATCGGAAAACTCAGCCGGCGACGCGGGGCGCACTGAATGGGTCCTTCGTCTCGACGAGGTCAGGATGGAAGGTTCCGTCCAGACTCGGAGATTCCTCAACGAGTCCTCCCTAGCCTGGTCAAAAAAGGGCCCCCTTGTCTCACTTGGGGGTCTCACACTGGTTGACTCTCCCTCTTTCCGGGTCAGCTCCTCCGCATCGGCAAGCATGGACGGCGGAGACTCAAGCCTCGGCCTTTCCGCAGAAGGCTCACTCGCCCTGACCGTCCTTGAAATTTCAGGCGCCCTGACCCTCTCGGCGGAACCCCGCCCGGACTTGGAAACCGAAAGCCACAGCCTGAGGCTGCCCCTGGGAGCCTTGACC
>QKDA01000166.1 GCA_003246765.1 Spirochaetales bacterium | reverse complement strand
GTCGATCTTCCTGAGGTAGCCCGTAACCTCCGACATGAGCCAATGGGCGGTTTCCATGGGGTCGGCCCCGGCGGAAACGGTATCTTCGAAGAAGTCCGCCCTGGCCTTCTCGTCGCAGATGAACTCCGCCCGGGACCGGGCGAGCCCCATGGCGGAAATAAAGCGGTTCTGCCGGTCCGAGGGGTGCTCGATGGCCGAAGCCCTGAGCTCCGCAAGGATCGCGGGGGGGCATTTAAAGTCTCCCTGTAGGCCCAGGGGCTTGGTTTCCAGGGTGGAGGCAGATTCCCGGCTCTGGTAAAATTCGGTTCTCTCCTGCCTTTCGTTCCACAGCCTGCTTTCGGAGGTTACCGTTCCCCCGGAGATCAGGATGTCCTCTTGCCGGTGGAGTTCCGCGTTGATGGCCTTCCGGACGAAATTGAAGGAATTGAGATTCCTGAGCTTCACGAAGTAGGAGGGCTTTTCGGGGTATTTCGCCAGGGCGGCGTAAGCGTTGCAACGGATGGCCTGGTCTATGGCGGCGCCCTTGAGGATGCCCATGTACTGGATGCGCCGGGCGAGCTCGTTCAGGAATATCTCCGCCTCCTCCCCGAGCTCGATGTCGCTCATGGTGCGGATTCGAATATTGGGGGAGCCGAGCATGGAGTAGTCCATCCGGGTCTCCCCGTTCTGGTGGGTAAGGCGGCCGGTATATTCCTCAATGCGGACTTCCTGGATCCTGATCTTTTTCTTGCGCCGATGAAACTCGATGTCCATGAACCCGCCGGTGCCGATCTTCACGGAGGCCCCTGAGAGGTTGTACTTCTCGGGCACCGCGGGACTGCCCTTGGGCAGGTCGTAGGGGCCCCGGTCCGAAAGTTCGCAGTCGAGGGCGTGGGCCAGGGTATAGGCCAGCCGGGCCGCCTTGGGGTTTACCGCCGGCCGGGCGTCCGCTTCCCGGCGGCATACCGGACAGCTTCCCGCATGGTCTCCGATAAAGCAGGAACAGAAGGCTTTCTCTTTCGAGGAAAGCAGGATACGAACTTCAAGAAAAACGTGGGACTGATACATCATCCCCCCTCCGGAACTCGAATTTTACGCCTCAAGTATATAATTTTAAGGGTGAATATGATATACTTAAAAATTGACTCGGGCACATTAAAAGGGCCTAAAAAGTGATCGTCCACCGGCCAGCGGACAGCGCGGCCAAGCGTTAAGGAGCATGTGTGAACAAGCGTGATTTTCCCAAAGTTCATTTTTACGACCAGGACTTTGTCGATATTTATGACCGCAGCTGGGCTTGGATTCAGGATTTTTGGGTTACTCCCGAGGTGAAAGGTCTCTCGCCCGAGGGCTATTTTATCTACCCCGAAGGCGAAGAATCAATACTCAACCAGTTCGAAACCATTTTTTCGTCCTTCTTTTTCGTTTATTCCAACCGGAACTATCACGCCAACCAGAGCCTGGATTTTTTCTACGAGCATCAGGAGGCTTCCGGCGCGATCCGCTGGAAATACGACCTTCTCTCCGGCGATCCCGTGCTCTCGAAGGACAATCCCGAGGGAATCGGCATGCCCCTTTTCGCCTGGGCCGAGTTCAACCTCTTCCACAAGTCGGCGAACAAGAAACGCATCAAGGACGTCATGCCCGTCCTTCAAAAATACATGGCCTGGATCGACGCCTCCTTCAAGCGGGAAAACGGGCTCTACGAGGTTCCCCTCTCGGCGACCACCATGGACAACTCGCCCCGCGAGAAAGCCGTTTACCTGGTGGACTTCAACACGGCCCTCGCGATCAACGCCCTCTACATGTCCGCCCTCGGGGATATCCTCAACGACAAGGACCTGAGCTTTCAGTACAAGCGTATGTACTTCTCCCTGAAGACCCGCATCAACTCCCATATGTGGGACTCGGAAACGGGGTTTTACCACGATATCGACGGGGGCGAGAAGCGCCTGCCCCAGAAGACCATCGCGGGCTTTTGGCCACTCCTGGCGGAAATACCCAACGAGGATAAGGCGGAGCGGCTCATCGCCCACCTTCAGAATCCCGCCACCTTCGGGGTGGATCACCCCTTTCCCTCCCTCTCCGCGGACGATCCCGACTACGACAGCCGCGGGATGGGCTACCGGGGGAGCGTCTTCGCGCCTTTCACCTTCATGGTGGTAAAGGGCCTGGAAAAGTACAACCGCTGGGACCTCGCCCGGGAGTGCACCATCCGCCACCTCTACTACGTGCTGGACGCCCTCTCGCCAAACGGGGAACACAACAAGGGCCACCTCTGGGAGGCGTATCTTCCCCAAAAGGAAGGCCCCGCCGAGTGGCCCGGCCGCGAGGGATTCCCCCGAAAGCAGTACCTTCCCTACACGGGGCTTTCCACCATCGCCCTCATGATCGAGAACATCATCGGCCTCTCCATAAGCCTCCCGCGAAAGACCGTGGACTGGATTATCCCCAACCTCGAGGTTATGGGGATAGAGAACCTGAGCCTCAAGCGGAACCTTATCACCATCCTCTCGAACAAGAGCCTCAGGGGATGGGAGATTCACATGGAAAGCGAGAAGCTCTACTACTTCACGATCAATATCCTGGGCCAAAAGAAAAAGACCCTGCCCATCCCCTCGGGGAAATGCTCCATGCTTATCGACAAGCTCTGACCATGAACTCTCGCGAGGGGCCTCAGCTGGAGGCGGTAATCGAGATCGGCGCCACGGGCATAAGGCTTCTCGTGGCGGAGGTGGGCGTTCAGGGAACCTGGAGGGTCATCGACCGCGCGGAGCGGGCCTTGGCCCTCGGAAGGGACGTTTTCGCCTCGGGGGTGATTTCCCGGGAATCCCTGCTGCAGTGCCTCGGCATTTTTTACCGCTACCGGGAGATACTCGACGGATGGAAGATCGAGGCTGATCACGTGACGGTTATCGCCACCAGCGCCATCCGGGAGGCGAAAAACCGCGATTCCATCCTGGATCGGCTGGCGGTCAAGACGGGCTACCGGGTCAGGGTCGTCGACGGGATCGAGGAAAACCGCCTCATGTACCTGGCGGTCAAGTACGCCCTCGCGGACGCTCCCGCAAAAATTTCCAAGGCAAATTCCCTTATCATGGACGTCGGGGGCGGTTCTACCGAGATCATGGTCCTCCGCAAGGGGAAGATGGTGGCGGCCCACAGCTTCCGGATGGGTACGGTCATCATCGAGGAACAGGTGAAGGCCATGCGCGGCTCCGACAAGGACATGCGCCGGTTCCTCGGGGAATATATCAGGACCACCGGCGAGCGGCTGAACACGGAATTCCGCCTGGACCTGGTGCGCCAGCTCATCGCCATCGGAAGCGACGCCCGCCTGGCGGCCCGAACCGTGGGCAGTCTCGTCTCGGAGCTCTACGCCGTGATCGGCCGGGAGGAGTTCATTGCCTTCGTGAACCGCGTCGGCGCCATGGGGCCCGAGGAGCTCGTGCAGCGTTTCGGCGTCAGCTACGGGGAAGCGGAGACCCTGGGGCCCGGCCTCCTGGCCTATCAGTTCTTCCTGGAAATCACCAAGGCCGAGACGTTAATCGTGCCGAACCTCTCCATCCGCGAGGGGGTAATCATCTCCAAGCTCGCGGGTCCCGATCCCGTGGTGAGGGAGGAGTTCGACGGCCAGGTGGTGGCTTCCGCCATGACCCTGGGCAAGAAGTTCCACTTCGACGAGGCCCACGCCCGCTACGTGACCCGCATAGCCCTGAAGCTCTACGACTGCCTCGAGGACGAGCTCGGCCTCGACCGGCACGCCCGGCTCATCCTGGAGATCGCCGCGATCCTCCACGACGTGGGCACCTTCATACGCTCCTCGGACCACCATATCCACAGCCAGTACATCGTCATGCATTCCGACATCTTCGGGATCAACAAGGAAGACATGAACATACTCTCCAACGTGGTGCGCTACCACCGCTCGGAAGTGCCCAACGCCGCCCACGGCGCCTACGTGGCCCTTCCCCGGGCGGACCGGACCATGGTGCTCAAGCTTTCTTCCCTGCTGCGCATCGCGGACGCCCTTGACCGCGGTCACTCGCAGCATATCGACGATTTCGACATCGAGTTCGCCAAGGATACCCTCTATCTGAGGGCGAGGGGGACCCACGACGTTAGCCTCGAGCGGCTGGCCCTCGAGGAAAAGGCCGATCTCTTCGAGGACCTTTTCGGCTATCGGCTTATCATGGTTTGAGGTAGTATGGCATGAGCGAAGAACGTACCCGGCTTTTCAGCCGCGAGCTTTCCTGGATAGAGTTTAACGCCCGGGTGCTGAACGAGGCCCTTAGCAAGGACGTGCCCCTGCTGGAGCGGCTGCGCTTTCTCACCATCGTGGCCTCCAACTTCGACGAGTTCTTCATGGTCCGGGTGGCGGGTCTCAAGGAGCGGGCGAAAAGAGACCCGGAACTCAGGGATATCTCGGGGTTGACCGCCGAGGAGCAGCTCGCGCGCATCTCCGAGCGGGTTCACGCCCTGGTGGACGCCCAGTTCGGCTGCCTCCGGGACGACATAATCCCCGGTCTCGAGCGGGAGGGCGTGGTGTATGTCTCTCCCCGGGATTACACCCCGCCGCAGCTGCGTTTTCTCGACTCCTTTTTTATGGACGAGGCGTTCCCCCTGCTCACTCCCCTTCGGACCTCCGGACAGGGGGGGCTTCCAAGCATCGGCAACCTCAGGCTCCACGCGGCCTTTCTCTTGGAAAGCGCCATGCCCATGCCCTCGGGGCCCTTGGCGGCCTTCCTGGAGGCCTCGGGGGTGCTGTCCGCCCCCGGTCCGGAAGGTTCCGGGGACGCCCCTCCGCCCATCGCGATCGTCCAGATTCCCGCGAGCATTCCCCGGGTGGTATGGCTTCCCCAGGAGGGGGGCAGGCGTTACTTCACCCTCTTGGACGACGTGGTGCGGACCTTCGGGCAGCGGCTCTTTCCGGGCTTCAGCATTCGGGAAAGCCTCCTCTTCAAGGTTGCTAGGGACGCGGACCGGGCGGTAGACGAGGAAAGGGACGACGATTTTATCAAGGCCATTCAGGAGGTGCTGGTTTCCCGGCTTTCCTCCGTGCCGGTGCGCATGCTCTGCACGGGCGACAGCCCCGTGATCCTGGAATCCCTCAAGGAGGCCATGGGCCTTTCCGACAGGGACCTGTACCGCGTTCCCGGGCCCATTGACCTGCCGACCCTGGTGGAGCTGGCCAACGCGGAGGGGCTCGACCGCCTCAGGAACCCCCATTGGAACTCTTTTTGGCCCGTGGACTTGAGCCCCGACGCCCCCCTGTGGGACGAGCTTAAGCGCACCGACGTGCTCCTTCACGTGCCCTACCAGTCCTATGAGCCCGTGCTCCGCTTCATCAACGACGCCGCCGACGATCCGGCGGTCCTCGCCATCAAGATGACCCTTTACCGGACCAGCGGCGACTCGCCGATCATCCGGGCCCTGGAACGGGCCGCCCGTTCGGGCAAGCACGTGACGGTATTCGTGGAGCTCAAGGCCCGCTTTGACGAGGAGCGCAACATCACCTGGGGACAGCGCCTCGAGCAGGCGGGCATTATCGTCGTGTACGGCATCGCCCGCCTGAAGGTGCACGCCAAGATTCTCCTGGTGGTTCGCCGGGAGCCCGAGGGCATCCGCCGCTACGTGCACCTGTCCACGGGAAACTACAACGACAAGACCGCGCGGTTCTACGTGGACATGTCCCTGTTCACCACCAACGAGGAGATCGCCGGCGACGCCACGGTGTTCTTCAACATGATTTCGGGTTACTCCGCGATCATGAATACCCGGCGTCTCGTGATGGCCCCGATTGACCTAAAATCGAGGCTCCTCAGCCTGATCGACCGGGAGATCGAACGGTCCACCCCGGAATGTCCCGGTCGCATCATGGCCAAGATGAACAGCCTCGCGGATCCGGAAATCATCGAGGCCCTGTACCGGGCGAGCCGCGCCGGCGTTAAGGTGTTCCTGAACGTCCGGGGGGTATGCATGCTCGTGCCCGGGGTGAGGGGCCTGAGCGAGAACATTACCGTCGTGAGCGTGATAGACCGCTACCTGGAGCATACGAGGATCTTCTGCTTTGACAATTCCGGTTCGTCCGAGGTTTACCTCGCCAGCGCCGACTGGATGAGCAGGAACCTGGACCGCCGGGTCGAGCTCATGTTCCCCCTTCTCCAGGAATCGATCCGGAAGACCGTGAGGGACGTGCTTCAGCTCTATTTTTCCGACAACGTGAAGTCCCACTGCCTGCAGAGCGACGGCAGCTGGGTCAGGCGCTCCCCGGCGGATGGGGAAGCCCCCGTGAGGATACAGGAAGAGCTCTACGAGAGGGAGAGGCGGCGCACGGAACTGTTCGAGAAATTACCCCAGCGGGAGTTCACGGTCCGCCGCGGCTGAATGTCCTTACTGACGCTGTGCGTCTATGAGGGCGTAAATACGCTCCAGGTCATCCCGGGAATAAAAGGAAATTTCGACGGTGCCCCGGCTCATGCTGCCCTTCACCATGACCTTGGTGCCGAGGACGTCGATGAACCGCTGCTCCAGGGCACGAAGTTCAGCCTCCCGTCCCGGGTCGCCTTCCTTCTTTTTCGCCGGTTCAGGGGCCGATCCCGCCCGGCTTCCGCCGTTGAGCTCTCCCGCCATCCGTTCCGTGTCCCGTACCGAAAGCCCGTTTCCCACGACCCTCCCGAAGAGGATTCTCTGGTCCGCGGGGTTGATGACCGAGAGGATGGCCCTGGCGTGGCCGCTGGTGATCTGACCCGAGGCGAGGGAGGACTGCATGTCCTCCGGGAGCTTGAGGAGCCTGAGGGCGTTGGCGACGGCGGATCGGCTCTTTCCGACCCTGGCGGCGGCCTCCTCCTGGCTCAGGTTGCCGAGGGCCATGAGCTTGTGGTAGGCCTGGGCTTCTTCGATGGCGTTGAGGTTTTCCCTCTGGATGTTCTCTATGAGGGCGACCTCGAGCTTTCGCCCGTCCGAGAATTTCTTGACGATGACGGGAACCGCCGTGAGCCCCGCCATGCGGGCCGCCCGGGTACGCCTTTCCCCCGCGATGATATAGTAGGTGCCGTCTCCCGCCTCTTCGGCGATGATCGGCTGGATGATTCCGTGTTCCCGGATGGAATCCGCCAGTTCCCGGAGCGCTTCCTCGTCGAATTCCCTCCGGGGCTGGTGGGGGTTGGGCTTTAAGAGCGAGGGATTTATGAAAAGTTCCGTTCCCGCCCCCCGGGGAGCTTCGCCTCGCGGCAGTTCCGTTTCCCGGTCTTCCGAATCGTCGAGTAAGGCCCCGAGACCCCGTCCCAGGCCGCCTGTTTTAGCCACGTTCCATCACCTCTTTCGCGAGTTTTTCATAACTTCGGGCGCCGACGCAGAGGGCGTCGTACTTGCATATGGGGAGCCCGTGGGAGGGCGCCTCGGAAAGCCGCACGTTTCTCGGGATGATCGTGGAAAAGACGCGGTCTTTAAAGTAGGAAGTCACCTGCTGCACCACGTCCTGGGCGAGCTTGGTACGGGAGTCGAACATGGTAAAGAAGATTCCCCCTATGTCCAGGGCGGGGTTCAGGGTTTTTTGAACCTTCTTCACGGTTTGCAGGAGCAGGGTAAGCCCCTCGAGGGCGAAATACTCGCACTGGAGGGGAATGAGCACCCCGTCGGCGGCCACGAGGCCGTTGAGGGTAAGGATCCCGAGGGATGGCGGGCAGTCGATGAGAATGTAGTCAAAGTCTTTCTTGACCGGTTCCAGGGCATTTTTCAGGTAAAACTCGCGCTTTTCCTGGTCTACCAGCTCAATGGCGGCGCCCGACAGATCGATGGATGCGGGTATAACCGAAAGCCCCGGAACCGCCGAGTCGCGCATGACCGAATGAATCGGGGCGGAACCCGCCAGGAGGTCGTATACGGTAGGCTTTTCGCGGTCCACCCCGACGCCGGAGGTCATGTTTCCCTGGGAGTCGAAGTCGACAAGAAGGGTCTTCTTTCCCGCGAGGGCGAGGTAGGCGCCGATGTTTATCGCCGACGTGGTCTTTCCCACACCGCCTTTCTGGTTAACGAAAACGTAGGTTTTGCCCATAGGTTATCCATTATAGCCGATATCGGAGCTTTATGTAAGGAGTGGGGAAGGGCGGTTCCGGTTTCCTTTTCGCCGGAACCGCGTTCGTTTGCCTCTACCGCGTCAGTCCGCAACCGGCAAGGGGTTGTAGCTTACGTGGAGGTCATACACGTCGCTGCCTTCCTTGCGCTTGAGAAAGCCCACCACCGCGTAGGTTAAGGGCGTAAACAGGGCTTCAATCGACGTCTTGAAAAGGTAGTTGGAACCGATCATGACCGCGAGAACCTCCAGGGGATAGGCGCCGAGGAAGGCGATCAGCACGAATACCGCGCTGTCCAGGGCCTCTCCCACCAAGGTAGAGCCGATGGTGCGGGCCCACAGCCGTTTGCCTCCCATGACAACCTTCATCCGGGAGAGCACTGCCGAGTTGGACCATTCCCCGAGGAAATACGCGATTATGCTTCCCAGGGCGATGCGGGGCATCTGCATGAGGATTCCGTCGTAGTAAGCCTGGAGGGTCCAGGAGGGATCCGCCGGGAGATGCCCGATGAGCCAGATGTTCAGGCTCATGAGGACAAGCATGGCCATGCCGGTCCAGATGACCTTGCGCGATTCCCGGTAGCCGTAGACCTCGGTGAGCACGTCGCCGAAGATGTACGAAAGCGGGAAAAGGAGGGTTCCCCCGTCAAAGACGAAGGGGCCTATCCTGACCATCTTGGCGGCCAGGATGTTGGAGAGAATGAGGATCCCGACAAAGAGTCCGGTAATTACCGGCAAGAAACGGGTTCCGCGGGGCGCGGTTTCTTGGGGGAGGTGGGAGCCGCCGTCGGCGCCTCCGGTTGCGTGGTGTGTTTTCATGGGCGGGATTCTATCCGAAGGGACGATTCCGATGCAAGGGTCAAAAAAAAGGCCCCCTCGGGGGAGGAGAACCCGAGGGGGCCTTGAAGCGATCCTTAAGCCGATTTAATGAGTATCTGCCGGGGCTGGCTTTCGGGTTTCCGGGGCACCTTTATGGAAAGCACTCCGTTGCGGAAGCTCGCCTCCACCTTCTCGCTGTCGATGTCCTGGGGAAGGGTAAAACGCCTTGCGAAGGGTTCCTCCCTTCTCTCCCGAATCAGGTATTCCGCCTTGGATTCGGCCTTTGAGCCGTCCTTTCCCGCTTCCTTAACGGAGGCGATGGTCAATACCCTGTCCTTGAGACTGAGCTCTACGTCGTTCTCCGAGCGGCCCGGAAGGTCCATGTCGAAAAGATAGGCCTCGTCGGTCTCCCTCACGTCCACCCTCGGGGAGAATCCGGAGGATGCGGGAATGTAGAAGTCCCGGTCAAAGGCGTCGAAGAGATCGGAAGCGAAGGCGGGGTTGAAAATGCTGAGCGTGTTCATAATGAACCTCCAAAAAATTGATGTAAGTTTTTCCGGATTTACCGGTGCCGGGCGTGTCCCTGAGGCACTGCTCCGACACCAAGTAATATGCAAAAAACGTGCCAACATTGATGTTCTTTGAGGTCAAAAAATATTTCCTTGTATTATATGAAGATAACAAAGGATTCAGAATCATGGCACATCCCTACTGGAATATATGTGTCATATTTTCTCTAATCGCAGTATCAATATGACACAGTATCCGTGCCTTAAGGGGTCTTTCCTGGGTCTTAGGGGCTCACATACTGGCAACGGAGGCCCTGAATGGTATAAACTAAGCCGATGGATGCAGTGTTTGAAGAACGGCTTTCAACCTTTTTGGTGACTACCGTTGAGCCGTTCGAGCTCGCTTCGTTGCTCCGGTTTCTCAATGAACCGGTCACGAAGACGGCCTTGGATGATATATCGGATTATCTACACTATAATCAGCTCGCCTACCTAAGTCCCTCGGTGGACGGAAGGGCTTCCCGGTGGGTAAGCAGGGCGGCTTTGTTTACGGGGAAAAGCGCCTCCCTCACCCCGAGCCGTTCCGACCTTTCCGCGGGGGTCATCGTTCCCGCCTCGTCCCTCGTGCCCTTTCCCAATCCGGCGGTTCTTCCCCACGAATATGTACTGCGCTATCGGGGCGCGGAGCTGCCAAAGGTGCTGCTGAACGCCTCCCCCTCGGAACTATACCCCCGGTACGCCTTGTTCGGGGAGGAATACGCCCCCCAGTATCTGGCCATGGATAACGAGGATAACGAGAGGATTCTCTCGGAACTCGACTATGGGGATCCCCTGGAGATGGGGGTAACCGCCTTTGACGGACGGGAGTTCTACTGGAACGAGAGCTTCTCCCCGGGAGACCGGATCATCGCCCGCCTGGCGGACTGGAAGACGGGAACCTTCGATTTGGAGGTGCTTCACGGGAAGGATATTGACCGCGAAAGGGAGAGCGCCTGGATTTCCGCCATGGACGAGGCCCTCAAGGAATGCTTTTCCATTCATGGTCCCTCCGCGAGCATCGACGAGCAGTTGGCCTTCGCCTGGTACCTGCGCCACGAGATCTTGGACACGATTCATGGACCGCCCCTTTTCGAGTACCTCGAGCGGTCCTCCGCGGTTTCCCTGGAATACTTCGGGGTGGAAACCCGGCTTTGGCACGCGGGAACGGAGATTCCCTCCCAAAATGACTGGAACTTTACCCTTCCCTCGAAACCCGCCTCC
This sequence comes from Spirochaetales bacterium, assembly GCA_003246765.1. Lineage (GTDB taxonomy): Bacteria > Spirochaetota > Spirochaetia > Treponematales > Treponemataceae > Teretinema. The sequence continues at coordinate 9,903 of QKDA01000166.1, read as the reverse complement.
ATAACCGAGGAAACCCTGGCCAATCTTTCCCTTCCGCTGAACGAGAGAATCATCGAATCCTACGTGCTCGACGGGCTTTTCCGCCGAGAGGCGGACGCGGCGGGCACGATAGAACGGCTGCTCCCCCCCTCACTGGCGCACGGATCCATCGCCGCTCCCCTGATCGAGCGGGCGGTCCGGATTTCCCGCTCCTACCGGGAGCCCCGCTACAACCGCTTTGCCGATTATGAGCGGGGACAGCTGCGGGGCCGCATGGTTAAACTTCACGGAGACCTTACGGCCCTGGTGCTTTCCCTGAGGCAGAGCAAAATCCGACCCGAAACCATTCCCGACCAGTGGCCCATCGTGCTCATGCAGATCATGGGCCACCTCATCCCTTCCATGGAATCTCTGGATTTTCCCGCCGAAGGCGAAGCCCTTGACCTGGACGCCGCTTGGGGCAACCTTGAGGGCATGGAAGAGCATTTTCTGGATGCTCAGTCGGTTATTCAAAACGTGCTGCCCATCCTGATCGACCGTAGGCTGTCCATCGTGCGGGTCCCCGGGAGCCCGGGGGAGCACCCCGATGCGTGAGCGGTCCTCTTTCCTCGCCGCAATCCGCGCCGGCGGGGTGCACTATAACCTTTCGGGCTCCACCCCGGAAGGGCTTTTCGCGGATATCGCCGCCCGGGTATCCCTGCCCGCGGGCATCGATCCGGAGGCCTTCGTGACGGGCCTCGCGGAACGGGAGCGGCTCATGACCACCGCCGTTGGTAACGGCATCGCCTTGCCCCATCCCCGCACCCCCCTGGTGAGGCGCGCCGAGGACGAACGTATATTCGTCTGCTTTCCGGACCGCCCGGTCAACTTCGACTCCCTCGACAGAAAGCCGGTGTACGCCCTGTTCGTCATCCTTTCGGGGGAGCCGCAGTCCCATCTACACGCCCTGTCGCAGCTTTCTTTTCTCTTCCAGCAGGATGAATTTCGATCCTTTCTAAGGAAAAAGCCCGATACCGAAGAATTGATCGAAGGGATAAAAAAGTACCTTTAGGGTATTGAACCAACGCAGCAAGGAGTCATTCACATGAGAGACCAACTCGAAGCCGTGGCGCTTTCCGTACGAAGCCTGTCCATGGACGCCATCCAAAAGGCCAATTCGGGCCATCCGGGCCTTCCCCTCGGCGCGGCGGAACTCGCGGCCGTACTGTACGGAAAGATTTTGAGGCATAATCCCGCCAACCCCCGATGGGCCGACCGGGACCGTTTCGTCCTTTCCGCGGGCCACGGCTCCATGTTCCTGTATTCCATCCTGCACCTCGCGGGCTATCCCGTTTCCCTGGACGACATAAAGGCCTTCCGCCAGATCGGATCCCGCTGCCCGGGGCATCCCGAATACGGCTACACCGAGGGCGTCGAGGCCACCACGGGCCCCCTGGGTCAGGGGGTTTCCCATGCGGTGGGAATGGCCGTCGCCGAGAGCATGCTCGCCGCGCGGTTCAACCGCGGCGATTTCGCCCCCGTAAACCACTATACCTACGCCCTGGTGGGGGAGGGCTGCCTCATGGAGGGGGTTTCCTCCGAGGCCTCAAGCCTCGCGGGGCACCTCAAGCTGGGAAAGCTCATCGTCTTCTACGACGAGAACCGCATCTGCATCGACGGTTCCACGGACATGACCTTTTCGGAAGACGTCGCCGGGAGGTACGCCTCCTACGGATGGCAGGTTCTCTCCGGGGACATGTACGATACCGCGGGAATTGAACGCCTCGTTTCCGAGGCCAAGGCTGATGCCCTGCGTCCCTCTCTCATCATGCTCAAGTCGGTGATCGGCAAGGGCGCCCCCACGGTGGCGGGGTCCGCAAAGGCCCACGGAGCGCCCCTCGGCGCCGAGGGAGTGGCCGAGGCCAAGCGTAACCTGGGCCTCGATCCTTCCGCGGACTTTCAGGTTCTCCCGGAGGCATACGAATATTTCAAGGGGAGAAAGGCCTCCTTCTCCGCCGCCGAGGCCGACTGGAACGCGCTGTTCGAGGCCTGGTCAGGGAAGTATCCCGAGCTTCGCTCCTCCTGGGACGAGGCTATGGCCCCCGGCGGGATCAACCCGGCCCTCCTGGCCTCGGTCAAGGCTCCCGAAGTCGGTGCTGACGAGAAAATCGCCACCAGGACCGCTTCCCAGACTGCCCTCAACGCCTTCGCCAAGGTGCTTCCCAACCTGGTCGGCGGCTCCGCGGACCTTCAGGGTCCCAACGCGGTAGCCCTCAAGGGTGCGGCGGCTTACGGCCCTGAATCCCGGGACGGCCGCTATCTACATTTCGGCATTAGGGAGTTCGCCATGGCCGCCGTGGCCAACGGCATTCAGCTGCACGGCGGTTTCCGTTCCTTCTGCGCCACCTTCCTGGTGTTCTCCGACTACCTGAGGCCGGCGCTCCGGCTTGCGGCGCTCATGAAGATTCCCTCGATCTACGTGCTCACCCACGACTCGGTGTATCTCGGCGAGGACGGACCCACCCATCAGCCCGTCGAAACCGTCGCCTCCCTCAGGATGATTCCCAACGTTAAGGTCTACCGTCCCGCGGACGCGGAGGAAACCTTTTACGCGTGGAAAGAGGCCCTGGCCCGCGCTGACGGTCCCTCCTGCCTGGTGCTGAGCCGGCAGAACCTTCCCGTGCTTTCGAAGGACGATCCCGACTGGCGGCACACGATCGAGTGCGGCGCCTATGTCGTGAGAAAGGGCGGGGACGTGCCCGACGCCACGGTCCTGGCCACGGGTTCCGAGGTTTCTCTCGCCGTCAAGGCGGCCGAACTCGCTGCACCCATGAAGGTGAGGGTCGTTTCGGTGATGTCCAAGGAAACCTTCGAGTCCCAGCCTGAACTCCTGCGGGAGACCATTCTTGGGGGGAAAGAGGGCAGTTTGCGGATCGTTACCGCCGAGGCGGGAACAAAAACCGGGTGGGAGGGCTGGACCAAGGACCGCGAGGATCACCTTTCCATCGACCGCTTCGGCGAATCCGGGCCCGGGGACAAGGTGGCCGCCCATCTCGGCTTCACGGCGGAGGCGCTGGCGGGAATCCTGACCCGAAAGCCTTGATCCGCTGCCCCGGCACGGGCCGGGGCTAAAGGTTTTCCGCGGAAATCCTCAGTTCGTTTATCGCGTAAAGAACCTCGCGTTTCGCGAGGTTCTTTTTTTCCGACCAGTCTTCCTCGTCGAATTCGAGGAGGCTGTAGATGAGCGACCGGATCTCGTCGAGCCGGTCGTTGTAGTCTCCCATGAGAGAGGTGCGGTCACGTCCCATGCCGCGCGCTCCTGACCGCCCGGAAGGCCAGGAAGAGCCCTCCCCCGAAGATCATGAGGAGGCAGAGGATCTGCCCGGTGGAAAGGTTCAGGAGGGATTCGTTCAGGTAGGTCGGGGAAGGGATTCCGCTGGCGGAAATCCGGTAGCCTATATCCACGTCGGGTTCCCGGAAATATTCGATGACGAACCGCACGAGGCCGTACCCGATGGTATAGACCGCCGCGATCATGCCGTTAAAGGGCTTCCTCTTGCGGAACGCGAACCAGATAACCGCCCAAAGTACGAGACCCTCGAACAGGGCTTCGTAGAGCTGGCTCGGATGCCTGGGAAGGTTCACGAAGGCCGCTCCCGAGGGAACCGCCATGCCGATCTTCTCGGCGGTGGCCCGGACCCACTCCTCCGCGAGGGAAAATCGCTGGGCCGAGGGGAACACCATCCCCGCCGGGGACGCGGTAACCCGTCCGTAGAGCTCGCCGTTCAGGAAGTTGCCGAGCCGCCCGAAGGTGTAGCCCAGGGGAATCGAGGCGGCCATGGCGTCGATCCAGGCGAGGGGAGAGCGGTTGTTCCTGAGGGTCCACAGGATCATGCCCGCGAGGCCGCCTATAAAACCGCCGTGATAGGACATTCCCTGGAGCCCAGTCCATTGCCCGTCCTGCATCGGCCAGAAGATTAGCCAGGGCCGGCGCCAGTAAATGCCGCTGGTGTCGTAGACCAGGGTCGAGAAGATCCTGGCCCCGAGAAGGAGCCCGAAAATGCCCCAGGTGAAGAAGGATATGACGTCGTCCTGGGTCACGTCCCTGCCCCCGTCGGCGCGCTGCAGTTCTCCCCTTTTTACCTGGAGGGAAAACAGGAGATAGGCCGTGGCGAAGGCGAAAATATACATGAGCCCGTACCAGCGAAGCAGCGGTACGCCGGGGATTATCTCCGGGCTGATCCATGAGGGATAGGTGATATACGCGAACATGTTTTATAACTCCTCAACTTCGGATATTGGCGTGCAGGTTATCTGACCCGTTGCCTGGTCGAATATGAAAACCACGTGGTTTCGCCGTTCGCGCACCTCGTAGTAGCGGCCGTGGCTCTCAAGGACCACCCCGGGCCATACGGTGTTTTCCACCCGGATCGAAGAGACGATATGGGCCTCGAACTGTTCCTTGAGGGTAAAGATGCGGAGGGTAAGCTTGTCGTTCCTCTTCAGGAGCTCGAGCTTCTTTTGCCTCAACTCGTGGATTCGGGGATCCTGGTTCGTGAGCTTTGCCATCTGCGCGTCGATGCGCTTGACCGTGTCCTTGATGGAGAGGGCCTCCTTCTCGCACACGTTGATCTGGTCTCGGACGAGATAGTTTTGGCCGAAGGAGATGGTGGTGCGGATTGTCTTGGAGGAGCCGAGTTCGAAGACCTCCACTCCCTTTGAGGCCTGGATGGACCCTCCGAGGAGGGCGCCGGGGTTACCCTTCATGAGAAGCTTGCCGTTGGTCTTGATCACGCATTGGAAGCAGTACCGCTCGATGGAAATATCGTAACCCGCCAGGATGCGGGCGTTTTCGGCAAAGGTGAGATCGATGGTCTGTTTTGACCAGACCGTTCCCGAGCCGCCCCCCTTGATGCCCCCGTCGATGAAAACGACCCCGTTCGCGGCGAGAAGGCTCGCGCCGGCGCTTCCCTTCATGGTGAGGCTTCCCTCGGCCCGTACGCTCCTGCCGGAGGCTACGTTCCCTACCAGTTCAAGGTCGCCCGGGAAGGCGATGTCGCCGCTGGACTCGTCGATGTCCCGCTCTAACTTGCGGGTTCCCGAGACCGAAAGGACTCCTTCCCTGAAGGTCAGTTCCCCGGGGCGGTTCGTTATCATCCTGTCCCTGCCGTCGGCTCCCGCCTCGGTGCGGACCGTATCGTCGTGGCCCGGCAAGTCAAGTTTCGCCGCTTCCGAGGCCTTCAGCACCGCGCCGAAGACGTTGACCCCGTCCTGGTTCGCGGCGGCTACCTTCCAAGAGAGGATCTCCTGGTCCTTGAGCACCGAGACCGACGTTTGGCTTGCCGAAAACTGAAGGGTCCAGGTTATGTCGGGGCTCCCCGCGGGCACCGCGGGCTTTCCCCTGGCCAGGGTAAGCTCCCGCTTTGACTTGCTCGACTGGGCTTCCTTGATGGCCTTGAGGATCTCGCCGTCGCTTATGCCGCCCTTGATTCCCTTTGCCTCGATGGCGGATCGGGCCAGTTCCAGGGTCAGGGGGAGTCCGATTCCCTCCTCGCTTTCGAGGATGATCGTGGCGAGCATGTCGTCGGGGGTGACGGTTACCGTGGCGCGGGCGTCCGCATAGGGGAACACCCATACCCGGAACACGCCGTTCTCCTCGAAGAGGGCAAGCATGCCGGACTTGTCGGCCTTCACCCCCTGGGGTCCCAGGGCTGCCCCGTAGAGGCTTTGGATGAAGGGATCATTGCCGGGGAGGCCGGGGATTTCCTTTCCGTGAACGTCCATTCCGGGGGTCCCGAACTCGGCGGGGGTAAAGCTAAGGGCAATGGCGTCTTTCTCGACCGGTGCGATTTTCAGGGCCGAGGGTTCCAGTTTCGGCATGGCGGCCGGGCCCTGGGCGGCTATAAGGGCGATGATCCGGGGCGCGATCTCGTCGCGCTTTTCCTCGGGCAGCCATTCCACCAGGGGGACCAGTTCGCGGTCCGGGCCCCGTCCGGGGGGAGTTCCCTCGGCCAGGAGGTAGTCGCTGAGCTCCATGTCGGCGGATTGCCTGAAGGCCTCGATATCCGCCTTTACCCTCGCGAGATCCAATCCCTGGATGCGGCTGTTGGAGATGGCGTTCCCGATGATCTTCATGTCCAGGGCTGCCGCCGGGGCGGAAGCCTTCCGGAGATAAAGCCGGGCCGCCGTTTTGTCTGGGCTGATGGTGATTCGCGCGTCAAAGTTCGGTTCAATCACTATGGGGAAGGAGGCTTCCTCCCCAGTCGTTTCCAGGGCTCGGTCCAGGTACCGCTGAAGGCTTTCCTCCCGCAGGAGCATCCGAGCCTCGATTCCCTCGCCGAGGGCGGCTTGCCGTATCTCCTCGACCGTGGGATACCGGTCCGCGGGGGTTCCCGCGGGGACGGTGAGGTACCATCGCTTGTGTCTCGGATGCATTTCAATCCGCCAGGGGTTGCGCGCCATTCCTTTTCTCCGTCAGCCTAAAGGCGGTAACCCTGCTGCAGGGCGAGGGCGAGTTTGGTTTTAAGGAGTTGGTTTTCCCGGCGAAGAACGGTTATCTCGTGCTGTTGGGACTTGATGGTTTCCGCCAGGTCTCCCATAGACAGGGCGCCGCTCCCGACGAGCTCCTCCACGTAATTCATCTTGGAGTCGTAGTCTATGGCCGCTTCCATTTCGGCCGCCTGGAAGCTCTCGTCGGCAAAGTCCGCGAAGGCCTCGAAGCTTTCGGTCTCGGACTGGAGTATCTTGTCCGCTATCCGGTATACCGCCTGGGAGAGAATCGCCTGGGGCTTATACGCTATGACCGGAAGGCGGGAGGCGAGCGCCGTGTCTTGCAGGGAGTCCCGGTAGATGACCCCGAGGTGTTCGAGGTCGAGATTCAGGTACTCCCGGCAGGAACGCCGGATCTTCAGGGCCTTGTCGGCGTCTTTCGGGTCCTCGATCATGTTCATCACGAGGCGGGGGTGAAAGCTTTCCAGGGCGCGGCGGAATTTCGCGGTGCTTTCCGGATCTACCCGGTCGATCTCCTCGATGATTCGGGGGATGTACATGCGCTGGAGGGAGGCGGTGTCGTTCTTCAGGGCCTCCAGCCGGTTCCAGGCGGCGGACCCCTTCTTAAAGCAGTCGTACATGAGGCGGAACACCGCGTTCTTGAGGAAGAGGTAGGCGTTCAAGGTCGCCGTGACCGTCGGGGCCGTGACCACGATGCCCTGGGGGGAAAGGAGGAAGAAGTCCAGTATCCCGAGGTGGGTCCCTGCTCCGAGATCCAGGATGAGATAGTCCGCGTCGTACCTCATGAGCCCCTTCGTGAGGGCCGCCTTTTGGGGCGCCCGCAGGGAGGTGAGTCCGGGTATTTCGGAATCCCCCGCGATAAACTCGACTCCCTGCCAGGGGGTTTCAAGAACCACCGATTCCAGGGAACCTCCCCCCGTGAGCCATGTGCCGATGCTCGTTTTGGGCGACGGTACCCCGAGCACGAGGTGGAGGTTCGAGGCTCCCAGGTCGAGATCCGCCAGGAGGACCCTTTTCCCTGCCTGTCCGAGGGCGATGGCGAGATTCGCCGAGAGAAGGCTTTTTCCGACCCCTCCCTTGCCGCTAGCGACGGGTATTACCTGCATAGGCTTCGATTTCTCCAGTGCGCGTAGAGCCCCCCGATCGCGTCGAGGACAAGGATGATGCCGGCGGAGGGAAGGTAGGACGCCGGCGAGGAGGAGCCGCCAATGCCGAATGCGACGGCCTCGGGCAGGGCGAGGAGGGCGAAGACGATGAGCGAAAAGGCTTCAAGGGCCTTCATGAGCGCGATAAGGGGAAGCCAAAGGACGAACCGTCCCTCGTCGAGGGCGAGCATGAAATAGAGGATTGACGAAAGGCAGAGGGCAGGAAGGGCTGCGTACCACACCAGGGAATTCTGTACCGCAGGAAGGACGGCCGAAAAGACCAGAAAGAGGCGCAGGAGCTCCAAGGCCAGCATAACGGGGTAGACGACTGATTTTGGCTGCATTGTATAGAAGTCTACGCAACATCCCGGGCGCGGTCAAGGGGTTTCGGCGTCCTTGACAAAGCCCGGCCATAGCCCGACAATGACGCCATGGCAACACGAAAAACCTGGATTGGAGCGAGCCTGCTGGCCGCAATCCTCCTCCTTACCGGCCTTGGCGCCCCCGCCCTGTTCGCGGACACGGGGGACTCTAAAACCTCTGCCCGGTACCTGCAGCTTTTCAATTACGTTTACAGCTTTATTGAGCGGAACTACGTCGACGAGGTGGATCCCTCGATTCTCTATAAGGGCGCCCTCAAGGGAATGCTCGAGGCCCTGGAGGATCCCTACTCCAGCTATATCGACAGCGAGAGCCTCCTGGGCACGGATCTCAAGGACACCACCACCGGGGCCTTCGGCGGCGTGGGTCTTTCAATCACCAAACCCACCCAATCGACCCCCGAAAAGCCCGCATGGGTCGAGGTTGCCTCTCCCATCGAGGACACTCCCGGCTGGAAGGCCGGTATCCAGCCCGGGGACCTCATCATGGCGATAGACGGCGCGGGAACCGCGGACATTACCATGGCGGAGGTTCTTTCCAAGCTGCGGGGGCCCGTAGGCACCCCGGTTACCGTTCAAATTCGCCGGGGAAAGAGCCTTGAATTTCCCGTTACCCTCACGAGAGCCCTCATCGAGGTACCCACGGTAAAATACGCCATGATGGACGGCCGCATCGGCTACCTGCGCATAATCGAATTCACGCCCCTCACCGCCTCCCGGGTACAGGACGCCCTTGATTCCTTCAAGAAGGCCGGCTACAAGGCCCTCATCATCGATGTCCGCAATAATCCGGGTGGGTTAATTACGAGCGTGGGCGACGTGGCGGATAAATTCATCGATTCCGGGGTTATCGTCTCAACCCGATCGAGAAACGGTAAGGAATCGAGCGAGATCGACGCCAGTCCGGGCAAAACCACCTTTAAGCCCTGGCTGCCCACGGTTGTACTGATCAACAAGGGTTCCGCCAGCGCCGCGGAAATCCTTTCCGGGGCCCTTAAGGACTATCACCTCGCCTACCTGGTGGGGGAAACGAGTTACGGAAAGGGCTCGGTCCAGCAGGTCATCGACCTCTTTGACAACGACCAGATGAAGCTGACCATGGCCCGATACTACACCCCCAGCGGGGCGAATATCGACAAGACGGGCATTGCCCCTGACCGGGAAGTGCTCCTGCCCGAGCTTACCGAAGCTGAGGAGAAGGCCCTAGCGGATCTTCTAAACGGTACGACCCTCGCGGATCTGGTGGCGGGGAGAAACGCCCTGTCCTCCGCCGAAGCGGACGCCATGGCGGCTAAACTTGCCAAAACCTGGCCCGTTTCCGTTCGGATTCTCAAGAAGCTCATCATGCAGGAGTTTTACCGGACCCACATCAGCCCCCTCTACGACCTGGACTACGATCTACAGCTCCAGGCGGCGGTGGATGTGCTCGTGAAGGAAGACGTCCGCCGCTTGCTTGAGTCCACGAAGACGGTCCTTGAGCTTCAGGGCGGGGCATCGTCGGTTGCCTCCGTATCAAGCGAACTTCCCTGAGGCCCTTCTCCGGTGCGTCAGTTCATCTCGGATACCCTGCCTGATTCATCCGGCACTCTCATCCTCAGGGGCAGGGATTTCAGGCATCTCGTCCAGGTCCTCCGGCTGTCGGCCGGAGACGCCCTGGAGGTACGGTTTCCCGGCGGGGAGCTCCTTTCCATGACCGCCGAATCCGTGGACCGGCAGGCGAAAACCGCGGTTCTGCGCAGGGGAGGAGTGGAACCTGAGTCCCTGGAACCGGCCCTCCCCAAGGCCGGGGCGTCCATGCCCGCGGCGGCATCGGTTCCTTCCGGCTTCCCCGAAATCCTGCTCTTTCAGTGGATACTCAAGGGGCCGAAAATGGATCAGGTTCTCAGGCAGGCCGCCGAGGCCGGGGTCAG
>QKDA01000222.1 GCA_003246765.1 Spirochaetales bacterium | reverse complement strand
AAAGCTTTCCCATTGGGCGGATCAGACCGCCGACAAGATCATCCGCGAGCGGGGCGACCTCGACGTATATACCTGCGCGTCGGGCATTACCCCCTCCGGAACCGTGCATATAGGCAATTTCCGAGAGATCATCTCCGTGGACCTCGTCGTTCGGGCCCTTCGTTCCCGGGGCAAAAAGGTGCGCTTTATCTATTCCTGGGACGATTACGACGTGTTCCGCAAGGTACCCGTCAACATGCCCAATCAGGAAGTTCTCGAAAAGCACCTGCGCTTCCCCATAACCATGGTGCCCGATCCCTTCGGCCGGGATTCGAGCTACGCCCGCCACCATGAGGTGGACGTGGAAAGCATGCTCCCCAAGGTGGGCATTCATCCGGAATTCCTCTACCAGAGCGAGCGCTACCGGTCGGGAATGTATGCCCAGGGGATGCGGACCGCCCTGGAAAACCGGGACAAGCTCAAGGAAATACTCAACCGTTACCGGGACGACGAGCATAAGATGACCGAGGAGTACTGGCCTATCTCGGCGTTCTGCGACAAGTGCAACCGCGATACCACCGCTATAGAGGGCTGGGACGGGGAGTGGGGCGTGACCTACTCCTGCGAGTGCGGGCACCGGGAAACCGCGGACCTCCGCACCGCCAAGGGCATCAAGCTCGGGTGGCGGGTGGACTGGCCCATGCGGTGGAAGCACGAGAATACCGTTTTCGAGCCCGCGGGAAAGGACCACCATTCCCAGGGAGGCTCCTTCGATACCGCCCGGCACGTGGCCGACGAGGTCTATCACTGGCCCGCCCCGGTGACCTTCCGCTACGACTTCATCGGCATTAAGGGAACCCCGGGCAAGATGTCCTCCTCCAAGGGCAAGGTGGTGGACCTGCCGGACGTTCTCCGGGTCTATCAGCCCGAGATTGCCCGCTACCTTTTCGCGGGCACCCGGCCGAACACGGAGTTCACCATCAGCTTTGACCTCGACGTCATCAAGATCTACGAGGATTACGACAAAACCGAGCGGATCGCCTGGGGAATCGAGAAGGCCAAGAACGACGAGGTCTTCGAGAAGGAACGGCGGATTTACGAGCTCTCCCAGGTAGAGGGCATGCCCCCCTGCGTATCATACCAAATTCCCTTCCGGCACCTGTGCAACCTCCTTCAGACCAACGACGGGGACGTGGATGCGGTGATCGCGGGGCTTCCCGACGTGAAGGCCGAGCAGCTCGACCGGCTCAAGACCCGCTCCGCCTGCGCCTGGTACTGGATTACCGAATGCGCGCCGGAGGATTTCCGCTTTGCCCTCCGCAAGGACGGTTCCAAGGCGGACATTTCGGGGCCCGAACTGAAGGCGGTTTTAAAGATTCGGGACGAGGTGCTCCCGAAGATGGACGATGTCGACGAGAAGGGGCTTTCGGAGCTCTGCTACGCCGCGGCTTCGGAATGCGGCATCGAGGCCAAGGCGCTCTTTACCGCCACCTACCGCGCCCTTATCGACAAGGACCAGGGACCGAGACTGGCCTCGTTCATGAAGATCATCGGCAAGGAAAGGCTGCAAAAGATCCTGTCGGTATATTAATTTTCCGAAAGGGGATACCGAGTCAGTCCGGCTGGTTGGCCGGACTGTTTTTTTTTACGCCAGAGTGAAGCGTCCCTTTCCCGAACGCTTCGAGCGGTAGAGTCCCTGATCCGCGGTCTTGAGGGCTTCCTCCCAGGCTTTGCCGCTTTCGGGATCCCACAGGGTTCCCCCGATGGAGCAGTTGACCCGGAGCTCGGTCCCCTCCCAGAAGATGGGTTTTCTCAGGTACTCGAGTATGCGGCCGGCCAGGGCCTCAAGGCCCGTCCCGTTCCCGGGGGGCGTATAGGTGACCGCGACGAATTCGTCGCCCCCCCAGCGGGCGACGAGCTCGTCGGTACGGGCCATGTCCGCGAGGCGCCGGGCCGTTTCCTGAAGCACCGCGTCCCCCGCCTCGTGCCCGTACCGGTCGTTTACGGGCTTAAAGCCGTCCAGATCCAGGATGAGAATTCCCAGGGACAAGCCCTCCCGCCGGGCGCGGGCCTTAGCGGACTTCAGCCAGTCCCGGACGCCGGATCGGTTATAAAGCCCCGTAAGGGTATCCCGAAGGGCTATCCTCTCCATCCGCGCGAGATCCTGGGCGAGATCGTTCAGGGAATCCGCGATTCCCGAAATTTCCACGATGTCGATTCTGGCGGGGAGCGTTCCCGGGTCGCCGTGCCTGAGGGCCTCGGACTGTTTGAGAAGGTATTCCAGGGGACGGGTCACGGCGCGGCTCATGAACCACATGGCCGCGCTCGCGAGGAGGGCCGCCAGCAACCCCGAGGCCCAGATAGCCCCGGTTTGGGCGTTGATGTCTTCCTCGGCCTCATTGGCGGTTTCCCGAACCAGTATCACCCAGTCAAAGCCGGGAAAATCCTCGTAGCCCCTGCTCCGGGCGTAACCGAAAAGATAATCGGAGCCCCCGGCGCCGGTTGCCCGGAATGAGCCGTCGGATCCCTGGATGTACCGGACGTAAGGGGCCGCCGTCATGCCGAGGGACTCCGGGGGCCCGAGGATGATTTGGCCGTCCTTCCCCGAGAGGATAAGGAGATCCGTGTCCTTTTCGGTATCCACCCCGAGGAAGGAATCCCTGAGACCCTCCATCCATTGCCAGTCGATGTGGGCCGCCACGACTCCCAGCGGGTTTCCGCCGCTTCCGTCGATGCGGAAGCTCATGTCCACGAATTTCATGGGTTCGCCGGAGGGATTCGGCAGTAGCTTCGCCAGTAGCACGGCCTCGTGCACGTCGCCGACAAAGGAACCCTTCATGCCTTCGGCGAACACCGGGCGCGCCGCGATGGACTGTCCCTCCAGAATGCCTCCGGAGGCTGCCACTACGGTGCCTTCCGGGTTCGCGTAACCGATCCAGGCGAACATGGGGGCCGCCGCCTGCAGGCTGTTTAAGGTATCCCGGATCCGCGCCGGGTCATCCGAGAGGAAGACGAAACGCAGGCTTGAAAGAAAGAGCATGTCCTGCTTTCGGGACCAAAGAAACTGGTCGAAACGGTCCGCGGCCTGAAGCGCGCGCTGGGAAAGCTCGTAGCGTATGCGCCCTTCCGTTCCGGAGGAAACCGAGGTCGACACGGCCAGGGAAAGCACCGCCGTCAGGAATAGGACGATGACGATGGTCGAGGCGGCGATGAGGTGACGGATTTTCCACTTTCGGCTCATGTAGTAAGCCTAAGCCTTTTCCCCCCTAGGCGCAATCCTCTGGGGCGCCAGGGCGAAGGCCGCCAGGGCGAGGGCGTAGGGAAGCCCCAAAAGCACGGTCGCGGGAACGGGAAGGCTCCCCTGGAGGGCGTTGGCCAGGGAATTCGCGGCGGCGAAGACCAGTACCGCAAGGGCCACGGTAAAGGGCTTTCGGTAGCCGAGGTAGACTGCCGCCAGGGCGGTCCAGCCGCGGCCGGCGCTAAGGGCCGGGGTAAAAGCCCCCAAGTCGAAGGCAAGGAGGGAACCCGCGAGGGAAGCGAAGAGGGCGGCGACGCACCACGAAAGGGTTCGGTACCGTGCGCTCGATATGCCCCGGGATTCAAGCAGGTCCGGATCGCTGCCCGAAACGCGGAGGTTGATGCCGGGAACCGTACGGTAAAGGAGGAAGGCGGTCAGGGGCACCATGAGGAAGGCGGCGGCGGTGACGGGCCAGCCCCGGGGCAGGGGATGCATTAGTGCGGCCGCGTCCAGGGGTATTACCCCCCGGGTTCCGAAGAGGGTTACCGAAAGGAGGGAAGTGAGTCCCTGGGAGAGAAAATTGACCCCTAAACCCGTGAGAAAGGGATTCGCGCCGGTACGCTCGGTGAAAAGAGACACCCCGTACATAAGGGTTACCGTGGAGACTGCGGCGGCCGCAAGCCCCGCCAAGGGGTGTCCCGTGAGGGAGGTGACCGCTATCGCGGTGAATCCCGCGAGGGTCATGGCCCCGTCCATAAAAACCGCCAAAACCCCGGCGTACTCGCTCGTGAGGGCCCCGAGGGCGGCAAGCAGGATCGGGGCCGCGACGGAGAGGGTCGCTTCCGCCATGGAAAGGAGGGCTGCCGTCACGGTGTCTTCCTCCGTTCACGGATCAACCGGGCGGAGACTACCAGGAAGATGGCCGCCTGGGCGAGGGCGGCGGCGTCAAAGCCGAGCCGGGTAGAGAGGAGGGCGGCGCCGCTGGCGCTTTGGAGCCAGGCCAGGAGGAAGGCCGCGGGCAGGACCGCCAAGGGGTTCCCGCGGGCCATGAGGGCCGCCGCCAGGGCGCTCCAGCCCATGCCGGCGGAGAAGCCCTGGTGGCAGCGGTACCAGGTTCCGGCCACGGCGGCGAAACCCGCGGCCCCGTGAAAGGCCCCCGCCGCCGTCATTCCCCACAGGATGACCGCGCCCACGGGCAAGCCGGCGAAACGGGCGAATTCAGGGGCGCTCCCGGATACCCTAAATGCGTAACCCGGGGCGGTCCTGCGCAGGAAGAGGGCTATTCCCGCCGCCAGGGCAATCGCGGCGGGAAAGGAAACGTTGAGGTACGAGGGCGGCGCCAGGGAGAGGAGCCTGAGGGCTTCCGGAATTTCACGGGTGGCCAGGAGGTTCTTCGACGCGTCCCTTAAAGGCCCCCCGATGAGATAGTCCACGGCGGGGACCGTCGCGGCGGAAAGGAGAAAGGAGGTAAGCAGTTCGCTGGTTCCCCTCAAGACCCTGAGGAGTCCCGGTAAAAAGCCCAAAAGGGCCCCGGTCAGGACGGCCGCGGCGAGGCCCGCGGCCATGGCGGCGGCGGGCCTCATTGTTTCGCTTGCCGAGTTCAGCGTTACCGCCGCCGCGAGGGCGGAAAGGTAGATTTGCGCCTCTCCCCCCAGGTTGAAGGTTCCCCCCGTGAGCGCCAGGGATGCCCCGAGCCCGGCCAGGGCGTAGAGCGCCGCCAGGTTGAGGAGGTTCCCGAAGTACCACCAGGAGGAAAAGGGCTTAAGGAAAAAGGCCGAGAGGGCGGCGCCCCGGTCGTCGGCGGAAAGGGCAAACACCGTCACGATCGCCAGGAAGGCCGCGGCGAAGGCCGCGAGGGGCGCATAATCGAAACGGGGCCGCAGGGGCAGGGTCTTCATCGGAGAACGCCCTCCCTCAGCACGAAGGTCTCGTCGTATAATCCCTCGGCGCCGACGGTTTCAGGCGAATCCGTGAGGATCACCACCGCGACCCCGCCGTCGGCGGCGTCACGGAGCCGTTTTCGCAGGTCGGCGACGCTTCGGATATCGAGGCCCCATTCGGGCTCGCAGAGGATGAGGACCGCCGGGCGGGCGTCCAGCTCCCGGGCCAGCACCAGCCGCTGGAGCTGCCCTCCCGAGAGGCTTCCGGCGGTTCGCGTCGGCAGGGCTTCCACCCGGGCGGCGCCGAGGGTCTCGCGGGTCATAAGGAGCTCCTCCGCGGGATGCCTCGCCAGTCCTTTCAGGCGGTAGGGCAGGAGAATGTCCCTGACGGAGAGGGAAGGGTCGGATCCCCTCCGGTTTCTGTCGGAGGGCACGAAGGCGATTCCCGCCCTCCGCAGGGAGGCGGGGGTAAGCCTTCGGGCGTCCAGCCGGGTTTCTGGGGCCCGAGCCCCCCTGACGGTGAGGGTTCCCGAATCTCCCCGGATCATTCCCGAGAGCAGGTCTTCCAGGGTCGAAAGCCCCGAGCCGGGGACGCCGAAAAT
>QKDA01000232.1 GCA_003246765.1 Spirochaetales bacterium | reverse complement strand
AGGGGACGAAAAGACCGCCCTCACCGCGGTGGCCCTCGTCTCGTCCTGGCAGTGGGTTGGCATCCCCACCATGATGTTCCTCGCGGGAATACAGAACATAAGCGACGACCTCATCGAGGCCGCGGACATCGCCGGCGCCTCGACTTGGCAAAAGATAACCCTCATCAAGATTCCCCTCATCCTGCCGGTGATCGGGATCGTTTCCATCCTCACCTTCGTGAATAACTTCAACGCCTTCGACGCGGTCTTCGCCATGGAGAACGCCAACGGGGCGCCCCAATACTCGACTGACCTTATAGGCACCCTGTTCTACCGGGTGGGCATCGCGGGGCAGCATCCCGTGGGTATTCCGAATCCCGGACTCGGCGCGGCCATCGCGACGAGCACCTTCATCATGCTCATGATCGGCGTGGGCATCATGCTCCGCCTCACGAAAAGCGAGGAATAAGCCATGAATCAAATACTTCGCGCGCCCTCCCTGCGCCGCCAAAACCGGCACCTCCTCTCCCACGGTATCCTCATCCTTTGGTCCGCGGCAGTGCTCTTTCCCCTGTGGACCATGGTGGTCAATTCCCTCAAGTTCAAGCTCGACATCTACAAGGATCCCTTCGCTCTCCCGGTGAAGTGGAACTGGGGCAGCTACGCCTCGGTACTGCGGGACGGCGACTTCTTCGTGTACTTCAGGAACAGCCTCCTCGTCACGGTACTCTCGATCGCCCTGGTGGTCTTTTTCGGGTCCCTGGCGGCTTACGCCGTCGTCAATCACCGGAACAGGGTCACCCGCTTCTTCTATCTCTTCTTCATCGCCGGGATGATGCTGCCCATCAAGATCGGCTCCATCAAGCTCCTGGAGATGATGAAGGCCCTGGGGCTCCTCAACTCGATCTTCGCCCTCTACCCGATCTACGTCGCCATGGGCATCCCCATCGCGGTGTTCGTGCTGACGGAGTTTATCTCGGGAATCCCCTACGACCTCACGGAGGCTTCCATCATCGACGGGGCCGGACGGTTCCGCATCTACGCCCAAATCATCGTGCCCATGCTCAAGCCCGCCCTCGCCACGGTGGGTATCTACAACCTGGTGCCCTTCTGGAACGACCTGTGGTTCCCCCTCATCTTCATCACCGACGACCGCTCGAAAACCCTCCTCCTCGGGGTCACCCGGCTCTTCGGCCAGTACATCACGGATTGGTCCAAGATACTGGCGGTGCTCACCCTCTCCGCTATCCCGGTGCTCGTCCTCTACCTGCTCATGAGCCGCCAGTTCATCAAGGGCCTGACCGCCGGAGCCGTGAAAGGGTAATTGGTAAGGGCGACAGCTCCCAGCTCCCTCAACGGCGCGGGCAGGACCCAGGACTGACCGCCGGAGCCGTGAAGGGGTGACGTTCTATTCACGGTTTTTCATTTGTGATATATTTTTAGCCAATGAAATTCACCGATTTCCCCCTCGACGGCGGGCTCCAGGAAGGGCTCGCCGAGGCAGGTTACGTCACCTGCATGCCTGTCCAGGAACAGGTACTCCAGATCGGCCTTGAAGGTGCCGACCTTTACGTTCAGTCCCAGACCGGGACCGGAAAAACCGCCGCCTATCTCGTCACCATCCTCCAGCGGCTCGTCAGCGATCCCGCCCTCTCGGGCAAAAAAGCCCTCGTCATGGTACCCACCCGGGAACTGGCCGTTCAGGTTGAAGAAGAAGCGCGCATGCTCGGGGCCAGCATGAAGCTGAGGGCCGCCAGCTTTTACGGCGGCGTCGGCTACGGCCACCAGGAAGATCTCCTGAAGAAGGGCGTCGACGTCATCATCGGCACCCCCGGCCGGGTCATCGACCTGCAGGAACAGGGCACCATGGACCTTTCCCAGGTGGCCTTCCTCGTCATCGACGAGGCGGACCGCATGTTCGACATGGGCTTCTACCCAGACCTTCGGACCCTCATCAAGGTGCTGCCCAAGGCCGAGAACCGGCAGACCATGCTCTTCAGCGCCACCCTCAACAACTGGGTAAAGAATCTCGCCTGGGAATACACCATCGAGGCGAAAGAGATCACCATCGAGGCGGAGAACGTTACCGTCGACATGATCGACCAGATGCTCTTCCACGTCTCCAGCGACGAGAAGATGAAGCTCCTCCTGGGGCTCATCGCGCGGGAAAAGCCCGAAAGCCTCATCGTGTTCTGCAATACCAAGAGGATGAGCGAGGTGGTTTCAAAGCGCCTCAAGCTCAACGGCATCGAGAGCGAGTTCATCATCGGCGACCTTCCCCAGTCCAAGCGGCTCCAGGTCATCGACTCCTTCAAGGCCGGCTCCCTGCGCTGCCTGGTGGCCACCGACGTGGCCGCCCGGGGCATCGACGTGGACGACCTCGCCATGGTCATCAACTATGACCTTCCCAACGAGGCCGAAAACTACGTGCACCGCATCGGGAGAACCGCCCGGGCGGGAAAGAGCGGCAAGGCCTTTTCCTTCTGCTCCGAGCAGGACGTCTATAACCTCCCCGCCATCGAGAAATACTGCGAGATGAAGATTCCCTCGGGAGTGCCCGGAGAGGACGACTTCGCGGAAGACAAGAGCGCGGGCAAGTATATCCGCACGGACCGCTACGACTCGGACTACGACGGCGACGACTGGGGCCGGGACCGCAGGGGCGGTTCCCGGGACGGCCGGGGCCGCGGGGGTCCCGGTCGGGGCGGCGCGCGCTCCGGAGGCCGGGACGGACAGGGCCGGGGAGGCGAACGTTCCGGACGGGGCGACGGTCAGGGGAGGGGCATTCCTCGCTCATCGCGCCCCGACGAACGCCGGGCCGCCGAGGGCCGGGGAGCTCCCAGGAGGGAAGAAGAAAGGGGCGAGCGGGACCTTTCAAAGCTCAGCTTTGAGGAACGCATGGCCTATTACAAGAACAAATACGGCGCCGAGGGTTCCCAGGCCGCCGAAGCCGGGAAAGCCGGGGACAGAAAAAACTCCGGCCCCAAGTCGGGTAAAGCCAAATCTTCCAGGGGAGGACCGGACTCCAGGGGAGGACAGCCCAAGGGCGGCGGAACCAGGCCCGCCGGAGAAAAGCCCTCCGGCGCCGGCCGCGGCCGGGGAAGCCCGGCTAACGCCGCCAGGACTTCCAGGCCCGCCGAGACCGCGAAGGCAAGACAGGCGGCTCCCGCGCAGGCTAAAACCGGCAAGACCGGCAAGGCCGAAACCGCAGGAACCGCGAAAAAAGGCGGCATCGGCGGCTTAATAAAGCGTTTGTTCGGCGGGGCTAAGTAAGGCCCCACCCTATTACCTGACTCCCAAAGGGAAGCCGCGGTCCGCCGCGGCTTCGTTCATTTCATCTAGAGGATTGCGAGGTGAGAGACTACAGAGAAACCCTCGGCAGGGTTTCCGGAGACATGAGAGTGCGGATCTTCGTATCCAGCGCCATGGTCGGCGCCCTTTCGGGCATCGTCATCGTCGGCTACCGCGCCGCCATCGCGGGATTGGAAGACTACCGGGCGGAACGGCTCGCGCATCTGCATATTTCGGGGATCTTCCTCTGGATGCTCGCCGCCGCGGCCGCGGGCCTCGTCACCGCCCTCATGACCCGCCGAGCCCCGCTCATTCGGGGCTCGGGAATCCCCCAGGTCAAGGCCTACCTCATGCGCCGCGTCCCCTTCGACTGGGTAAGGGAACTTCCCCTCAAATTCGCCGGCGGCAGCCTCGCGCTGGGGGCGGGACTCTCCCTCGGCCGGGAAGGCCCCTCGATTCAGCTCGGTTCCCTGGTGGGGGTAGCGGTAAGCGATCTCGCCGCGAATAAGCGCTACAAAAGATACCTCGTAACCGCCGGGGCCGCGGCGGGAATATCCGCCGCCTTCAACGCCCCCCTGGCGGGAGTCCTCTTCTGCGTGGAGGAACTCCACCGGAACATCTCGCCCCTCATGCTCACCAGCACCCTGATCGCCTCCTTTTGCGCGAACGCGGTCATGTGGGTCTTCGCGGGCAACGAGCCCGTGTTTTCCCTCGGCATCGTCCAGGACCTTCCGCTTTCATCCTATTTTACGAGCGTGTTTGTCATCGGCGTCGCCGCGGGCCTAGGAGGCGCCCTTTTCAACCGCGGCATCATCCGGTTCCAGAAGGAATACCGGGAACGGGTTCCGAACGAGATCCTCCGGGTGGTTTCCGCCTTCGCCGTCGGCGCCGCGGTATGCCTGGCGCTCCCGAAGATAACCGGCGGCGGCAATACGCTGATCGACACCTCCGAGATCGCCGGTTATTCCTTCCTGGCGGTCTTCGCCCTCCTGGCGGCGAAATTCGCCTTCACCCTCTTCTCCTACGCCTCGGGCGCGCCGGGGGGAATATTCCTCCCCATGCTCGCCATCGGGGCACTGCTCGGAAGCCTGTGCATGAAAACGCTGCCCTTTCTCGGGTTTTCTCCCCAATACATCGACAACTACCTCCTGCTCGGCATGGCCGCCTTCTTTACCGCCGTGGTGAGGGCCCCCATTACCGGGGCGGTGCTCATCACCGAAATGGCGGGAAGCCTCTCCCACTTTCCGGCCTTCATCTTCGTTTCCGTCGTGGCTTCCACCGTCGCGTCCGTCCTTCATACCCGGCCTATCTACGACAGCCTCCTCGGGAATTTCGCCCCCGAGGAAGTGCCCTGCGAGGGGACGGAGACGGAAATCGTGTACGTGACCGTCTTCGAGGGTTCCGTCTTGGCGAGCGTCCTCGAGTGGCAGGAGCTTCTCCCGGACAACTGCGTGCCCATCGCCATTGAGCGGGGGGAGGAAGAGCTCTTTCCCTCCCGGGACCGCCCGCTGCACCCCGGAGACTCCCTGAGGCTTATCGTCGAGGCTTGCAGGGCCAAGGCCGTGCGCGAGGTGCTGGAAAGCCTCGCTTGCAGCGCCCAAGAAAAACCATGACCGAAAAATCGACCGCCCTTTTTTACATTCACCTTTCGAACGTTCTCTTCGCCCTTACCGCCCTTTTCGTGGCGGGACTCTCGGGAGCGTTTTCGGGCTACTTCACCTCCTTCGCCCGTTTCGCCGTGGGAACCCTCCTCGGGTTCACCCACCTGGCCCTCTCGGGCAAATCCTTTAGGGTACGCCGCTTCTGGCCCTGGTTCGGCAGGGGCGTGTTCGGTTCCCTGGCCATGACCCTGTACTACATCGCCATCGGCCACGGGTCCGCCGGAAGGGCGAGCCTTCTCAACAACACCTTCCCTATCTTCGTGGCGGTCATCTCCTTTTTTATCCTTCGGGAGCGGGTGCGGGCCGTAACCGCCGCGGGCATCCTGCTCGCCTTTACCGGGGTCGCCTTCGTCCTCGCCGACGGAAGCGCGGGTACCCTCGCGGGGGACCTGGCGGGCCTCGCCAGCGGCATCCTTGGCGGCGTCTCCTACCACTTCAACAAACGGGCCACCCGCACCGAAGACCCTATCGTCATCTATCTTTCCGTCTGCCTCGTGGGCATGGCCTTCAACGCCTTCTCGGTTCCCGAAGCCCTCGCCGTCGACCCGTCCCAGGGGCTTCTCCTCCTCCTCGCCGGCGCAGGCGCCTATGCCGCCCAAGTAGCCATCACCATCGGCCTTGCCCGCATCGATACCACGGCGGGAAGCGTGCATACCTTCGCGAAGATCCCCCTCACCATCCTCGGGGGCATCCTCATCTTCCGGGATCCCGCCACCTTCCGGTTCTTCCTCGGAACCGCCCTCCTCGCGGCGGGCATACTCCTGGACAAGCTCGTGAAGCCCAAAAAACGAGGCTGAGGCAGAAGGT
>QKDA01000202.1 GCA_003246765.1 Spirochaetales bacterium | reverse complement strand
CTATGGAAAAGCTTACCCCGTCCACTGCCCGCTTTACCAGTTCCTTTCGGGCAAAGAGGTTTTTTAGCGAGGCGCCGAGGCCGGCGTCCTTCTCGTAGTACGTAAATTCCCGGGTCAGTCCCTCAACCTCGATGATCGCCATGGGATAATGCTCCTCGGCAGACCGGTGTAGTCCAAAACCCTTGGCAACCGGTTGCCTTATCCAGGAATAACACTATTTGTTTTCTTTGTCAACTTATTTCGCTATGCGGGAGAGAAAGGCGCGGGTACGCTCGTTTTTCGGGGCGTCGATAACCTCTTCGGGACTGCCCTCCTCCACGATCACGCCGCCGTCCATGAAAATTACCCGGTCAGCGACCTCCCGGGCGAAGGATATCTCGTGGGTCACGATGACCATGGTCATCTTTTCCGATGCCAGGGAACGGATCACCTTCAGGATTTCCCCCGTAAGCTCCGGGTCCAGGGCGCTAGTGGGCTCGTCAAAAAAGAGAATCTCCGGGTCCAGGGCGAGGGCCCGGGCGATGGAAACCCGCTGCTGTTGGCCCCCGGAAAGCTCGCACGGGAAGGCAGCTTCCTTGTCCGACAGACCCATCTTGGCCAGAAGGTCCCGGGATCGGGCTGCCGCCTGGTCCCGCGGGCGCTTGAGCACGTGAAGCTGGGCTTCCGTGAGGTTTTGTAGCACCGAAAGATGGGGAAAGAGGTTGAAATTCTGGAATACGAGCCCTGTTTTGAGGCATACCCGGCGAAGTTCCTCCCGGGGCGCGTAGACGCCCTCCCGCACCATGGGGGTGCCGTGAACGGCGATGGAACCCCCGGAAACGGTTTCGAGATGGGTCGCGCACCGCAAGAGGGTCGACTTTCCCGACCCCGAGGGACCGAGAACCGCCAAAACCTCCCCGAGAGCTACGGAAAAGGACACGTCTTTAAGTACGCGGAGGGAACCGAAGGATTTAGAAAGGTTTTCTACCTTGAGCACTTCCACGAGGATCCCCCTAACGGTAATAGGCGAGCTTTCGCTCCGCCCGGGCAAAGGCCGCGGACACGGCCCAATTCATGACAAAGTAAAAAACCCCCGCCACGAAAATGGGCAGGGTCGAGAACTGGCGGGCCGAGGCGTTCTGGGCTGCCCGGAAGAGCTCCGCCACGCCGATGGTTTGGGCCAGGGCGGTATCCTTTACCAGGGTAATTACCTCGTTCCCGAGGGCGGGTATGATTCGCTTGATAACCTGGGGGAGAATTATGCGGAAAAAGGTTTGGCTCCGGGTAAAGCCCAAGACCTTGGCGGCCTCGTACTGCCCGGGGCTGATGGACTCTATCCCCCCCCGGTAGATCTCGGCGAAGTAGGCCGCGTAGTTGACCGCGAAGGCGATGATTACCGCGGTGAAGCGGTCGCTGGACACCCCAAAGAGATAGTAGGGCGCGAAGTAGACGAATATGAGCTGTAGGATGAGGGGGGTGCCCCGCATCACGAGTAGGTAGAGGTTGACCGCCCCCGAAAGGAGGCGGTTTTTCGACATGCGGGCGAAGGCTACCGGCAGGGCCAGGGGGATGGAGATCATGAGGGTGAGGAAGAACACCTCCAGGGACACGAGGGTCCCTTGGGCCATAGCCTCGAGCATCTTCGCCATGGTTTGTTACTTTCCTACCGTGGAGATGTCGGAACCGAACCACTTCACGGTTATCGCCGCGAGGGTTCCGTCCTTGGCCATGGCCTCGAGCTGCTTTTGCACCTCGTCCCGAAGGGCCAGGTCGTTCTTCCTGAAGCCTACGCCGTAATCCTCCGGGGAGAGGGACTCGCCGAGGATGCGGTAGGCCTTGCCGGAGCGGCTGATATTGTCGTTGGCTACCAGAAGGTCCATGACCACCGCGTCGACGCCCTTGGCTTCGAGATCCATGAGGGCGGTGAGGTTGTCCTTGAACTCCACCGATTCCTTCAGGGATGCCTTGAACTCGGCGGCGCCGTCGAGGGCGTCGGCGGCGGAGGATCCCGCCTGAAGGCCCACGCTCTTACCCTTGAGGTCCGCGAGGGCCTTGACGGGGGAATCGGCGCGAACCACCAGGACCTGGGCGTTCTTGAGGTAGGGCTTGGTGAAGGCCATGGCCTTGGAGCGCTCCTCGGTAACGGTGAAGCCGTTCCAGATGCAGTCGATCTTGCCGGTATTGAGTTCCTGTTCCTTGGCGTTCCAGTCGATGGGCTGCAGGGCGAGCTTTACGCCCATGCGCTTGGTGACTTCCCGGGCCAGGTCCACGTCATAGCCGACGATCTCGTTGTTGTCGTCGCGGAAGCCCATGGGGGGAAAGGCGTCGTCGAGGCCGAGAACGAATTTTCCCGAGTCGAGAACCTTCTGGAGGGAGTTGTCGGCACCGGAAGCTTCCTTGCCCCCGAGGGCAAACAGGGCCGCAGTGGACGCGAGGGCGAACAGGGCAAAGAGAATTTTCTTTTTCATTGGTCACTCCGTACTTTCAAGGGATGTAATGGATTCAACGAGGGAGAGTATAGCCGAAACAAGCGGTCGCTGTCAGCAGAAACGGGTAAAATGAACCGGGAGATTACTGTTCCCTTTCGCCGTTTTCTGATATATTCAACGACAATCGTCCGCGCGGGACCTTCCATGACCCCAGGCGCGGTCTTTGGGAGTGTACGAAAGCATGAACGAATCCACGGAAACCACCGGCAACTTCGCCGAAATGTTCGAAAGCAGCCTTGCCCGAATGGACAAGCTTAAACCCGGCCAGGCGGTCAAGACCGCCATCGTGTCCATCTCCAAGGACACGGTCTTCCTCGAGCTGAGCGGGAAGAGCGAGGGGGTCCTCGATCTCGCGGAGGTCACCGACTCCGACGGAAAGCCCACGGTAGCCGAGGGCGACGTCATTACCGCCTACTACCTCGATTCCAAGGGGGGAGTGCCCCGTTTCACCGTCCGCATCGCCGGGGAAAGCGCCAAGAACGAGATGATCGAGAACGCCTTCCGCAACGAGATCCCCGTGGAGGGAGTCGTCGAAAAGGAAATCAAGGGCGGTTTCGAGGTGAAGATCGGCGGCACCCGCGCCTTCTGCCCCTTCTCCCAGATGGGTGGGAAGCGCGGAGAGCAGGCCGAAAGCCCCGTGGGCAAGCACCTTACCTTCAAGGTCATCGAATACAAGGACGGGGGCCGCTCGGTCACCGTTTCCAACCGGGCCATCCTGGAAGAGGAAAGGCGCGCCCAGCGGGAAGAGCAGAAAGCCGCCCTCGAGGAGGGCATGGTTATCACGGGCAAGGTGGTTTCCCTCCAGAAGTTCGGCGCCTTCGTGGAAATCAACGGCCTTCAGGCCCTCCTTCCCATCTCCGAAATTTCCCGCAGTCGCGTGGAAAAGGTAGAGGACGCGCTCTCCGTGGGCCAGGAGGTGGAGGTCAAGATCATCCGCCTGGACTGGCAGAACGACCGCATCACCCTGAGCCGCAAGTCCCTCGAGGCTGATCCCTGGGACGCGGTGGCGGAAAAGTACGCCAAGGGCACCAAGCACGAGGGAACCGTTTCCCGGGTCGCCGCTTTCGGCGCCTTCGTAACCCTGGAGCCGGGCATCGACGGACTCCTTCACGTCTCGGAAATTTCCGGGGGCGTTCAGCACGGGGAAGCGAAGAACGAGGTCAAGAGCGGGGACAAGATCACGGTTGTGATCAAGGACGTGGACCTCCGGGCCCGCAAGATCTCCCTGCGCTCGGTGTCTTCCTTTGAGCAGGACAAGGCCGCCCAGTCCTACCTCAATTCCAAGGACGACGGTGAAACCTACAACCCCTTCGCGGCCCTTTTGAAGAAAAAATAATCCCTTTTCGCGGGAAGGCCTTCCCGACAATCAACCGATCAGAGCGCGAGATTGAGCGGAAGGCCTTCAATAAGGGAAAAATGCGCGTCCCGGCTGTAGAGTATCGCGCCCCGTTCGAGGGCTGCGGCGGCGATCCAGACGTCGTTTATCGGAACGGGAGTTCCCTTACGCTTCAGGGTTCCGAAAATTTCGGCATAGAGTATGGCCGTCTGCTCCGTCATCGGGGGTATCTCGACCCGAGGACTCGACAGAAACAGCTCAAGCTCGTCGAGGTTTTGCCCTTCCCTGTTTCCGCCCCGAAAGCCCACGCGAAGCTCCGCGAGAACGGGTAAGGGGAGCACGATCAGGTCAGCGCGCGCGATCAGTTCCTTCGCGGCGGTTTCGCCCCGCTTGAACGCCGCGTATTCGTTCGTGTCGAGGGCGATCGTGATCATTTCCAGGCCTCACTCTCGATCTTCCGGGAATCCGCGAGGGCCGCCTCGAAACAAGCGGAGTCTTCTTCGGACCAAGTACCCGAGAGCGAGTCGAGGTCCGGATGGCGCCGCGGCTTTGCGCCCCTTCCGTATTTCGCCTCAAGGGCTTCAAGAACGAGCTTGTTGATGCTCTCCGTCCGGTCCCGGCTTTCGCGCCTGATTTCGTCCAGAAGCGCGTCGTCGCAGCCGCGAATGGTCAAAGTGCCCACATGCGCCTCCTTTTCATGACTGCATACCGCAAGCATAATATGACTGCACCGCTACGTCAATGCGGCGGACACCGTTTAGTAAGCCTGGACACGCCCTTAAAAATTTCGAAACACGAAGGCCCCTTTCGGGGTATACTCGTTTCCATGGATACCCTCTTTCCCGAAGAAATTGACCACGTGACCTACGGCCCCGATTTCAGGCCCCTGGAAGGGGACCGCCTCGTCTCTCTCGACTCCAAGAACGACGTTACCTGCATACTGCGCTACGCTGGGGGGCAGCTGCACGGAGAGAGGGCGGTGGAGGCATGCACCGGCTACAGCGAAACCTGGGAACGGGGCTTTTTCGTTTCGGCGGACCTCCATTGGGCAAGAAGGCAGCCCAAGCGCCGCGATTTCCCGAAGCAGGACCGGGAAAGCAGGCTTGACCGCATCAAGTACGCCTTTGAAAACCTTGATCGGGAAGATCCCGCCCGCTTTCTCCCGGTGCTCGGGGAAGAAACGTACCTGCCGGGCTTCGAACCGCCCGACCTGGGCGGACTGTAAGGCTTTTCGAGAAAGAACGCGGCCATGGATCAAGCCACCGACGACATTCTCAAGAAAATAAAAAAACTGATGGCCCTGGGCTCCTCCCCCAGCGAGGCGGAGGCGGCCTCGGCCCTCGAAAAGGCGCGGGTGCTCCTCGCGCGGCACGGGCTTTCCCTGGCAGACGTAGAAACCCGCGAAAGCGAGATCGTGGAGGGAGTCCTTCTCGAGAAGAAGAGGCTTCGAAGCTGGGAACAGTACCTCATTCAGGTGGTTGCCCAGTGCACCTTTACCCAGGCCCTCACGGTACAGCGGGGGGAGATTCGCCAAATTCTCATCATCGGAAGGGAGATCAATACCCGATCGGCGGCGGAACTCTTCGCCTACCTCCACAAGGCAGTCCTCATTCTCGCCCGAGCCCACAGCTCCCGGGTGGAGCACCTGGACAGCTTCCGCATCGGCGCGGTCATCCGCATCGGGGAGCGCCTCGCGGAGCTTGGGGAAGGTACCGAGGAAGCGGGCGGTCCCTGGGCGGGAGGGCAAAGGGACAAGGGAGGGAGCCGCGGGAATCGGGCCGAGGCAGCGGGAGGGACCGGCTCTTCAGGAGCCGTGGAGGCGGACCGCCAGCTCACGGTTCGCATGGCGGCCACGGCGGAGCGAGAAAACGAGGCCTTCATCGAGGGAAAATACGGCAAAACCCGCACGAAAAAGGTCGGCCGCCGGGTTCACGG
>QKDA01000117.1 GCA_003246765.1 Spirochaetales bacterium | reverse complement strand
CTACGATTCCGACAAGGATTTATGGCACTGCACCTGGATGCAGCCCGGGGTCAACGAATTCTCCCTGCTCCTTGGCTGGCAGGACGGAAACGAGGTCGTTCAGGAGATACAGGGCCTTCATGACCGCCGCGAGACCTGGCGGTTTAGCGAAATAACCGATAACAGCTTTATATGGCGGGCGGAAGTATCCCGGGACGGCGGCAAAACCTGGTGCGTGGAGCAGGAGATCCGGGCCTGGAGGCGGGTTTCCGCTTAAATAAAGATTTCCGGTGGCAAAAAACCATTCTTCGGGCGTTACATAACGACAGCGAAGTGCTGTACGGAGGGTGTGTTATGAGTGAAAAAAGAGGCGCGGCGTTACGGATACTGGTACTTGCAGGGGCCTTCGCCGCCTTGGGCTCCCTTCCCTGCGCGGCCCAAGAGGCCCGGGACAGGGTACTTTACGTGTACGACGAGGTGAACGAGCAGTCCGAGCCCTATATCGCGAACTTCCGCTCCGCCCTGGCAGCGGCGGGAGTCTCTTTCGACGAGGTAACCGCGGCGGATCTGGCCGCGGGAAAAACCTCGGTAAACCCCGCATCTTACGACCGCGTCCTCATCCACGGCATGGTCATGGCTTTCAACGGGAAGTCTCCCGTCCGGGACTGGCTAAAGAAAAAACCGGCCCTGGAGGGAACCAAGGTGTCCCTCTTCGTTACCGCGAACCGATGGTTTCTCGACAAGCTGTTCGCCCAGCTCACGGGCCTCGTGAAGAAGGACGGCGGGGAGCTCGTGGACGCGGTTTCCATGGCCACAAAAGACACTACCGACGCGGAGGAGAAGGCGGCGGTGGAAGCCCAGGTCGTCCGGCTCGCCGGTAAGTAGTACCCGCCGGCCCCCTGCGGACTGAGCCCTAGGCCCGGCTTTCCACCATCTCCGAGGTGGTGTAGAAGCGGATGGAAGGATTCTTTTCCCTTATCCTCTGGAGCGACCACTCCGAGTCCGCCACGTACACGTAGTTTTCCCGAATGTCCACCAGGATGCGCTTGGAGTTGGCGTCCACGAATTCCTCGAGGGCCTTCGGGTCGTCCGAGGTGATCCAATGGGCTATCGACACCTCGATGGGCTCGTAGCGGCAGGCGGCGTTGTACTCGTTCTCCAGGCGGCTCTGGAGCACCTCCAGCTGGAGCTGCCCGACGACCCCCAGAACCCGCTGGTTCGGCTGGTGGAGTTTCGAGAAGATCTGCACGACCCCCTCCTCGGCGAGCTGGTCCAGGCCCTTGTGGTACTGCTTTTCCCGCTGGGGGTCCGCGTTCATGATGTGCCGGAAGATCTGCGGCGAGAAGCTCGGGATTCCCTTGAAGCTCACCGCCTCCCCCTCGGTGAGGGTGTCGCCGATCTTGAAGGTTCCCGTGTCGTGGAGGCCGATGATGTCCCCGGGCCAGGCCTCGTCTATGATCTCCCGGTCCTGGCTCATGAAGGCCGTGGGGTTCGCGGTGCGGAAGCTCTTGCCGGTCCTCACGTGGTAGTACATCTTGTTACGCTCGAACTTTCCCGACACGATGCGCAGGAAGGCGATGCGGTCCCGGTGCTTGGGGTTCATGTTGGCGTGGATCTTGAAGACGAAGCCCGAGAACTTGGCCTCTTCCGGGGCCACCTCCCGCTCCTCCGCCTGCTTCGGGGTGGGGTAGGGAGCGAGGTCCACCAGGGTGTCCAGAAGCTCCCGCACCCCGAAGTTGTTGAGGGCGGAACCGAAGAATACCGGGGTCACCGTTCCCCGCACGTAGTCCTCCCGGTCGAAGGGCGGGTAGACCGCGGAGAGCATCTCCACGTCTTCCCGGAGCTTGCGCGCCAGGGACGGACCCACCCGGGTGTCGAGTTCCGGGTCATCCACGCCGTTAATGGCCACCACGTCGGTGGGCAGCATTTCTTCCCCCGGACGGAAAAGATAGAGCTTGTTCTCGGGGAGGTTGTACACCCCCTTGAAGAGCTTTCCCTGTCCCACGGGCCAGGTGACGGGGCGGACCTCCAGGGCGAGCTCCCGTTCCACCTCGTCCAGGAGCTCCATGGGATCCTTTCCCTCGCGGTCGAACTTGTTCACGAAGGTCGCGATGGGGGTAGAGCGCATGCGGCAGACCGTCAGCAGCTGCCGGGTCCGCTCCTCCACGCCCTTTACGGAGTCGATCACCATGAGGGCGGAGTCTACCGCCGAGAGGCCCCGGTAGGTATCCTCGGAGAAGTCCGCGTGTCCCGGTGTGTCCAGGAGGTTTACCTTGCGCCCCCGGTACTCAAATCCCATGACGGAGGTAGAGATGGAGATTCCGCGTTCCTGCTCCATCTTCATGAAGTCGGAAACCGCGGCGCGGCTGGACTTATTGCTTTTAACCGCTCCGGCTATGTGAATGGCCCCTCCGAAGAGGAGCAGCTTTTCGGTTATCGTCGTCTTTCCGGCGTCGGGGTGCGAAATGATCGCGAAGGTCATGCGCCGGTGTATTTCCTGGGTCAGTTCGGTCATGAAATGGAGAATACCGCGAAAGGGGAGGGGTGTTCAATGGAAGGGGAGGGCGGCCTGGGCCGGGCTGACGGGCATGGGCCTTGAAGCGTGCGTTATCCGGGGGGATATGCTGTTATCGACAGGAGGAATTTGGCATGAAACGAAAAAGGCTTGAAAACTGGCTTTGCCTCGCGTCCCTACCGGCGGCGGCGGCGTATTTCGCCCATATTATCGTGGGCTCCCGTCTTTATCCCGGGTACAGCAACCTTTCCATGGCCGTCAGCGACCTCACTGCGGCGGATTCCCCCGTCTTCGGGATTGCCTCGCGGTTTACGTCCCTGTACGGAGCCCTGGCGTGCCTTTCCCTGACAATCCTCGTCCTCGTTCTTCGGGGGCAAGGTCCGGCGGCCTTCCGTCGGGGAATCGGCCTTTATGCCCTCATGAACTGGATCTCCTTCGCGGGCTACACCCTTTTCCCCCTCTCCGGCGCGGGCTACCGCGGCGCGTTCCAGGACATCGTTCATCTCTACGTCGTTACCGCCTCTGTCGTGCTCCTGTCGATCCTGTCCCTCTCCATGATTTTCGCCGGGGGATTCCGTACCCGGGGCCTCAGGGCGGTATCCTACGCTGCCTTGACGGCGCTCGCCTTCATGACGGCGGGGCCCATCGGCATTGGCCTGGGGCCTGAATCCCTCTTCGGCTTCTTTGAGCGATTCAGCGCCTTTTCCGCGGTGCTTTTTACGGCGCTTTTGGGGGTCTTTGGGTTTCTTTACGCCCCCGACAGGACCCCCTGAACCCGGTCTCCCGAGGCCTTCTGGGTAGTGCCGCGCAGGCATCCTCGAAATCTCCAAAATCTATACATCCTTGTGTTTTCCGGGGAGCCCATGCTAAAATAGAAGTATGAAACACCGATGGCTTCTGGCCGCCTTTCTGTCTTTCTGCGCCTTCAGTATCGCGGCCCAAACCGCGGTTCCCTCCTCCGCCTATCAGCGGGCGGACGCCGCCCTCGCGGCCCCGGAAACCCTCTCTTCCTTCCTGGCGGAATCCGTCTCCCGTTCCTGGTATTCCGGTTTGGAGTCCTATGTACTGAAGAAGGCCCGGCAGATGGTCATCGAGGACCGGCTTGAGCAGGCCCAGACGGTAACCCTGGCGGTGATAGACAACAACTTCGACAATGTCGAGGCGGTAGACCTGTACCAGAGCATCCAGAAGTCCATGGCGCGCAAGAAGCAGCAGGAGGCTCAGGCGGCGGAAAAGGAAGCCCTCGACACCTTCCGCCAACAGGCTGCCCAGGCGAAAATAAAGCAGGACGTGGCGAAAACCTATCAAAGCGTGACCAACAAGACCTCGGGCAAGACGATCTACCTTGACCAGTCCTTCAACCAGCATTACCGCACCTGGAACTGGGACTTTCTCCTGGAGCTCGCGAACGCGAACATGGATATGGCGATCCCCGGGGAGACGGCGTACAAGTACGGCCTGGGGCTCGCGGGAAGCGCGGTGCGCCACGGCGAGTCGGTTACTATCGGCGTCGAGGCCGACGCCTCCAGCTCCTTCGTTACCCTCGCGGGTTCCCCTTCGGTGGACTGGACCGCGGGCGCCATCGGCTTCATAGGGTCTACGAACATTCACCTGGCGTTCAGGGCCGGGTTCCGCCAACTTTCGTACAGTCTGGGAAACCCCGACCTGGAGTCCCTTTCCTTTCCCACCCCCGTGGCGGGGCTGGCCATTCGGGACGTGCCCTTTGGCGAGGGGAACCGCTTCCGCTGGTCCGTGGACTGGTACGCGGGGCACCTCTATACCCCGGACATTACCGCGGCGGGGGCCACGGACATGGTTTTTTCCTTCCGCATGGCGGACCTGCAGGACTTCGATATTCACTTTTACGCGGGAATCCATGATACACTGGTGATGAAAAGCGCCGATATTCGAAATGACGCACGATTATCCCTGGCTATCGGAGTAGGTGACTATGAATAAAAAAGTTTTATCCCTTCTGGCCCTCGCCCTTCTGGCCTTGGCCGCCCTGCCCCTGGCGGCGGCGGACGACGCCCTGGTAACCCGCTACCTGAACGCGGCGAACGACCAGTACTCGGCGGGCAATACGGCGAAGGCTTACGCCTATATCAACATCGTCCTCAATTCCTACAGCGACGGCAACGTGCCGAGCAACGTGGAAGTGCTGGCGGAAACCATTTATTACGGCTACCTGGAAACGATCCGGGACTCCCGTAACTATTCCGCCTTCGCGGAGGTCAAGGAAAAGCTCATCTCCTATCCCACGGTCTCCAGCGAGCGGGTGAACCGCCTCGTTAAGGTTATCAACGCCTACGAGGTGCAGGACGACGCCCTGGCGAGGGCAGGGGTTCCCGCCCAGGTGGTGCAAAGCACCCAGTCCGGGACCTCTGCCCAGGGCGGGTCCGTCTCAAATCTCCTGGAGCTTCAGCTGGCCCTGGAATCGGTGCGGAAGGAAACCCTGGAACAGTCCCAGGAGGAAAACGACCAGCGGCGCCAGGAACTCCTGGACACCCAGAAGACCGCCTACGAGACGGCCCTTCGCGAGGTCAAGAGCGCGACCGGGGGGGAAAGCCGCCTGGTCCTTTTGGTCCTCCTGGTGCTCGCGGGAATCGTCTTCGTGGTATTCGTGGTGGCCATAGTGAACCTCGTGGTCAACATGCGGAACTCCAAGGCCCAGGACGAGCGCTTCGTGGAAACCCTCAAGGCCGTATCCCAGCTCGCGAACATTCCCGCGGCGGCCCAGTCCTTTACGGCCCTTCCCCCGAGCTTTGAGGGCGCCTCCGCCCACATGCGCATGCTCGGATCCGGCGACGCGGCGACAGGCCTGCCCGCGGCCCCGGCCACCGTCGAGGAGCAGGGGGAGTTCGAGGAGCTCGGGGCCAAGTGCAGCGAGATCGGACGCCAGATAGACGCGGCGACGGGGCGCAAGAACAACTCGAAGAACGTGTCGGAGCTGGTTTTCAAGATAAGCCAGGAACTCGGTTACGGCCAGTACGAGGCGTCCCTGTTTTTCATGGTCGCCATGGTCTACGACATCGGCTTCCTGGAGATAGACAGGACCCTCTTGGTGGCGGAAAACCTCACGGAAGACCAGAAGTACGAGATACGGAACCACGTAAAGCAGGGGCTAGCCCAGATATCCTTCGTTCCCGAGCGCTACCGCCTGGTTTTCGCCGACGGCATTCTCATGCATCATGAAAACGTCGACGGTTCGGGGTATCCCGAGGGCCTGGAAGGGGCTAGGATTCCCTACGTGGCCCGGGTCATCCGGGTTGCTGAGTCCTTCGTGGCCCTCATCTCCCGGCGTAATTACCGGGAGATCGTGGACAAGGAATCGGCGGTAGAGGAGCTCAAGATGCGCCCGGGGCTCTACGACGAAAAGATCGTCTCTATTCTAGAGAACCTTATCTGAGGGATCTTACTCGATAACGAAGGTGCGCCCCTGGTAGAGGAAGATGCTGTGGGAGAGATAGCGGGTCACCGCCTCCACCAGCACCCGGCGCTCCACGTCCTTTCCCATCCGTATAAACTCTTCCACCGAGCAGGTGTCCGCGACACGAATCACGTCCTGAACGATGATCGGACCCTGATCGAGGTCTTCCGTGGCGAAATGCCCCGTGGCCCCGATGATCTTCACGCCCTTCTGCCAGGCTTGGTGGTAGGGTTTTGCCCCCTTGAAGGCCGGAAGGAACCCGTGGTGGATATTGATCAGCTTTCCGTCCCAGGCCTTGCAGAAATCGCCGCTCATGACCTGCATGTAGCGGGCAAGCACCACGAGATCAATGTCGTACTGCTTGAGAATCTCCTCCAGGTCGCGCTCATAGGCTGCCTTTCCCTTTTTGGGGTCTACCTGATAGAAGGGGATGTGGAAGGAGGTGGCGATGTGGGCCAGATCGGGATGGTTCGAGATTATGACGGGAATTTCGCAGTCCAGCTCGTCGTCGGCGTGCTTGAGCAGTATCTCGTAAAGACAGTGGCTGGTCTTTGACACGAGAACGGCCATCCTCTTTTTCTTAGAGTCGTCGAAGAAGCGCCAGTCCATGGAAAACCGCTCCGCCACCTTCGAGAATGCCCCGTGAAAGCCCTCGGCACTGAAGCTCTCGGTTCCGGCAAAGGAGACCCGGCAGAAGAACATCCCGATATCCACGGCGGTATGCTGGGCCAGATTTAGAATATTTCCCCCGGTTTCGGCGATGCAGCCGGTCACCGCGGCTATGAGCCCGCTTTGGTCGGAGGTGGAGACGGTGAGTGTGTAGGTCTTTTGAGTCATGGGGTTAAGATTACAGGGATTCGCCTTGATTGGCAACAGAGAAAAAAAAAGACCGGCCGAAAGGAGGAGGGAACGGCCGGTCTCGTATGATGTATTCCATTAATGCTGCTCAAGTACAAGTAGACTATACGAAATTCCGGGAGATGTGGCAAGTAATTCGTATGAAAAATCTGCTGTTTTTCGCATATGATGCGGTTATTTTACATTATTGTAACAATTGTTAGGGTTGATCCCCCTCAAATTGCTTCCCGGCCCACTCCCCGTGTATACTTCTAGTAATGACTGACCACCGCGGTACCGACGATTTCTTCAGTCCCGACCTTTTGGGGATCTTCCTCGAGCAGACCTCGGATGCGGCCTTTATTCTCTCCCCCGACAACGTGGTGCTGCGGTCGACCCGTGCGGCCCTGCGGCTTCTGGAGCTTTCCGAGCCCGAAGATGCGGAGGGCCGTTCCATCCTCTCGGTACTGACGGACCCGGTGCTTCAGCTTTTGGCCCGGCGTTGGCTCGAGCAGCTCGACCGGGGAGAGGAAATTAGGGAGGAATTCCCCATGGAGGGGGCCGGCGGCTCCGGGGCAGCGTGGTACCGGGTCGACGCCAGGAACATCACCTTTGGTGGTAGGGGATTCGGAAAGTACGTGGTTATTTCGGACATCACCGAAGCCCATACAAACCGCAAGATACTGTCGGCCCTCATGGAATCCCTCCCCGGGGAGGTCCTCATCTTCGACCGGGACTACCGGATCCTCATGGCCAGCGACGAGCTTGCCCGGGCGCTGGGCTTCCATTTTTGGCACGAGGCCTTGGGCCGTTCCGTGAGGGACCTCTCCGGCTTCGATTTTACGTGGCTTGAGACCCTGGTGGACCGCAGCATTCTGTCCGGCGCCCCGATCCATGAGGTAGTCCGCTCGCGCGGGGGAGAGGG
This sequence comes from Spirochaetales bacterium, assembly GCA_003246765.1. Lineage (GTDB taxonomy): Bacteria > Spirochaetota > Spirochaetia > Treponematales > Treponemataceae > Teretinema. Next base: position 13,614 of record QKDA01000117.1, on the reverse strand, counting down.
GGGGGCCCGGTGGTACCTAGCGGACCTTCGGGTCATCGCCTCAACGGCGGGAACCTTCGGCTACATGCTTACCCGTTTCGACGTAACCGGGCAGGTGAGGCCCCGGGCCATTCTGGAATCCCTCATGGATTCCGCCTCCGACGCCATTTCCATACTCAATTCCTCGGGTAACCTGGAGTACGTGTCCCGGAGCCTCGCGGAGAGCCTCGGGCACCAGTCCTGGCGGTCCACGGTGAACCGGCCCTGGGAGTATCTTTTCGCATACAACGAGCATCTGGCCGCCCAGTACGCGGAGCTCTTCGACCATCCCCTCCAGGGGCAGCGCAGCGGTACCCTGAGCATTGAGGGGCCCGAGGGAAAGCGTTTCTACAACTACCGGGTGGATCCCCTGAGCTATGAGGGGGAGCGGCTCGGCACCCTCGCCATCTCCACGGATACCACGGAACTCATCACCGCCCGAAACCGCTCGGAATCGGCGGTCCGCTCGAAAGCCGCCTTTCTGGCAAACATGAGCCATGAGCTTCGCACCCCCATGAACGCTGTTTTGGGCATGAACGAGCTGCTCTCGCGAACGAGCCTGTCGCCGCTTCAGATGAATTACGTGAACCAGATGCGCTCTTCCGCGACCCTGCTCCTGTCCATCATCAACGATATCCTCGATTTTTCCCGCATCGAGGACCGGAAGATGGAGCTTGTCGCCGCGGAGTATTCCCTCCTGGACCAGCTGCGGGACGTGACGAATCTCATGGCCGTGAAAACCGCCGAAAAGGAGCTTTCCCTCACGGCGGACATCCTTCCCGACGTGCCGGCCCGCCTGGTCGGAGACGCCCTGCGGGTAAAGCAGATCCTGATCAACCTCTTGAACAACGCCGTGAAGTTTACCGACCGAGGAGCCGTGTCCCTTTCGGTGCGCTCAGAGCCCCGGGACTCCCGCTCGGTAACCCTCGTAATCGCGGTCCGGGACACGGGAATCGGCATTCCGCGGGAGCGGCAGGGAGAGCTCTTCGAGCGGTTCAGCAGGATCGACCATCCCGGCGCGTCCTCGGTGGAGGGAACCGGTCTCGGCCTTTCCATCTGCAAGGGTCTCGCCTCGATGATGGGAGGCTCGATTTCCCTGGAGAGCGCCGAGGGAAGGGGTTCCGCCTTCACGGTCAGGATCGTGCAGGGCATCGTCCATGGAGCCGCGGCAGCCGCCCGTTTCCCCCCGGCGGCGGGCAGGGCCGTGCTCGTGTTCGATCCGGACCGCTACGTGAGGGACTCGGTTTCGCTCATGGCCCGCCACGGGGGACTCTCGGCGCGGGTTTGCCAGAACGCGGCGGAATTCGAGGACGCCGTCGGGGGGGTGGACTTTCCCTGGACCCACGTGGTGTTCGAGTGGCGCTCCGTCGGGAAGGCGGCCCTGTCCGAGGTATCCCGGTTTCCGGGAACCCGCTGGATGGCCCTGCTCTCGCTCAACGACTTCATGGACGCCGGCACGGCCGAGGGGATTGAGTTCGTCTTCAAGCCCCTGTTCATCGATACCTTCGCCGCCTTCATCTCGGGCTCCCCGGTCGATTTCTCCCGTTCTCCCCGGCAGGCCGCGGCCTTGGACGGGGGCCTTTCCTGGTTCAGGACCGCGGGGGTTCGAGCCTTGGCGGTGGACGACAACACGGTAAACCTGAAGGTAATCCGGGGCTTTCTGGAGAGCTTTTCCATTGCCGTGGACGAGGCCGAGTCCGGGGAGGCCGCGGTGGCCCTGGCGGAAAAAAACCGCTACGACATCGTGTTCATGGACCATCTCATGCCCGGTATGGACGGCGTCGAGACCGCCCGCAGGATACGGGCACTTCCGGGATGGGCCCAAATTCCCGTCATCGCGCTGACGGCCAATACGGCCGCCTCGAGCCGCGAACTCTACCAAAGCGCGGGCATGAATGATACACTCTATAAGCCGGTGGATTTTAACGCCCTGGTACCCTGCCTGAAAAAATGGCTTGATCCGGAGAAGATAGTGGAGATTGAAGAACAGACGGCGGCGGAAGCGGCGGAGGCGACGGCGGCGGCAGAGGCCGCGCCGGATTGGCCGGAGGGACTCGACCTTGCGGCGGGAATAGGCTACACCGGTTCCCGAAAGAATCTCGAGACGGTCCTGAAGGTCTTTAACCGAACCGCTCCCCGCATGCTCGAGCAGCTTGAGGCGGGGCGGCACAGCGGGGAGCCGGGAAAATTCCGGATCGCGGTGCATTCCCTTATCAGCTCCTGCGCGAACGTCGGCGCCATGGCCCTTTCGTCCCACGCGGCGGCCCTGGAAGAGGCGATCCTTACGGGGAACGCCGAGGGGGTGGACCGTCTATTCGGCACCGTGCACGGGGAGCTTTCCGCGGCCATTTCATCGGTGTCCGCCTGGTTTTCCGCGAGGGGCGCCTCATGAGGTGCGGGGTTATCGGGGCGGTCAGCGACGAGGTGACCCTTCTTTTCGAGGAGCTGAAGGCCTCGGGGTCTCCCGTGAAGGCCTCCCTCCGGGGAAACCTGGAATTCCATGAGGGAACCCTGCGGGGGTGCCCGGCGGTGGTGGTCTGCTGCGGGGTGGGCAAGGTAAACGCGGCCCTGTGCGCCCAGATCCTCATAAGCGACTTCGCCGTGGACGCCATCGTCAATACGGGTTCCGCGGGGGGCCTCGCCGAGGGGCTCGCCGTGCTCGACATGGTGGTCGCCACCGACGCGGTGCAGCACGACTTTGACGTAACCGCCTTCGGCTATCCTCCCGGGCAGATTCCCGGAACGGACTCGCCCTTTTGGCCCGCCGACCCCGGCTTGAGAGCCGCGGCGCTCAAGGCCTTTGAACGCTCCGGCAAGGCCCCGGAACGGCGCATGGTTCCCGGACGGGTGGCCTCCGGGGACGCCTTCGTCACGGAGGCTTCCATGCGGGAACGGATAGCGAGAGACTTCGCGCCCGCCTGCGTGGAGATGGAGGGGGCAGCCGTTGCCCAGGTCGCCGCCGTGAATCGGGTTCCCTTCGCCATACTAAGGAGCATATCCGATCTGGCGGGCCACGAGGCGACCATGTCCTACGAGGATTTCGCCGTTCAGGCGGCCCATACGAGCGCCGGGGTGGTCATGGAAATGCTGGGCATTCTCGCCTCGACCTGAAGGAGACTGAAGAAGATGAAGGAATCTAGGAACGTTGAAAGCTTTTCCCTGGACCATACCAAGGTGCGGGCCCCCTACGTTCGCATGGCGGGCAAGAAAACCGGCCCCCGGGGCGACGTGGTAACGAAGTTCGACCTCCGTTTCGCGCAGCCCAACGAGGAAGCCATGCCGATCGCGGCGGTGCATACCCTGGAACATCTCATGGCGGAATTTATCCGGGACGAGCTCCAGGGGGTCATAGACCTTTCCCCCATGGGCTGCCGCACGGGGTTCTATCTTGCCCTTTTCGGTGAGCCGGGAGAGGAGTCCGTGGCATCCGCGGTACGCGCCGTGCTTGCCAAGGTGGCCGCCTGGAGCGACGGCGAGGCCATCCCCGGGCAGGACCCGGTAATGTGCGGAAACTGGAAGGATCACGATCTCGCCGGGGCCAAGGCCTGGGCAGCCCGTTGGGTCGAGGGCATCGACCGGAAGGGCTGGCGCTGTTTCTAGGACTTTCGGGGCTTAGAGAAATTTCCTGAAGATATCGTATTTCTTCCCGAATGGGGCGTAGCGCAGGGGATTATCCGCCAAGAGCGAGCGGTGCACCACCGACTTGGCCCGGCTAAAGGTCTCGAAGCTCGCCCTCCCGTGGTAGCCCCCCATGCCGCTCGCGCCGGTGCCGCCGAAGGGAACCGTATGGGTGGCCACGTGCATGACCGTATCGTTCACGCAGCCCCCGCCGAAGGGAATCCTCTCAAGGACTCGCCGCTTTTGGGCCCTGTCCCGGGTGAAAAGGTAAAGCGCCAGGGGGCGGGGCCGGGAGAGTATTTTTTCCGCTATGTCCCCTTCGTCGCTCCAGGAAATGACGGGCAGGATGGGCCCGAAGATCTCCTCCTCCATGACCGGGTCCGCCCAGTCGGCGCCGTCTATAATGGCCGGCTCTATCCTCAGGGTTTCGGGCGCTGACCTCCCCCCGAGCACCCGGCGTTCCGGATTCGCCCGCGCCCCCTCTATAAGGGCGTTGAGCCGGTCGAAATGGTGCCGGTTGATGATGTGGGGATACTCCCCGTTCAGGTGCGGGTCTGCCCCGTAAAAGGCCTTCGTCCATTCCCCCGCGGCGGCTACGAACGCCTCCCGGACGCTCTCGTGAACCAAAAAGTAGTCCGGCGCCACGCAGGTTTGCCCCGAGTTTATGAGCTTGCCCCACACTGCCCGTTTCGCGGCCATGCGGATATCCGCGCTCTTGTCGATTATGCAGGGGCTTTTACCGCCGAGTTCCAGGGTAACCGGGGTAAGGTGCCTGGCGGCGTTTTCCATGACGATCTTGCCCACCGCCACGCTGCCGGTAAAGAAGATGTAGTCGAAGCGCTGCCGGAGGAGGTCGGAGTTTACCTCCCGGCCTCCCTCCACGGCATGAAGGTATTCCCGGGGAAAGGTTTCGTTGATCATCCCCGCCACCAGGGCAGAGGTAGCCCGGGAATAGGCGGAGGGCTTGAGCACGACCGTGTTTCCCGCGGCGATAGCCCCCACCAGGGGCATCACCGAAAGCTGGAAGGGATAATTCCAGGGGGACATGACCAGGCATACCCCGTGGGGATCCCGGTGGAGGACCGCCTTTCCGGGCAGGTTGAAAATTCCCGGATGCCGACTCTCGGGCCTTACCCAGGAGGAAAGCTTGCGGAGCATGAAGCGGATCTCCGAAAGGACGAGGTAGATCTCCGTGGTGAAGGCCTCGAATTCTCCCTTGCCGAGATCCTCCCGGGCGGCGGCGAGAATGGCCTCCTCGCGGGTCAGGATCGCCGCTTCCAGTTTTTTGAGGGCCGCCTTCCTGAAGGCCAGGGGCCGGGTGGCCCCGGAGTCGAAATAGGCCCGTTGTGCCTGAACCAGCTCTTCCGTCGTCATTCTATCTCCCCGAAGGGCGCCACGAGCACGCCGTCCTGCTCTATGACGGCGTTGGTGCCGTCGGGATAGTTCACCACGATGGTGGGGTTCCTCACGAGGCAGTCCAGGTGGATCATGGCCTCCGCGTCGTTGTCGTAGTTGCTTCCGATGGCGAAGTGGCATGTGTGGAAGGCCTTTTCGTCTTCCAGCATGTTGCCCCGAATCTCCGCCGCCGGATTAAGTCCGATGCCGAGCTCCCCGAGGCTCCTGGCGTTTCGCTTGTACTTTTCTCCCTCCCCGGCGGCGAGCTTGCCCTCGGCCTCGAAGTCCAGGGCCTTTTGCTCCCCCGCCTCTATGGAGGCCCTCAGGAGTTCCGCCTCCTCGCCCCCCTGGATGTCGGCGATAAAACCGCCCCGGTAAACCACGGAGACCGGTTTTTTCACGATAAGGTCCCGGTCATTGAGGCTGATGGATCCGTCGAAGACGATGATGCCCTCGGCGGAGGCGGGAACGGGGCTGATGAAAACCTCGCCCGCGGGCACGTTGCCCCCCTTGCCCCCGGAGGTGAAGTTTCCGTCGTCCTTGAAGGGCGTCCTGCCGGCCACGGGAACGAAGATATCCGTCCCCCCCGGGGACGTGACGTGGATAGAGCAGGCCCCGGTCATGGCCTTGGCTATGGCCTCGCAGCGCCGCTGAAGGAGGCCGTAGTCAATGCCCGCGGTCCGCCGGAACATGTCAACGGTGACCCCGGGGGTCCAGATGGCCCTGAGGGTCTTGAGGTTTTCGAGCTGCCAGTTAAACACGTGGTCCGCTTTCTTCCCGTCCTTGTCGACGAAGGGCACGGCCCCGGCGAGGCGGTCCTTTCCCATTTTGTTCGCCGAGATCGAGGCGCAGGCCTGGGGCTCCGCGCCGAAGGCCGCCAGGGTCGCCAGGTTCGCGAAGTCAAGCTGGGTTTTGACTCCCTGGACGACGATGGTCGTTTCGGCTCCCTCGGCGACGGCGGCGTCGTAAAGGGCCCGGGAGATCTCGAAAACGTCTCCGTCGGGATTGGTTATTATGAGAAACTGTTCCCCGGGGCGGAGGGCGAGCACGTCCCGTACGACGATTCGCGCCGCTTCGGGGAGGGTATGGGTTTTGTTCATGGAATCAATGTAGTCCCGCCGGGTATGAAAAGTCAAACGCCTTTGCTATACTCTGCAAAACCCATGAACATTATCCTTTTCGAGGGAGAGCAGTATTTTCCCCGCTCTGACGAACGGTACCGGCATATCCTCAAGGTCCTTAAAAAGGGCCCGGGGGACGCCTTTTTCGCCGGCGTCGTAAACGGCAGCGAGGGTACGGCGACGATCCTTTCCGCGGACGACCGGGGTCTCCGGTTTTCCTTTGCCCCCGAGACGCCGATGCGTGAGCTTTTCCCGGTGCATCTTCTGGTGGGCTTTCCCCGGCCCATCCAGCTCAAGCGCCTCCTGCGGGACGTCGCGAGCCTCGGGGCCGCCTCGGTTACCCTGTGCGGGACCGAGCTCGGCGAAAAGTCGTATCTCGCCTCGAGCCTCGCCGACGAGGGAGCGGTCCGGGAGGCCCTTCTTGAAGGCTGCGTGCAGGCGGGGGGAACCGCCGTTCCCGGCCTCTCGATTCACCCCGGCACCGCCTCGGCCCTGGCCTCCCTCTCGTCGAGGGACTCTCCCCGCTGGGGCGGTCTGGTCCTCCTCGACGTGGTTCCCCCCGGGACCCCGAGCCTTATGGAGCTTCCCCTCCCGGCGATATCCCGGGAAGCGCCCCTCCTTCTGGCCATAGGGAGCGAGCGGGGCTGGACCTCAGGCGAGCGGGAGTCCTTTCGGGCGGCGGGCTTTTCCGTCGCCTCTTTGGGCAGCAGGATTCTTAGAACCGAGACGGCGGCCACCGCCGCCCTTTCGATAGCCCTCGCGCGGGGCGGCTTTATGGAAGGAAGAAAATGAACCAGGACCAGATTAAGGAACTGCTGCTGAGGCTCGAGGATACGGCCCTCGACTTTACGGTGACCATGACGGGCAAGAGAAGCAAGAAGGTTAACGGGCTCTACAAGCCCGACTCGAGGGAGATTCTCCTCCACAACAAGAACTTCGACGACGAGAACCAACTCGTCTACACGGCCATCCACGAGTACGCCCACCACCTTCAGTGCGAGGCCGAAGGGGCCCTGCGCTCGCCCAGGTCCCATACGGGGGCCTTTTGGGCCCGCTTCCACGGGCTCCTCGAGAAGGCGGAGAAGGAGGGTCTTTACTCCATCGGCTTCGAGAAGTCCGACGCCCTCGCGGAGCTCACCGAGGAGATCCGATCCAAGTACCTGGAACCCAACGGAAGGCTGATGCAGGGCCTCGGGGAGCTCCTTTCCAAGGCCCACGTCCTGTGCCGGGAAGCGGGGGTCCGTTACGAGGACTACATCGACCGGGTGCTTTGCCTGCCCAGAACGGCGGCGAAAACCGCGATCCGGGTAAGCTCCCTCTCGGTGAACCCGGCCCTGGGCTACGATACCATGAAGATCGTCGCCGCCCAGCCCACGCCGGAAAAGCGGGCCGCCGCGGAGCAGCAGTTTTTTGCCCGCCGGAGCCCGGACTCGGTAAAGGCCGCGCTGACTAAAAAGGCGGAGGAAGAGGATCCCAAGGTAAGGCTTGAGAAGGAAAAGAAGCGGCTCGAGAAAACCATAGCCATGCTCACTTCCCGCCTGGATCAGGTGGAGCAGAGCCTCTCGAACCTGTGACCGCGTCCCTTGCCCTCAGGCGGCTCCTGGCCCTCGCTCTCGTCCCGGTCCTGCACGGCGGGGGAGCCCTCTTCGCCCAGAACGCTTCGTCCCCGCTCCCGTCGGGCCTGACCCCGCCGACCCCTCCCTCGGTTACGGCCCCGACGGTGAGCCCCGTCTCCGCCCCGACGCTGAGCGGGATACCCGGCCCCATCCCCCAGTCCCCGTCTACTCCCCAGGGTTCTCCCGCCTCAAGCCCTGCCTCCTCCTCCCTCGCCCTCTCGTCGCTTCTGGGGGATTCGTCGAACAAGCTTGTATCGAACCTCCTCGGAATCGACAGCGATCTCGAGTCGTCCGAAGGCCTCGGCTCGTCCGAGGCCCTCGGTTCCGCTGAGGCCCTCAGCTCCGCTGAGGCCCTGCTCCAAAGGCTTTCGGGGATTCTCCAGTCTTCCGGCGGCAATGGCTCCGCCGCCGGGGCTGCGGTTGCCGCGAAGGACCCGGCCCTTGTCAGGGCCGCCGAAGCCCTGGCCGCGGCGGGAAAGAAAAACGCTGCCAGCGGTTCCCCGGGTCAATCCGGAAGTGCCGGGACGGGCGCCGCTGGAACCTCGTCTCCCGCTGCCGCCCCCTCCGCCGTTCCCGCCTCTTCCGGGGCGGAGATTCTGCGGTTCAGCATCGGCGCCTACGACCTCACCCCTACCATCGGCACCGTCGCCACCTCGAGCATCGCCCCGGACGGGACCTTCCTCCTGACCGGCGACCGTTCCTATCCCGCTTCCGGGACGTCCATGAGAGAGACCTTCTACTTCCTCTGCAGGCCTGGCCCCGACGGGGTGTACCGGCTCTTTGCCGACGTCGCCCAAAGTCCCGAAAACGACCGCTCCGCCTGCCGCCGCCTCGCCCGTCTCGGGGCCGTGAAGGGGGTAACCGCGGGAGACCAGGTGCTTTTCCGCGCGGCGGACGGGGAGGGTCAAATCTACCTCCTTCTGCGCCTATTCGGCCCTACAGTCACGGAGGGTACCGGCCGATAAGAAGGGTACAGGAGTCCTGCATGAACAACCCCGCAACGCCGCGTCCCCTCATTCTCGCGGCGTTCCTTTTTTCGGCAATCGCCCTGGGCCTTTCCGCCCAGAGCGCATCGATCGCGGTCGACGGAAGCGCGTCCGTCGACGCCCCCAAGGCTTTCAATCCCCTGTTCCCCCGTGCCCTTGGCCAGGCGGCGGCGGCGGAACTGGCCGCCCAGGGCGAAACCGCCGGTCCCAGCCTGCCCTCGGAACTTCCCCCCGCATCCCTTGGCGGCCCGGTGGACCAAAGCCGGCTCCAGTCGGTACTCCTCAACAACGACGTGTTTTCCCTTTACGGAAAGCCCGGCGCCCGGAGCATGGGCATTCTCGGTCAGTATTCCCTCCAGGAAATCGAGCCCGTCATGAACGAGTTCATAGCGAAGTACGACGCCGCCAACGGCCAGCGGGGCATCATTCCGTCCTTCTACATCATCTACGGCACCTGTTGGCCCGAGGGGGAGATCGGCATTCTCTCGGAACGGGTAGTGAAGGAATACATAGAGTTCGCCGCGGAACGGGGCTGGTACGTCTACCTCGACCACCAAATCGGCAAGTATTCCGTGGAAACGGCGATGAACAAGCTCCTTCCCTGGCTCAAATACCCCAACGTGCATTTGGCCCTCGACCCCGAGTGGCGGACTACCAAACCCATGCAGGAGATCGGCTCCGTTACCGCGGAAGAACTCAATACGGCCCAGACCATGATGCAGGACTACCTGACCGAGCACAGGCTACCGGGCCGGAGGATGCTCGTGGTCCATCAGTTCAAGCCCAAAATGATCCTCAACCGCCCCGCGGTGAGAAGCGACTTCGACCTGGTCCAGCTCATCCATTGCGCCGACGGATTCGGCTCCCCGACTCTCAAGAAGAGCACCTACGCCCTCAACGCCCAGGCCACGAACATTCCCCTGAAGTCCTTCAAGCTCTTTCTCAAGCCCACCGTGGAGGGCGCGGGTTGGGACCAGCCCCTCATGAGTCCGGAGGACGTCTTCTCCCTGGAACCCCGGCCCTACCTCATTATGTACCAGTAAGCCTTGCCCTTGAGGGGCTCTGCGGATACAATAGTCCGTTATGCCGAACGATCCGTCGAACCCGCTCATCGTGCAGGGGGACCGCTCCATCCTCCTCGACGTGCACGCCCCCCGCGCCGCCGAGGCCCGCTCCGCGCTCATCCCCTTCGCGGAGCTGGAAAAGTCTCCCGAGCATCTCCATACCTACCGCATTACCCCCCTGTCCCTCTGGAACGCCGCCAGCGCGGGCTACTCCCCCGAGACCATAGCGGAGGTTCTCGAAGGGCTTTCCCGCTTTCCCGTCCCCGCGGGGGTGCTCAAGTGGACCGTGGAAACCATGGCCCGCTTCGGGAAGATACGAATGGGAATCGAATCCGAGGAGCGGCTTTCCCTGACCGTCGAGACCCAGCAGATCTGGCGGGAGCTGTCCGCTTCCAAGCACATGGCGAAATGGCTCACCCCGGCGGATCCCCAGGGGCGGCGGTTTACCCTGGCCCTTCTCGACCGGGGCACGGTCAAGCAGGAACTCCTGCGCCTGGGCTGGCCCGTGAAGGACGAGGCTCCCCTAAGGGAGGGGGCTCCCCTTGAGGTGAGCCTCCGTACCGAGACCCGCGGCGGAAAAACCCTGGCCCTGCGGGATTACCAGAAGGAAGCCGCCGCGGCCATCGTCGGCGACAAGGGGCCCGGCACGGGCTTCGGGACCATCGTCCTCCCCTGTGGCGCGGGAAAGACCGTGGTGGGCATGGCCGTCATGGCCCTTCTCAAGACCGACACCCTCATCCTCACCACCAACGTGGCGGCGGTGCATCAGTGGATCGACGAGCTCAAGGACAAGACCGACCTCCCTCCGGATTCCGTCGGGGAGTATACGGGAGACACCAAGAGCGTCCTCCCCGTCACGGTGGCCACCTATCAGATACTTACCTGGCGCCCCAGCAAGGAAGGCCCCTTTCCCCATTTCTCGATCTTCCGGGAGCGGGCCTGGGGACTCATCATCTACGACGAGGTACACCTCCTGCCCGCGCCGGTATTCCGGGTCACCGCGGAGCTCCAGGCGGTCCGCCGGCTCGGGCTCACGGCGACCCTGGTGCGGGAAGACGGCGCCGAGGGAGACGTGTTTTCCCTGGTGGGCCCCAAGCGCTACGACGTTCCCTGGAAGGATCTCGAGGGCCAGGGCTGGATCGCCAGCGCCGCCTGCGTGGAGATACGGGTGGAGCTGGAGGGAGAGAGGGAAATCGCGTATGCCGTGGCGGGGCAGCGGGAAAAGTATCGCATCGCCAGCGAAAACCCCGCCAAGCTGCCGGTGGTGGAGTCCCTCCTCGCCCGGCATTCCGACGAGGGGGTTCTGGTCATAGGGCAGTACATAAGGCAGCTTGAGGAAATCGCGGCCCTGACGGGGGCTCCCATCATCACGGGCAAGACCCCCAACGCCGAGCGGGACCGCCTCTACGGCGCCTTCCGCTCCGGGGAGATCCGCTCCATCGTGGTTTCCAAGGTAGCCAACTTCGCCATCGACCTGCCCGACGCCAGCGTCGCGATACAGGTGTCCGGCAGCTTCGGCAGCCGCCAGGAGGAAGCCCAGCGCCTAGGACGCATCCTCAGGCCCAAGGAAATGGAAGCCCGCTTTTACACCGTAGTGACCTCCCAGTCGGTGGAGGAGGAATTCGCGGCTAACCGCCAAAAATTCCTGGCGGAGCAGGGCTACGAGTATTCCATCATCCGCTGGGACGAGGAGTCCATCTGATGCGCGCCGAAAGCGTAGCCGCCTGGAGAGAGTCCATACTCCGCCTCCCGGACCAGCACTTTTTCGACCTCATGCGGCTCTATCTGGGGGCCATTAAAACCCCCTTCAACAAGCAGAAACTCCTGGAGGAACTCGCCGCCTTTCTCAGGCGCAACGATACCCGGGAGCGCATGCTCGAGGTTCTGGACCCCATGGATCTCCTCGTTCTCTCCGCCGTCCGGGAGCTTCCCGTTCCGAGCCAGGGCGCGGTGATTGACCTCTTCCGCTCCGAATACAGCTTCGCCGAGCTCTACGAGAGAATTCTCAACCTGGAGGAACGCCTGGTCATTTACCGGCGCGACGGGGACCGGGAGCGGGTGTACGCGGTGAATCCCTGGATCGAGGAAGCCGTGGCGGAAAGAACCGGCCGGAGCCTCCTCATCGCGGCGGAGGGTTTCGAAGAGCCTTCCCCGGCGCTTCCCGCGGTGGATTCCCTGACCCTGGCGGGAATCTATTCCTTTTTCCTCCACGGCAGCGAGACGGTCAAGAACGACGGGGGCCTGAAGAAGAGGACCCTTGACGCCCTGGGGGCCGCGCTTCCCCGCTGTTCCGCCGCGGGATTCCTGGAAACCCTGGTGGCCTCCCTGTCGAATATCGGCCTCCTCGTCCGCAGGGACGGCGCCCTGGCCCCCGATTCCGCCCGCTGGGAGGCCTTCGCCGCCCTCTCCTCGCCGGAGCGGAGGGCTTACCTCGCCGCCGCCGCCATGGGCAGGACCTCCCGGGAGCGGCTCCGCTTTCGCGCCGCGGACGCCCTGGAACTCGCTTCCTCCCTGGAAAGCGGGGCCCTCTACCGCGTCGAAACCGTGAGCCGCCTCGCCGCCCTCCTTTCGGCCCGGGAAAACCTGCGGGGACCCTTGAGGCCCGGAAGCCGACTGGCGTCCATTATCGGCCCCGCCGCGCCGGCTTCCGAAACCCCCGATACGCCGCCCCATCAAGGCCCCGGCGTCCTTTCGGACCTGGCCGCGGCGGCGGCGGCCTTCGGGTTTACCCAGTCTTCGGAGGGGTTCGTTCGGGGAAACCCCTTGGCCTTGGAAAACGAGGAAGCCCCCCTCTCCTTCGTGGTTTCCCCCTCCTTCACGGTTACCCTCATGCCCGGCGCGCCCCTGTCGGCCCTGCTGCCCCTGGCCCGGTTCCTCGAGGTCGAGGATATCCAGACCGCCGCCCGGTTCGGCCTGTCCCGCTCATCGGTGACCGCCGCCTTCGACCAGGGCATGACCGCCGATGAGGTCGCCGCCGCCCTCGAGTCCGGCAGCGCCCACGGCCTTCCCGGGAACGTCCGCTTTTCCCTCGACGACTGGTACCGCTCCTGGTCCTCGGCCTCCCTCTTTCACGGCTACGTGCTTCGGGCGGACGAGTCCCGGAGGCTTGCCTTCGAGAAGAACCCCCGCTTCCAACGCTCCGTGCGGAAACTCCTCGCCCCCGGCGTGTGGCTTCTGGAAGCGGAGTCCGAGGAGGAGGTGCGGGAAATTTTCTCCGACTCGAGACCCGGCCCCGTCCCTAAGCCAGCCCGGGGCAAACCGTTCTGCCGAGCCCTTCGGGAGCCTTCCACGCATGCCGGCGCCGGGATCGCGGGCTTCCGGGGCCGACGGCGCCCGCCGTTCCCCGGAAGCCGCCGCCGGTCGCGATGCCGCCGTTTCCGCCGATACCTCCGCCGCCGACCCTCGCGGGGAATCCCTTCGGTCCGCCCTTGAAGCCCTCGACACGGACGAGGAAACCCGGGAGGCCCTCCGCTCGCGCATCGACCGGAAGATCGTCCTCTTTCCTGAGCAGCTCGATCCCGGGTCCGTAAAGGCCGAGAGGGTCGAGGCCCGGGGCATGGACTTCCTCGGGAAGGTCCGCATCGCCGAATACGCCATCGCCTCGGGGTCCCTCCTGGAACTCGCCCTGGACGAGGGCGGGGAACAGCGGCTTCTCCTCGGGCGCCCCGTGTCCACCGAGAAGAGAACCGGCGACGTGACGGTAAAGCTCGTCCTCGAGCCCGAGCGCACGGTGGAATCCGTCTCCCTGGGCCGCGCGGTCCTCGTCCGCCGCATCCGGGGCTCCATCTTCGCGGAA
>QKDA01000177.1 GCA_003246765.1 Spirochaetales bacterium | reverse complement strand
ATACTTTGGATGGAGATAGAAATGATACAGGAAATATCCATTGAAAATACATTCTCGATAAAGACTCGCCAGACCATAAGCTTTGAGGCCGTTCAGGATGGAGCCGAGAATTCTGTTCATTATATCGATGTGGGTAACACCCGATTGCTCAAACTAGCCGCCATTTACGGCGGTAATGCCTCCGGCAAAACCAATATGCTGAAGGCCGTTGAGTACTATTGGTCTTTTATCCTCAGTGCCTTCTCGGATCTCAAGCCAAAGGAAAATACCGGATTTACCCCATTCTTATTCGATCCCGAAACCGAACACGCGCCAGGCACCTTCGAGATCACTTTTTTTCATGAAGCCGTAAAATACGATTATCAATTAACTCTGGACGCAAAATGCGTACACTCGGAAAAGTTGTACTTTAGTCCAAAGGGGCAAAAGAAGCTGATATACCAGAGAATCTGTAAGGATTGTACCGGTGAATGCGATAAGCTTGAATACGACTGGAAATGGGGAGATACCCTTGTCGGTAGTAAAAAGAAAATCGCCGAAATGACACGCCAGAATACTACATTCCTGAATACCGCCGCCCAACTCGAACACCCAGATCTTGGGGCTATTTATAACGCCTTGGGAATGGGTTTTATGCCGATGATTACGCCCACCACCAAGGGGCTAATGAATTTTACCTTACGGCGTATGGAAAAGGATGATGACTTTAAAAAAGACATTCTTAATTTACTGGAAAAGTCAGATTTTGGGAAGATAAACGACATTATCATAAAGACCCGTGAAGTACCATCCGCCTTTGTGGAAACTCTCCCCGAAGAGGCGAAGCGGGGATTAAAGAATACGAAAAAAAAGTATGTAATGAAGGAAGTATTGCTCTCTCATCGGTACTCAAAGGATTATTATCTTTCTCTATCCAAGGAATCAGCCGGGACCCAGAGAATGGTACAATTATCGGGTCCCTTATTTGAAATTATCCGAAAGAACCGCTTTATCTGTATAGATGAAATCGAGGCCTCCCTTCATCAGGAACTGCTCGAGTTTATCTTGAAAACATTTTTGGAGAACAGTAAGGAATCGCAAATCTTGTTTACGACCCACAACCTGGATCTCCTTGACTCCGAATTTCTCTTGGATGACGAGGTCTGGTTCTCCGAGAAGGACGATGATGGGGGCAGTACGTACACCAGCTTTGTTGATTTCACCGGAGTGAGAAAGGGAGCTTCCCGAAAGAAGCTCTATAACGCCGGAAAATTCGGGGCTCGGCCAATAATCTCCTCATTGATAACGGATTAACCCGTGGCAAGAAGGATACAACCGAGAAAACAAAACACGACTATCTTGCTCCTTGTCGAAGGCGAAACGGAACAAATCTACTTCTCTCAACTGAGAAGCTTTGAACGATTAGCTGGAATTACCGTAATTCCGAAACTCGCCAAACGGAGTAGCCCCATCCATATCATGAAAGAGGCGATAAACGCCTTTGATGTGGATGCCTATGATTTTGTATGGTGCGTGTTTGATCGGGATGTGCTCGACGCGACGAAGCCTGCGGATTTTGACGAGGTGTACCACCAGGCGAAGGCGATGGGAATCCGGTTCGCGGAATCGCTTCCCTGTTTTGAGGTATGGTTCCTTTTACACTTTAGCGTGCCATCGAAATATTACGCGAACGCCAGCGCCGTGGAAAACGAATTGTGTCGGCACTTGCAAGGGTATTGCAAGGAAACCTGGTGGCTTCGAAGATCTGAACTCTATGGGTCGCTCAAACAATTTCAATCAACCGCAATTGACAATGCAAAGAAAATCGTTGAAGTCAACACAAGGAACCCTGATCCCAACGCGACCTTTTCCGAGGTTTATACCCTTATCGAAAGTATACTGACGAAATCATAAAAGTATTTTCCTCCTATGTCATTTTGAATGCATTACAAGTACGTATCAGTTCGATAATCTTCTCACGGTTGGATTATTGTCGGTCGCAAAACCTGCTTTCTTCTGGGAAGCCCTTGTTGGCTAGAAGCGTACTGATTCAAGCCGATTTTCCCGCTTTTCAAGGGAAATTCCTTGTTGTATACTTAATACAGAGCAGAAATGACGACTTTACGGGTGCCTATACAGCCAAAAATACTCGATTGGGCCGAAAATCGGTCGCTTCTGGACGGAGATTTACTGCGTACGCATTTCCCGAAGCTAGATGATTGGAAAGAAGGGGCTATACAGCCAACCCTCAAACAACTTGAAGATTTTGCCTCCTTCACGCATACGCCTTTCGGGTTTTTGATGCTACCTGAACCCCCAGTTGAAGAATTGCCCATACCTGACTTTCGAACCATGCCGTCTGAACGGTACGAACGCCCTAGTCCAGACCTATTAGAAACCATTTATATCTGTCAAGAGCGGCAGGACTGGTACCGTGACTACCTACGCGAAAATGACGAACGACCATTGCCATTCGTCGGGAAGGCTACGATCAGAAGCGATGTAAAAGCTATAGCCGACGACATAAGGAAGACGATAGGTCTCGATATTGCTGAACGTCGGAGTTATCCAACTTGGCAGGATGCGCTTCGGAACTTCATTGCCCATGCCGATGACGCGGGAATCCTCGTTATGTGCAGCGGCGTAGTCGGTAACAATAACCATAGACCGCTTGACCCGAGGGAGTTCAGGGGATTCGCGTTGGCAGACCCTTTTGCCCCTCTTATTTTCATAAACGGTTCAGACAGCAAATCCGCCCAAATGTTCACTCTTGCCCATGAACTAGCCCATATCTGGCTTGGATCGACAGCCCTTTCCGACGTGCCGATAAGGAATGTCGAACAGAACGAGACGGAACTATGGTGCAACAAGGTAGCAGCGGAGATTCTGGTACCTGAAAGCGTATTCCGCGATACCTTAAACGAAAGCGCGGCACGAGACGAAGAAATTACGCGTATGAGTAGGGTATTCAAAGTTAGTACGCTCGTAATCATGAGACGGATGCTTGATCTTGGATATATTACTTCTGGTGAGTATTGGGATAGGTATCATCGCGAAGAAGATCGACTGAGAATCCTGCCTAAAAGTTCCGGGGGGAACTTCTTCCTCACCCAGGCGGCCCGCGCGAGCAAGCGTTTCACGAGGGCTCTTATCGTCAGTACCCTTGAGGGGCGCACTTTACATAGGGATGCATTCAAGTATCTCGGGCTTACGAAAATCGATACGTTCAATAAACTTGGCCAGTCTCTGGGGGTGATCTAGCATGTCATATCTTCTAGACGCGAACATCTTCATTCAGGCAAAGAATATGCACTATGGATTTGATTTCTGCCCCGCCTTTTGGAACTGGCTGCTTGAAGAAAATACAAATGGGAAAGTCTTTAGTATAGCGAAAGTCAGTGATGAGCTCGTTGCCGGGGATGATGAACTTGCCGAGTGGGCAAAAGAAAGAACCGACGCTTTCTTCTTGCCTTTACAACCTGAAATGGTTCAACGCATGGTCGAAGTCAGTACATGGGTTACCCAACAATCTTATACGCAAGCCGCCATTGATGGCTTTTTCAAAGTCGCCGATTATTACCTTATCGTTCATGCGCTGACGACTGGCGATACTGTCGTAACGCATGAGCGCGCTGATAATTCACAGAAAAAAGTTAAGATACCCGATGTATGCGTTGGTCTCGGAATAAAGACGATGAGCCCTTACGAGATGCTCAGGAAGGAACAAGCGCGCTTCGTCCTTGGTAGATAAAACCTCCTGCATCGAGAGGGCCGAAATCGGCGATACGAGGTTGACTCGATCCGGTTTTTCTTATGTAATGAAACTGTTATCGTTTACTTCAAAGGATCGAGCATGACAATCAAGGACGTTGCCGCCGCCGCCGGCGTATCCGTGGCGACGGTCTCAAGGGCCCTCAACGCGCCCCATACCATCGCCCCGGCGACCCTGGAACGGGTTTCCGCCGTGATCAGCGAGACGGGGTATACCCCGAACAAAATCGCCAGAAGCCTCAAGGTCCAAACGAGCAAGAGCGTCGCCATCGTCGTGCCGGACATTTCCAATCCCTTCCAGGTAAAGATCATCAAGGGCGCCGAGTCGGTGCTGTCCGAGGCCGGGTATACCCTGTTCATCATGGATACCGAGGAGAACCCCGCGAAGGAAGAGCGCTTCCTCCGGGACCTGCTGGACCGCCAGATCGACGGCTTGCTCTACGTACCCGTCCTCACGGACAAAAAGCTTCCATCGGTCATCGCGAACCGGGACCTGCCCGTGGTCATGGTGGACCGGTACCTCGGCAACAGGCACGACTGCGTACGGGGCAACAACTTCGCCGGGGTATCCCTCCTTTTCAATTACCTTCTTTCCCGCGAGAAAAGCCGCATCGCCTTCATCGGCGGCCCGGAGGATTCCCTGGTAGGGCATGAGCGGAACGAGGCCTTCCGTTCCCTGTGCCGGACGTACAACCTTTCCCCGTCAGCGGATTCCTTCCTTCTGGGCGACTTTACCGCAGCCTCCGGCTACCGGCTCGCGCAGACCCTCGCCGAGGGCCTGGACAGAATCGACAGCGTCATAATCGCCAACAACCTGATGGGCATTGGGGCGCTCAAGTCCTTTCGCGACCGGGGCGTACAGGTTCCCCAGGACCTGGAAATCGCCATATTCGACGAAATCGGCGACCTGATCGACCCTCCTGTTACCCACGTACGGCAGCAATCCTTCGAAATGGGGGCGCAGGCCGCGAGGTTCCTCATGGACCGCATGGGAGGACGGGGCGAATCCCCTCGAAACGTCCTCTTTGAGCCCGTTCTTTTTGTGGCTCCCCGCCGAACCCAGCCGTAACAAAACCCTTTTTTTGGAAACGATACCACCTTTCTCATCTTGTTTTTTATTCAAAGTTGATTTGTTTATCTTTGCAATAAAAGAAGAATCAGTTATTCCTTGAAATTTTTTGTTGACAGCTTGAAGATTCCGGTCTTATGATACAGAAAACGATTACATGATATTACAGTGTATTACATCGTGGTTTCAGCGTAAAAGGAATATCGATCATGAGCAATGACCTTTTGGTTCGAATTGAGGGACTCAACAAAGCCTTCCCGGGGGTACAGGCCCTTCTGGACGCGCGTTTCGAACTGCGCGCCGGGGAGGTTCATGCCTTGATGGGCGAAAACGGGGCGGGAAAGTCTACCCTGATGAAGATCCTCGCGGGCATATACGAGCGGGATTCAGGACTCATCGAGTATGACGGAAGGCCCGTGGAGATTACCAGTCCCCACATGGCCAAGTCGATGGGCATCTGCATCATTCACCAGGAACTGAACCTGATGAACCACCTCACGGTGGCCCAGAATATCTTCATTGGCCGGGAACCGAAGGGCCGGTTTCCCCTCTTTCTTGACGAAAGGGCCATGGGAGAAAACGCCCGAGAATTATTGGGGACCTTCCATCTAAATCTCGATCCTGCCACGAAGGTGGGGGAGCTGACGGTGGCGAAACAGCAAATGGTGGAGATAGCGAAGGCCCTGTCGGTGGAGTCCAGGGTGATCATCATGGACGAGCCCACCGCCGCCCTCAACGACAGCGAGATCGCGGACCTGTTCGCCATCATCGAAAAGCTGAAGTCCAGGGGAGTGGGAATCGTGTATATATCCCACAAGATGGACGAGCTCAAGCGCATATCCGACCGGGTCACGGTCATGCGGGACGGCCAATACGTGGGCACCCTGAATACCGCCGAGGCGACGGTGCAGCAGGTGATCTCGATGATGGTCGGAAGGACCCTTTCGGAACACGGACGGGCAGAGACCCCTGCCGCCGGGGAAACAGCCCTTGAGGTGAGGCATCTCTGTCGGGGGCGCGCGATACGGGACGTCAGCTTTTCCGTCGCCAAGGGAGAGATCCTCGGCTTCGCGGGCCTCATGGGCGCGGGCCGCACGGAGGTGGCTCGGGCGGTATTCGGCGCCGACCCCGTGGACTCGGGCGAAATCCTCGTGAGGGGAGTACCCGCGTCGATCCGGTCTCCCCGGGACGCGGTAAGCCTGGGCATCGGGTATCTCTCGGAAGACCGCAAGCGCTTCGGTCTCGCTACGGGCATGGACGTTCAGGCGAACGTCGTCATGGCTGACCTGCGCGCCTTCCTCGCGGGGGGGGTGTTCCTGAAAAAGTCGGCCATGGCCGCAGCGTCGGAAAGGTATATCCGCGACCTCGCGATCAAGACCCCCGGCCAAAGGCAGAAGGTCAAATTCCTTTCCGGAGGCAACCAGCAAAAGGTCGTCGTGGCCAAGTGGCTGCTCCGGGACTGCGACGTGCTCTTCTTCGACGAGCCTACCCGGGGCATCGACGTGGGCGCGAAGTTCGAGATCTACAGGCTGATCGAGTCCCTGGCTCGGGAGGGTAAGGCGATCGTCATGATCAGCTCGGAGCTGCCGGAGATTCTCCGGCTGAGCCACCGCGTGGCGGTGATGTGCGAGGGACGGATAACCGGCGAGCTGTCGGCGGCGGAGGCTACCCAGGAGCGGATCATGCACCTGGCGACGCTTCGGCAGGAAAACGGTTCGGGACAACAGGAATAACAAGGTACATACGGAGAGTAATCATGCGCAGTATTTCGTTCAAATCGCTTTTTTCCGCCGGGGCCCGGCAGAAGGTCCTTGCCTTCGGGAGCCTCATCGCGATGATGGTCGTGTTTTCCCTCGCCTCGGAAAACTTCTTCACTTCGTCAAACCTGGTGGCGATTCTCCTGGCGACGGCAGTCAACGGCATCCTTGCCATCGGCGTTACCTTCGTGATCATCACCGGCGGGATCGACCTCTCGGTAGGGACCGTCATGACCTTTTCCGCGGTAACCGCGGGGGTCTTCATCACGAACTGGCACGCGCCCATGGCGGTGGGCATAGCGGCGGCCCTCGCGGTCGGGGCGGCCTCGGGTTTCGTCTCGGGAACCCTCATCGCCAAGCTCAAGATTCCCCCGTTCATCGCTACCCTCGGCATGATGATGCTGACCAAGGGGCTTTCCCTGGTGATCTCCGACACGAAGCCCATTTACTTTACCGATACCCCCGAGTTCTCGGGAATCTCCATGGACTCCGCCCTGGGCTACGTCCTGCCCTCCTTCCCGGTTCCGAACGGCGTGCTCGTTTTCTTCGCGGTAGCGCTGGTCGCCTCGGTGATCCTGAACAAGACGGTCCTGGGGCGGTATACCTTCGCGCTGGGCAGCAACGAGGAGGCCGCGCGCCTTTCGGGGGTCAGCGTGGACCGGTGGAAAATCGCGGTGTACTCCCTGGGCGGCATGATCTGCGGCATCGCGGGCATCGTCATTGCCAGCCGGCTCAATTCGGCCCAGCCCGCCCTCGGCCAGGGCTATGAGCTCGACGCTATCGCCGCGGCGGTTATCGGGGGCACGTCGCTTTCGGGCGGGGAGGGGACTATCCTCGGCGCGGTCATCGGCGCGTTCATCATGAGCGTGCTCGCGAACGGCCTGAGGATACTGTCGGTCCCCCAGGAATGGCAGACCGTCGTGACCGGCGTGATCATCATCGTGGCGGTGCTTACGGATATCCTGCGCAGGAAGAAGGCCTGACCGGCGCGTTCGGGCGAATCCCCTCACAGGGGAGCGAAAACTGAAACCCCGCCGCCTTTATGCGGCGGAAAAATAAGAAGGAGAGCAAGAAGATGACGAAGACCAACCTGAGGAAAGCGATCGTATTCGCGGCGGCTGTCGGCCTCGCCGCGGTTTCCGCCCACGCCGGCGGGAAACAGGACGCCAAGGCCGGGGACTCCGCCGCCGCGGGGGGCAAGCCCTACGTCGCCCTGGTATCGAAGGGATTCCAGCACCAGTTCTGGCAAGCGGTAAAGCTGGGCGCCGAGAACGCCGCGAAGGACCTCGGCGTGACCATCACCTTCGAGGGACCCGAGAGCGAGGCCATGGTGGACAAGCAGATCGACATGCTCACCGCGGTGCTCGGTAAGCATCCCTCGGCCATCGGCTTCGCCGCCCTGGACAGCCAGGCTTCCGCGCCCCTCCTCCGCAGGGCCCAGCAGCAGAACATCCCGGTAGTCGGGTTTGACTCGGGTGTCGCCAGCGAGATCCCGGTGACCACCGCCGCCACGGACAACTACGCCGCCGCCAGCCTCGCCGCCGACAAGATGGCGGAACTCCTCGGAGGAAAGGGCCAGGTAGCCGTCATCGCCGCCGACCAGACGGGCAAGTCGAATATCGACCGCAGGGACGGCTTCGTGGACACCATGAAGAAAAAATACCCCGGCATCACCGTGGTCGACGTGCAGTACGGCCCCGACCAGCTCAAGGCGACGGAAGTAGCCAAGTCCATCATCCAGGCCCATCCTGCCATCAAGGGACTCTTCGGCGCCAACGAGGGAGCCGCCATCGGCGTGGTGAACGCGATCAACGAGACCGGCAAGAAGGGTTCCATCGTCGTGGTGGGCTTCGACTCGGGCAAGGCCCAGATCGAGGCGGTCCGGAACGGGCTCATGGCCGGCGCCATCACCCAGAACCCCGTGGGAATGGGATACAAGACCGTGGAGGCCGCGGTGAAGGCCCTTCGCGGCGAGACCCTCCCCAAGAAGATCGATACCGGCTTCTATTGGTACGACAAGTCGAACGTCGACGATCCGACGATCGCCGCCGTGCTCTATCAGTAAACCAAAATCCTCCTCCTGCCCGGTTCGCCCCAGTACCGCGGGCCGGGCTTTTTTTCTACCTATAAGGAGTATCGAATGCTCATCGGAATTCCCCCGGTTATCGGGCCCGAATTGTTGAATATACTGTACCGAATGGGCCACGGCGACGAGCTGGTCCTGGGGGACGCCTTTTTTTGCGGAGAGACTTTCGGAAAGCGGGTCATTCGGGCGGACGGCGTGGGAATACCGCCCCTTTTGGAGGGAATCCTCGCCCTGATAAACCTGGATTCCTTCGTTCAGGATCCCCTGGCGATAATGGAACCGGAGCCGGGGGATTCCCTCGATCCCCTCATGGAAGCGAGGTACCGCGCCGTGGTCGACCGTCGCTGGCCCGGCACGCCCGCCTTCCGCCGCATGGAGCGGTTCGCCTTTTACGAGCGGGCCAAAAACGCCTTCGCCGTCGTCATGACGGGCGAGACGGTCAAGTACGGCAACATCATCGTTAAAAAAGGAGTGATACCCCTGTGAGCGAGATAACCTGCTACGGTGAGATACTGATCGACCTTTCCCAGTGCGGAGCCGGGGGCATGGGCTTCCCGGCCTACGAGGCCCTTCCCGGAGGCGCGCCAGCGAACGTCGCGGTGGCCCTCTCAAAATGGGGCCGGTCGGTCGCATTCTCCGGTGCGACGGGACCCGATACGCTGGGGGCGTCCCTCCGCGAAACCCTCGCCCGTCACGGGGTGGATACCTCGCGGCTCGCGACCGTTTCGAGGCCCACCACCATGGCGGTCGTTTCCCTGGACGCCCGGGGTGACCGGTCCTTTTCCATTTATTGGCAGGGCACTTCCTGCGAGGGCTTGGCCCCGGCAGTCCCTTCCCCGGGGGACGGGACCAGGATCTTCCACTTCGGGTCCGTATCCATGTGCGACCCCGCGGGTGCCCGAAATACCCTGGAATCCGCCCGGGCCCACCGGGACGCCGGGTGCCTCGTGAGTTTCGACCCGAACCTGCGGGAACGCCTCTGGACTTCTCTGGACGATGCCCGCTCCGCCATCCTCCGGGGTCTGGAGCTTGCCGACGTGGTGAAGATTTCCGGCGAGGAAGTCGCCTTCCTCTTGGGCGAGGCCCCCGCCGATCCCATCGATCAGGCCAGCCGTTTCCGCGCGGTATTTCCCTCGGGGCTCCTTTTCGTGACCCTGGGGCCGAAGGGCTGCCTCTGGCATTCCGGAGCCCGATCCGGGAGCGTGAGCGCCCCTGATGTTCCCGTGCTCGATACCACCGGCGCCGGGGACTGCTTCATGGCGGGGGTACTCCAGGGCATTCTCGAGCGCTCGAAGCCGGGAAGGATAGACTTATCCTCCCTTCTTGCCGAGGCGGAGGCCCTGGCCGCTTTCGGCGCTGCCGCGGGATCCTGCGCGACCACCAGGAGGGGAGGCATTCCCGCGATACCCTCCCTTGAGGAAATCGCCTCCGTTAATGCCCCTTCCTGACCCCGGTATGGCGGGCTAGGAATTCATAGAGTTCCCGGTCCTTGCCCGCCAGGGTTTCCCGGTTGAGGATGAAACCCTGGCCGGTTCGGGCGTAGAGGATGAGCATGCCCCGAAACCGGGCGACCGATTTTATCTCGGCGAAAGCGATCCGTGAATGATTTTCTCCCGCCGTCACCGCGATGCCCTTCCCGTCGATCCTCATTTCCATGCCCTCCGGCATCCGCGAGACGATTCTTTTGCTCCTGCCATAGATGACCAGGGGCTGAAACAGGGGAAACAGCAGGATTCCCGCGGCGACAAGGGCCCGAAGGGGAAGGGAGATCTCGGCCCAAAAACGGTACGCCGTTAGGATCATGGAGGCCGTGAAAACGATATTGACCACCCCCGCCATGGAACGGTATACGTTCACCAGGGCGAGGACCACAAGGTTTTCAGGGCGGACCCTGTACCGAAAAGCGAATTCCATCGGCTTCCGTCACTTAATGAGCGACGGGAGGAAAAGGCTGATCGACGGAATGAAGGTCACGAGCAGCAGCGCCGCGATCATCAGGAGGTAAAAGGGCAGCGTCGCCTTCACGAGCCGCTCGATGGGAACCTTTCCCACCGCCGAGCCGATGAACAGGACCGTTCCCACCGGCGGCGTCAGGAGCCCGATCCCGCAGTTCAGTATAATCATGATGCCGAACTGGATCGGGGAAATTCCGATGCTCGTGGCAATGGGCAGGAGAATCGGGGTGGCGATCAGGATTATGGGCGCCATGTCCATGATCATTCCCAGGATCAGGAGAATCACGTTCAGGAGCAGGGCTATGACGACGGGATTATTGGTCAGTCCCACGATCGCGTTGGCCGCAAGGGTCGGCACGTTCAGCCGGGTCAGCAAAAAGCCGAAGATGCTGGAGGTAGAGATCAGTATCAAGACGATGGAAAGGGTGTGGACGCATTGGTCCAGTACCTTCCAGACGCCCTTCCAATCCAGGCCCTTGTAGATAAAGACGCTGACGAGGAGGCTGTAGAATACCGCTATGGCCGCGGATTCCGTGGGGGTGAACACCCCGAAGACGACGCCTACCACGACGATGACCACTGCCGCCAGGGCCCAGAACGAGGCCAAGAACTGCTTTGCGAGGTTTTTCAGGCTGAACTTATTTCCCTTCGGGTAATTGCGCTTGACCGAAAAATAGTAGGAACCGACCATAAGGGATCCCGCCAGGACCGCCGCGGGAAGGTATCCTGCCAGGAAGAGACTCGCGACCGAGATTCCTCCCGCCGATGTCGCGTAGATGACCATGTTATGGCTGGGGGGAACGAGAAGCCCCTCGCAGGAGCTCGTGATGGTTACGGCCGTGGCAAAGTCGTCGTCATACCCCTGGTCCACCATCATCGGGATCATGATGCTTCCGATGGAGGCCGTGTCGGCGGCGGCGGAACCGGATATTCCCCCGAAAAAGTACGACGCCACGATATTGACCATGGCCATGCCGCCGCGCATCCAGCCGACGCAGGCGTCCGCCAGGGCAATCAGCCTCTGGGAGATTCCCCCGGAGCCCATGAGGTAACCCATGGTTATAAAGAAGGGAACCGCCATCAGGCTGAAGGAACTGATTCCCTTGACCATCTGCTGGGCTACCGTGGAAAGCGGCAGGTCCTGGTAGAGGAGGCAGAGGATCGAGGAGAGGGCGACCGCGTATGCGATGGGAAAGCGGATAAGAACCAGGAAGAGGAAACTCCCGATCAGGATGAATATCGCCATGCTGTTTACGATCATAATTCGGTCTCCTCCCCGAGAACGATGGCCTTAAGCTGCCGGATAACGGTTTCTATCTCGAATACCACCATGGCGACTCCCGCGAGGGGCACCGGGAAGTACATCCAAAAACGCGAAACCGAGGGCATGCTCACGTAAAAACCCCTGGAGCCCAGCTTTTGCGCGTAGTTCCAGCCGACGAATATCATGACGAATCCCAGGATCATGACGGCGATGTCGGAAAAAAGATCTAGGAACGTGATAAGCCGTTTGGGGAGATAACGGTCAAGGGCCGACATTCGGATATGGGTATTCCGCCGGATGGCGAGGGCCGCGGACAGCACGGCCATGTATGCCATGCAGGAAAGGACCACCTCCTCGCTCCATGCGGGGTCGGGTATAAAGGGTACGTAGCGGCCGGCAACGGCAAATCCCGTTATCAGGATGTCCACTATCAGCAGTACCTTGCAGATCAATAGAATCGCCTTGTACATCGCGTCGTAAAGGGGTTTTATTTTGTCCGCTATCTGAAAAACCGCTTTCATTGTGTCTCCAAGAACATGGCACAGGAACGGAGAGGCCGTCCCTGTGCCATGGGTTTCAGGAAAAGATCTTGACTTCAATCGGCGGCCCGCGCCGCCGGCTGAGGCGAAGACGCTTATTTCATGTCGAGAATCTTCTGGTAGAGCGCGGCGTTGGCGGCGCTTGATTCCTTGATGATCCCGGCGCAGGCCTTCTGCCAGGGGGTCTTGTCCTTTACCTCGGTCACGGTAACTCCCGCGGCCTTGAGGGCGGCGAGGGCGTCGTTTTCGGCCTTTTCGGAGATGCTCCGGTTAAAGGCGGAAGCGATCTTTCCTGCCTCGGTCATGGCCTTCTGCTGGGCCGGAGAGAGCTTGGCCCAGGCCTCGTCGGTGATGATGACCTGGATGGCCCCGAGGGTATGCCCGTCGAGGATCATGTGGGGGGCGACTTCGTTGAAGGCCTTGGACTTGTAGTTCGCGATGGGCTGTTCGGCGGCGTCGACGACTCCGGTCTGAAGGGCTGAATACAGCTCGTTATAGCTCACCACCGTCGGGGATGCCCCGAGGCCCTTGACCATTCCGTTCATGATGGGATCGTTGGATACCCGGATCTTCATGCCCGCGAGGGAGGCCATATTGGCGAGAGGCTTGCTCGAGAAGAAATGGCGGAAACCCTCCTCGCCGTAGAACAGCCCGCGGATCCCGGTGCCTTTCTCGTTGGGTTCCAGGAGGAATTCGGGGGCCAGGGCGCTGTCTGCGAACTTCCAGAAGTGTTCCCGGCTCACGAAGGTATAGGGGATGGAAAGGAGCTTGGATTTCTCGCCGCCGTAGCTGGTCAGGGCGAATGCGGAAATGCGGGACATGTCGATGGTGCCGCCGCCGCCGAGCATGGCGTCGAGCACGTCCTGTTCTGCGCCGAGCACTCCGCTGTGCTGGAGATCGATCTTGATGGTTCCGTTGGAAAGCCTTTCAACCTCTTCCTTAAACTTGAGGTCGGTCTGGCCAACGATGGAATCGAGGGGATTCACTTCGGCATACACCAGGGTGAACGTTTTTTCCGCGGCGGGAGCTGCGGAAGTGTCGCTCTTTCCGCCCGCCATGGCGCTCGTCAATGCCATGCTCAATGCCAGAAGGCTTAGTACGATTTTCTTCATAGTGACTCCTTGAATTCAAGGGAAAGGAACTGATTTGCCGAGTATTTCCGGATTAGTGAGAAACGGTTACCTCGTAAATGAAAGCGCCTGTCCCGCATAGATCCCCGACAACGCCGGTTAAATTTAGGCTAAACCCGGTTCCTGGGGCTGTCAACAACGGTGTTGGGTAATCTTTTTACGTAAAAATAGAACTATGTTTCATTTTAATCAAAAAAAACGCCGGATTCCGAGAGGAATCCGGCGTGCTTCACTTACGGGAAGATGGCGGGTTTTACTTCGCTGCCTTCAGTGCCTGGATCGCGAGGCCTACCGCGACGGGGTGGATAGAGGCGCCGGAAATGGCGTCGGTAGTGCCGTCGGCCTTAAGGGCGATCTTCGCGGGATCCTGTACTTTCAGGATCGCTTCCTGAACCGCCTTTGCCTGTACGTCCCATTCGCCCTTCTTGGCGGCCTTGGCCATGCCGTACCGGCCTTCTTTCGCCTCGACGATCTTGGACTTCTTGGCGGTATCCTTGCTCTTGGCGCTCCAGAGTACGTCCACCAGGGTGCCGTTTACCACCGTGCAGAGCACGGAATCCTTCCATCCGGTCTTTGCGTCGAATTCCGGCTGTTCCGCGAAGAACCAGCCGTCCTTTTTATACATTCCCTTGGGTACGGGAGCCGTAGCAAGGGCTTCCTTCACCAGGGCGAAGAACTCGGTTACGTGGATGGTGGCGCCGGAGATGGCGTCGGTGCGGCCTTCCTTGTCAAACTTGCTGAAGTTGACGTCCTGGGTTTTTACCAGATAGGCTTCCACCGCGGCGGCCTGCTTGTCCCACTCGCCCTGCTTTGCGGCCTTAGCCATGCCGTAGTTGCCCGCGGCGGCCCAGGCCTTCTTGTCGGTAGCCCCGGGAAGGTTCGATACGGCGTTCCACTGGGCGCGGACAATCTTCCCCTTCTTAACCTCCACGACTACCTGGCCCTTCCAGCCGCTGGACTCGAAGTCGGCGGCCTGCTTGAAATATACGCCGTCCTGGGCTTTCACCTGGGCATAGGCCCCCGCGGACGCGATCAGCGAAATCATTACCAACGCGACAATGCTGCGTTTCATTGAATCCTCCTGTCGATAAAAAAATATCCAGTGAAAACGTAATCATTGAACTACTCCCTGTCAAGGGTTTTCACTGCCCGTTGTCCGCGCGGTCCAGGGTAAGATACGAGCCTAGGAACCCCGCGGCGAAGGTCATGGCCACGACGATCTGGGAGGCCGAGCCGGGAAGGGGCGCTCCCTCGCCTCCCGCCCCCGCGCTTAGGAGGATTATCGCCCAGGGAACCAGGGCTCCCCAACTCAAGTGGGCGCAAAAGTCGCCGATCAGGAGGAAAAGCACCGAGAAGCCGAGGGGCGCGAAGACTCCCCGGGTGGCTACCGCCAGCCAGGCGGGTACGGCGCTCAGGAGGATCACGTCCAGGGCGAGGACCGCCATGGTCTTGAGGCTTTCCGCGAGCAGGGAGAGAGAGAAGCCCTCGAGTCCCACGACGAAGCCCATGGCCACCCCGATACACGTGATGAGGGCGGCCACCGCCAGGAACCAGAGGGCTCCGACGGTCAGCTTGGCGCCGACAAAGAGCGCCCGGTGCGTCGGGAGGGTAAGCATGTTCTTGGCCGTTCCCTCCAGGTATTCCCGGCCGAAGAGAAAGGCTTGGGCAATGCCCGTCACGATGATCCCCCCGGCGTAGAGAAAGCCGATGAGCTTCAGGTAAGTCGGCCAATCGACGCCCCCGATGGTCAGTTGGGCCTTGGTGGTCAGGAGCCCAAGTTTTTGCCCCAATTCCGGATACTTGAGGGCCGCCATCATCAGGGCCATCATGAAGGGGGCGATAGAGTAGGCCCCCGCCAGGACGAGCAAAACCTTGGTTCTTTTCAGCTTGAGGAACTCCGTTCGCAAAACCGTAACAAATCCCATCATTCGTCTCCTGTCAGTTTGAGGAACCTCGTTTCCAGGTCCTCGGTCAGCGGAATCAGTGACCGAAGGCCGATCCCGGCTCGGACGATCCGTTCGGCGATCAGTTCCGGCTTTAGCTCCCCTTCGGGGGCGCCGGATCCCCTCCCCAAGTGGATGCCCTCTTCGGCCCGGGTCACCGTGGCGTCGGGAAATGCCGTTTTGAGGAGCGCCTCGGCCTTTTCGTCGTCTGCCGTGACGGCCCTCCAACGGTCGGTTTCCCTCGCTTTCCATTCCTCCATGGAGAATTCCTCTATCAGCTTTCCCCGGTGAATGATCCCGATCCGGTCCGCCAGAAGGGAAACCTCTCCCAGGATATGGCTCGATACGAAGACGGTAATTCCCTGTCCCGAAGCAAGCTCCCTCAAGAGCCCGCGAATTTCCGCGATACCCGCCGGATCGAGGCCGTTGGAGGGCTCGTCGAGCACCAGGAGCCTCGGCTGCCCGATAAGGGCGCGGGCCAGGGCCAGCCGCTGCCGGTTGCCCAGGGAGAGCCTTCCGGCGCGCCTGTTAGCCAGGTCGGCAATGCACAGGAGTTCCATGACCCGGTCCGTTTCCTGTCGGGGGGAACCCCTCAGGAGCCGGTGCAACTCCAGGTTCTCCCTCACCGTCAGGGTCGGGTATGCCGTGGCGGTTTCCACGAGGCTCCCCGCGCCGGTTACGGCTCCCGCCCGCTCCCGGGTTACTGAACGGCCGAAGAGTTCGGCGGTTCCTTCGGAGGGAGAAATGAGCCCCAGCATCATCCGTATGGTGGTGGTTTTACCCGCGCCGTTTCGTCCGAGAAATCCGTAGATCTCCCCGCTTCGCACGGTAAGGTCCAGCGAATCTACCGCGGTAACTTCCTTATAGCGTTTGGTGAGGCCCCGGAGCCTTACCGCTTCCTGCCCAGTCATGTTATGTTCGCGCACCCCGCATTTCCCCCTATTCCAGTATTTTATCGATGACCGCCTCAAGGAGGAGATCCATCACCTGATCGAAAACATAAGTTCCCACCTCTTCCCGGTGGAGAAGGGTAAAGAACAGGGCCCTGAATGCCCCGGCGACGACCCGGGGATCCTCCACCTTCAATTTTCCCCGCTGTTTCCAGAGTTCCACGAGCCGGGAGCTGAAGTCCACGTCGGTTTTCATGGAGAGCTCCAGCTGTTCCGGAGTGAACTTCTGCCAGAGGTAATCGAATTCCTCCCGCGCCAGTAGCTTCCGGAAAAAGGGGTCTCCCTCGACCTTTCTAAGAATCTCGCGAAAGGCGTTCTTGAATCGAAGCCGCTCGTCTCCCCCCTCGAGGGAGACGAGTCCGTACAATAGTTTGTGCTGTTCCGTTTCGTACCGGTTCATGATGGCGAAATACAGCTCCTCCTTGGATGCGAAGAACTGGTAAAAGGCGCCTTTGGATATTCCCGCCTTTCGGGCAAGGTCTTCCACGCTGGTTTTTTTTATGCCGAAGCGGCCGAATTCTTCCCGTCCCGCTTCAAGGAGCCGGGCATGGATATTTTCCTTTTCCTGTTCTGTGAATCCCTTTGGCACGGTACTCTCCTGTGACTATATGACCAGAATAACCTATATGGTCATAGGATAGGACGAAAGCGCGAATCTGTCAACTCCTTGACAAGTATGCGATTTTTATGCATAAATACCGTATATTTATTCAGGACGATCTGGGTAGGAAACCGGATCGTCCTTTTTTTTCGGTTTTCGCCCGGTGGTTCGGGAGGAACGATGGTACCCTTACCCCGCGCCGACTGCGGTTCCTGCGAGCGGGAGCTTTCGGAACTGCGTTTGCTCTATGAAATCAGCAGCCTTCTCGCGGAGCCCGAGGATATGAGATGCATCCTCAAGGGCGTTCTTTCGGCAATGGAAAGGACTCTTGGGGTTCTTCGGGGGCTCATAACCATTATGAACCGCTCCAACGGGGAGATCGAGATAGAGACTTCCCTCGGATACGGGGATCGGCCCGAGGGGAAAACGAGGTACCGCCCCGGAGAGGGCATTGTCGGCCGGGTGATAGAGACCGGGAATCCCTTCACGGTGCCCCGTATCGCGGAAGAACCCCTTTTTTTGGACCGCACAGGGGCCCGCCGGGGCCTCGATACCTCCTCCCTTTCCTTCGTGTGCGTGCCCATCAAGACCGGTTCCGAGGTCATTGGGGCCATCGCGGTGGACCTTCCCCACCGGGGAGAATCTTCCCTGGACCGCGTTACCCGGGTGCTCGCCATCATCGCCTCCTCCATCAGCCAGGCGGTACGGCTGAGACAGATCGCGGGAGAGGAACTTAATCACCTGAAGGAGGAGAACAGCCGCCTCCAGGACGCCCTGAAAAGCCGGAACAGCCCCCAAACCGTGATCGGCAACTCGAAGCTCATGCGGGACCTCTACGCCCAGATCGAGCGGGTGTGCTGCACCTCCGCCACGGTGCTCCTGCTCGGCGAAAGCGGGGTGGGCAAGGAGCGGATCGCCCACGCCATCCATTACGGCTCTCCCCGGGCGGAGAAGGCCTTTATCAAGCTCAACTGCGCGGCGATTCCCGAGAACCTCATCGAGAGCGAGCTTTTCGGCCACGAAAAGGGCGCCTTCACCAATGCGTCGGAACGGAGAAAGGGGAAATTCGAGCTTGCTCACGGGGGGACCATCTTTCTCGACGAAATCGCGGAAATGCCCCTTTCGGCGCAGAGCAAATTCCTTCGGGTGCTGCAGGAGCGCGAGTTCGAGCGGGTGGGGGGCTCCGAAACCGTACGGGTCGACCTCCGGGTAGTGGCCGCGACGAATCGGGACCTTCCCGCCCTCATCGCCTCGGGGCGCTTTCGGGAAGACCTCTATTACCGTCTCAACGTCTTCCCCCTGGTCATTCCCCCCTTGCGGGAACGGAAGACCGACATCCTGCTTCTGGCGGACCATTTCGCCGCCCGCTTCGGCAAGGCTCACGGAAAGTCGATCACGAGCATATCGCCCCCGGCTGCGAGCCTGCTGATGACCCATGACTGGCCCGGAAACGTGCGGGAGTTGGAAAACTGCGTCGAACGGGCGGTGATTCTCAGTACCGACGGGGTCATTCACAGCTATCACCTGCCCCCGAGTCTCCAAAAGCCCGGGGGGGACGAGGATTCCCTCGGGGCATCCGGTACCCTGACCGAGGTCATGGATCGGGTAGAGAAGGAGATTCTCGTGGAAGAACTCAGGAAAACCGGGGGAAATCTCTGCAGGGCGGCCCGCAACTTGGGCGTTACCGAGCGTGTAATGGGACTCAGGGTGCAAAAGCACGGAATCAGGCCAAAGGCCTTGGAAGGGCGGTAGGGAATGTCCATGGATAATGCCGAACGTTTTTTGCGGGAATGCGCCCTTGACGGCTCGGTGCGGGATCGGGCGTACGCGGAGGCGCTGAAGGGAGAGTTTCGGGAGTGGCTTTCGCGCTCGGGATACGGGTTTACCTCCCTGGAGCTCGGGAATACGGTGAGGCGCCTCAAGCTTTCGGCTCGGGACGAGGAGGAAGCCCTCCTGTACGACGAGCTTCGGCTATGGTACGAGCTCCTTTCCGGGGAGGGGGAAGACCCAGGCGATAACGGCGTGTGCGGCCCATCCCTGTGCGCCTCCTGTTCCTCCCCTTCCTGCTCATCCTATGGGGGAGGCGAAAGGCCGTGAGCCTTAGGGAATCCTGCTTCATACGGCCCGCCCGACGGGAGGATACGGGGGTTATCTCGCGCTTCATCCGTGCCTTGGGCGCCTTTGAGGGACTTGAGGGGAGCCTGACCTTCCGGGAGGAGGACCTGGAGCGGGAGCTCTTTGACCGCTGTCTTTTGGGTGCCGCTGTGGCGGAATGCCGTAAGGCGGATTCTTCCCCGGATTCCGCGTATCCGGTGGGCTTTACCCTATGGTATTTCACCTACTCGACCTTTCGGGGGCAGCGGGGGCTCTTTTTGGAAGATCTTTTCGTGCTTCCCGAGGCCCGGGATCAGGGAATCGGCTCAGCCCTGCTTGAATGGGTGGGGGCCTTTGCCCGGGAACAGGGCTGTTTCCGCATGGATTGGGGGGTCCTTTCCTGGAATGAGGGGGCAAAAAAGGTTTACCGGGGGATTGGCGCCGGACCTGTCGTCGATTGGGAGTGGTGGCGAAGGGACCTAAAACCGTAAAGCTGCGGGCTTTCCGGTTGGAATGAGCACTAATCTCGATATTTATACATCTTTTCGGAATAAAAATGCAGTATTCTCGTTTTTTCTTCTTGACTCATGAAGCTAACAGGGGTAGTATCATGGTATCAGTCATTTCCGGACTGGTGTGAGAAGTGAGAAACGGATTAACCGTGCGGTTTCGGGAGAAGGCCGCACGGTTTTTCTTTTAAAGGCCCTCCTCTCGGAAAACCGCTGGATTTCTCCCAATCCCATGCCCTACAATGTATTAGATGAAAATAGCCGTCTTAAGCGATATCCACGCCAATTTACCCGCCTTTGAAGCCGTCGTAGCGGATATCCGGCGTTCCCAAGTGGACCATGTCGCGTTCCTTGGGGATCTGGTAGTCACCGGTCCGAATCCCAAAGAGTGCTTTGAGCTCATGAAGTCCCTGAGTCCCGCGGTATGGATTCTCGGAAATACCGACGACTGGATGGTCGAGGACATCGACGACGAGTCCGACGTGCTCCCTCCCACGGACCAGGAGCGGCTGCTCCTGCGTATGCGGGACTTCGCGTATGACCGGCTCGACGAAACCGACCGGGCCTTTTTACTCGCCCGTCCGGTGAGCCGCTTTCTGCCCTTTCCCGCCATTGAGTCCGCGGACACGAGCTTCGTGACCGACAAGACGTCCATTCTCAGGGATTCGGGCATGACCTGTTGCCACGGCTCGCCAAACTCCTATACCCAGGCCATTCATCCCGGAATCTCCGGGGAGGTGCTCGACGCGGCCGTGCACGGGGCGCGGGGACATATCGTGGTGTGCGCCCACACCCACTACCGGGTCTGCTTTACCCGCAACGGAACGTCGGTCTATAACTTCGGTTCCATCAGCATGCCCTTCAACGCCCCGGTCATCTATCCCTCCCGCAAGGACATACGGGCGGGCTCCCGGGCGGTGGCCCAGTACGGGATCATCGACGTAGCCCCCGACGGGCTCGCGGCCATCGAGGCCAGGGACGTCTCCTTCGACCTTTCGGTGCTTATCCGGGACATGGAGCGCTCGGACTATCCCGGCATCGACATCGTGCTGGAACGATACATTGGGCGTTAGCCGTGGGTTCCGCCGCGCTGCTCAGTAGGTTCCGAAGAAATCCGTAAGGATCTGCCAGGAGTCCTTCCTCCGCTGTTTCCAGTCTGGCGTAACCCACCCCCGCAGGGGTACCGACAGAGCCTCGGTCAATTCGTCCCCCTTTCGGGGAAACCAGTCTGT
>QKDA01000064.1 GCA_003246765.1 Spirochaetales bacterium | reverse complement strand
CAAGGTTGCCCTCCTCATCACCCAGACCGGGGGAGGGTGCCGGGCCACGAACTACATCGGCTTTATCCGCAGGGCCCTTTCGGACATTGGATGGGGACACATTCCGGTCATATCCCTTTCCGCCCAGTCCCTGGAAAAGAACCCTGGCTTTACGGTTACCCCGGCGCTCCTTCATCGGGCCATGATGGCTCTCATGCTCGGGGATCTCCTGATGCGGGTGCTCTACCGCACCCGCCCCTACGAGGCCGTGCCGGGGTCCGCGAACGAGCTCTACGAGAAGTTCAACACCCGCGCCGTTTCCCAGATCAAGTCCCTCTCGATCCGGGGCTATAACGCCCTCGTGAAGGATATCGTCAGGGAGTTCGACGCCCTGCCCCTCAGGAACGTGAGGAAGCCCCGGGTGGGCGTGGTCGGGGAGATCCTGGTGAAATTCCATCCCACGGCGAACAACGACATCTTCTCGACCATTGAAGAGGAGGGCGCCGAGTGCGTCGTGCCCGACCTGGCGGATTTCCTCTTCTATTCGTTCATAAACGGGGTATACCGGCACCGGAAGCTCGCCTTCCCGAAGAAGACCGAGCGCAATGCCCATCTTTTCGTGTGGTTTCTCGAGCGCTACCGGGCGCAGATCAAGAAGAGCCTGGCCTCGAGCCGGCGCTTTACGCCGCCTGAGTCCATCTACAAGCTTCAAGGCGGCGTGGACGGCATCGTGCAGCTCGGGAACATGACCGGGGAGGGCTGGTTCCTCACCGCCGAAATGGTGGAACTCATCCATTCCGGCGTCCCGAGCATCGCCTGCGTGCAGCCCTTCGCCTGTCTGCCCAACCACGTGACCGGAAAGGGCATGATCAAGGAATTGCGCCGAAGGTATCCGGGCTCGAACATCTCCGCCATCGACTACGATCCCGGTGCGAGCGAGGTTAACCAGCTCAACCGCCTCAAGCTCCTCCTGGCCAACGCGCCGAAGGGCTCCCACCCGGACGAGACGAAGACTCCCGAGGGCAAGGCCCTGGACGCGGCCATCGCGGGGGCTTCATCGGACCATTGACGGGGCTTTCTCTTTAGTCTTGGGCGAGGGGGCGGACGGAGTCCCGTATTTCCAGCCGTACCGGAAGCCGGAGATACGGTTCCGGCACCTTCTCCCCCGCGAGGAGGGCAAGGAGCATGGAAACGGCCTCCCTTCCCTTGCGGAAGGCGTCCTGGTTTACCGTGGTGAGCCGGGGTCGCACGAGGCGCGAGAAGATATTGTCGTCGAAGCCCGTGATAGAGATCCGCGCGGGAACCTCGATGCCGTGCTCCTGGCAGAACATGACGGCCTCGGCGGCGTAGTAGTCAGAAAAGAAGGCGAGCGCCGTCAGGGGGGAGTCCTTGGCGGTCAGCCTAGCGTAGAGCTCCTGGCGTTCGTTGAAGTCCTTGGAAATGGCGGAGAACCGGTCCATCGTGAGCGAAAGGCCCCTCGCCTCGAAGGCCTTGCGGGAGCCTTGAAAGCGGGCGAGCCCCGTGCCGGGCAAAAAGCCCGAATCCGCGAAGAAGGCGATCTCCCGGTGCCCCATGGACAAAAGGTAGTCCGCCACCTCGTAGCCCCCGCGCTCGTCGTCGAGGCCCACGTTGTAATAGGTTTGCCCGTCTTCCTCGAAAAAGCAGTCCACGAATACCACGGGCTTTTCCGTGCTTAGTCGGATGATTCCCGCGGTTTCCCCGGGAACCCAGATCAGTATGAGCCCCTCGATCTTCCATCGGGCGGCTAGGCGGAGCACGTCCTCCTCGTCGTCCGTGATCTGGAGCATCATGTAGTAGCCCGATTTGTGTATCTCCCTCTCTATG
Source organism: Spirochaetales bacterium (assembly GCA_003246765.1). GTDB lineage: Bacteria > Spirochaetota > Spirochaetia > Treponematales > Treponemataceae > Teretinema. The sequence continues at coordinate 19,333 of QKDA01000064.1, read as the reverse complement.
GCGCCGAGGATCATGGACGAAAAGGGATCTTCCAGGGCGGTCTCGTTCCGGCGGGGTTCCCGGAACATGATGACCCCGATGATCCGGGAATTATTCCGGGCCAGCATTACCGCCCCCATGTTCGGGGCGTAGCGTTCCCGCTCGAGGATGGCCTTGACCCGCTCGAGGGTCTCCGGGGATACCCGGGCGACCCTTCCGTGGATCACGTTCGCCACCGTCGTGGGACTCACCCCCGCCAGCTCGGCGATTTCCTTAATGGTGGCCATCCCCGCGCTCCCCTTATTTCAGGTACCCGAGCCACCGTCCCTGCTGGGCTATCATGCGGTCCACTAAGGGCGCCACGTTCGATGCCTGCTGGGTTACCGGGCTCGCGAGCAGGGCCTGAATCACGAGGTTCCTGTCCCTTTTAAGGATGGCCTCGGCGGTGAGGTCATACACGCCGGAGTACTGGCGGAGCAGGGCGAGATAGCCCTTGGGAATGTCTCCCACGGGAATTCCCGTCACCCCCCGCTTGTCGATCGTTCCGGGAACTTCCACGGCTATCCAGGAGGGAAGGTCGTTGATGAGGCCGTCGTTCAGCACGTTCACCGCCGCTTCCTCGAAGCCCTCGTCCCCCACGATCCCGTCCATGATGGGCACGACCCTCTCGGAGGTTTCGAGCTTGATCTCGTAGCGGGCGGTTTGGGAGAGCATGACCTTGTAGGCGTCGTAAAAGTCGAGGATTCCCCGGTGGTCCGCCACGTCGTGGGCCCATCCCAGGTATTCCCCGAAATGGCTGTCCGTGGTGATGGGAAGGAGCTTGTAGTTCTCGAGCATGAATTTCACGATCCGCCGGTCCGCCCACTCGTAGGAGCTCTTTCCTCCCGCGGCGTCCTTGTCGAATTTCTCCGACTCGTCGATGCTGCCGGTTTCCCGGTAGCGGTCAAGGAGGTCGCTGTAGCCCGGTTCCCGCAGGAAGAAGGCCGGGGCTTTTTCGAGCACCTCCGGATAGAGGTCCGCGCCGGTCTTGGCGTGGGTGAGCTCGAGCATGCAGCTGAAGTGGTTGAGTCCCGCCGCCCTGAAGCGAAGGTCCTCTTTCGGGCGTCCCAGCATGGGCGGCAGCCAGCGGGAAAGCCAGCCGATCTCGTGGCACATCCCCACGAATCTTGCCTGGGGGAAGGCCCTCTTGACCGTGGTGACGATGGCGGTCATGGGGTTCGAGAAGTTGAAGATCCAGGCCTCCGGGCAGAGCTCCATAGCGTCCCGAACTATGTCGAGGATGGGGGGAATAATCCTGAGGGAATGGAACACGCCCCCGGGCCCCCCGTTCTCCCCGTATACCTGGCGGAAGCCGTACTGGAGGGGAACCTTCCAGTCCTCGTCCCAAAGCTGGAAGCGGTTTCCCACTTCAATGGAAGACACGATGAAGGATGCCCCCCTAAAGGCCTCTTTCCTGTCCGTGGTGGCGCTGACGGTATACTTCAGGCCCTTGGCGGCTATGAAGGCCTTGGCCGTGTCGTTCACGATTTTCAGGGTTTCGCCATTGATGTCGTGCAGGACGATCTCGCTTCCCGCGAGCCGCCGGCTGTTGAATATGTCGCCGAGGATGCCGCAGCCGAACTGGGCGCTCCCCGCGCCGACGAGGACGATTTTCATCGCTTTTCTCCTTATTTTATGGATCCTTCAACCATTCCCTTGATGATATACCGCTGGGCGAACAGGTAGAGCACGATCACCGGCAGCATCGCCAGGAGGGTAGAGGTCAGGATGAGGTCCCACTGCTTGAGGTAGGCTCCCGCAAAGGCGGTAACCGCGATCGGGATGGTCTGTACCGCGCCGTTGGTGCCGAGCATGAGCAGGGGCAGGAGATAGTCGTTCCAGATCCATATGCCGTTGAGGATCAGCACCGTTACGATGATGGGCTGGAGCAGGGGAAAGACGATCTCGAAGAACGTTTTGGCATGGGAAGCGCCGTCGATGGTGGCGGACTCCTCCAGTTCGTAGGGTATGTTCTTGATGAAGCCGTGAAACACGAAGATGGAAAGGGGGCTACCGAAGCCCAGATACGCGAACACGATGCCCGGTATGGACGAAAGAAGCCTGAAATGCAGGAAAGTCCCGAGAATTCGCATCCATCGCACCAGGGGATACATGAGCACCTGGAAGGGAATGACCATGGCGGCTACGAAGGCCATGAAGATCACCGTGGACCAAAGGGCCTTATTGCGCTCCAGCACCCACGCGGCCATGGAGGAAAACAGCACTATCACCAACAGGGCGATCACGGTGATCACGGTGCTGTCCACGAAGGCATTCAGGTAATGCACCGTGGGATTGCTGAAGATGAGGCCGATATTCACGAACAGCTGGTTCCAGTCGCTCGGCAGGGCGACGGCGTTGAATATGATTTCCTTGGAGGTTTTCGCGGAATTGAGCACTACCATGCCGAAGGGAAACATGAAAAGCAGGAAAACGACTATGGTCACGGCCTCAAGGATCCGGGTCATCATGAATTTGGGGCTGGCGTTCACAGCTCGACCTCCTTTTTCTTGCTCATGGACACCTGTACGAGGGAGACTATCACGAGCACCACGAAGAGAACCACGGCCTTGGCCTGGGCTTCCGCCATCCGGTTGGCCGTGGCGGTACTGAAGATGTTCATGGCCAGGAGCTGACTCGCCTTTACGGGTTCGTCCAGGAATCGGGTGGCGGGCCCGCCGTTGGTCAGGGTAAAGTTCATGTCGAACTGTTTAAAAGAAGTGGTCAGGGTAAGGAAGATCGATATGGTAAAGGCATTGGCCATCATGGGCATGAGAATATGGTAGACCCGTGAAAGGAAATGGGCCCCGTCAATCTCGGCGGCTTCCATGAGGGATGCGGGTATTCCCTGGATTGCGGCTACGTAAATAAGCATGATGTAGCCCGAATATTGCCAGGTATTGACTGCCGACATGGCCCAAATGACCGTTTCCGGCCTGCTGAGGTATGAGACCTGCAGGAAGGGAATGCCCCAGTCGTTCCCGAGGGTTACGAGAATGCTGTTAAGGATAAACTGCCAAATGTATCCGAGTACGATTCCCCCGATTAGGTAGGGAATGAAGAATCCTGCCCGGAAAAAGTTGCGGAACCGGATTTTGCTGGTCACGATCAGGGAGAGGGAGAAACTGACGATGTTCACGAGGACGATGTTGATAGCGGTGAAGGCTACGGTTATCACGAAGGAATAGAGAAAGTCGGGAAGGGTAAAAAGGTCGCGGAAGTTATTGAACCCGACGAAATTCACCTCGTCCCGGACGCCGTTCCAGTCGGTCATGGAGTAATAAAGACCGAAGAAAAAGGGAACGATGATCACCAAGACGAAGGCGAGCAGACAGGGCGCGATGAACAGGATGTTGACGACGCGGCTTTTTTTCATGCCATATACCTCGTTACTGCGCCGCGGCGGGCGCCGTTTAGGTTGATCCGCGCCCGCAAATGTGTCGGGCGCGGAAAAAAAGGGGGGGCATCACCCGATGTCCCCCCCGGAGTTGCGTTACATCTTCGGGAGTCCGGCCACGGCCTTCTTCATGTCGGCGATGAACTGGTCGAGGTTATCGGGGTTCTGGGCGAACAGGTCGAAGATCGGTCCGAAAACGTTCTGGCCGGCCCCGTCGGGGAGCATGCCGAAGAACACGCCGTAGTTCCCGCCCTTGGCGTTGGCCGCCATGAGGGCCTGGCTAAGCTGTCCGGCGGGCTTGAGGGTGACGGACTTGAAGGCGGGGATCATGCCGGCCTTGTTGACCATGTAGTCGTGTCCCTCGGGGGTAGAGGCCATGGCGGCGAGGAAGTCCTTGGCGGCCTGGGCGTTGGGGCTCTTGGCGTTGACGCAGTACCAGCTGGGGGCAAAGAGATACAGGCCGGTCTGGGGGGTGTCCAGGAACGCGTGGGGGGCGTAGCCCATCTTGAAGGTGACGCCGAGCTGCTTCATGTTCGGGTCTACCCAGTTGCCCTGATGCAGGAAGGCGGTCTTTCCCTGGGCGAAGGCGCCGACCTGGTCGTCGTAGCCGCCGTTCAGGAGGATCTTCTTGTCCGCGTACTTAAAGAGGAGCTGGAGGTACTTCGCGTACTGGGTGAACCGAGGAAGGTCGAGCTCCCCTTTAAGGGCCTTGTTGATGACGGTGGTGTCGGTAAAGTTAAGACCGCCGCCCCAATAGGCCGCGAGATTGTGCTGGGCAGCGACCCACCACATGCCGCCGGCAACGGAGGCCGCCATGGCCACGGGGGCGTTGATTCCGAGCTCCGCCTTCTTCGCCTCGAGGGTCGCAAAGGCCTTTTCGTAGGCGGCGCGGGTGGTCAGGCTAGCGGGGTCGATTCCGGCCTTGGCGAGAATGTCCGCGTTATAGGCGAGTCCGTAACCTTCGATGGCCACGGGGAAGCCGTATACCTTCCCGTCTACCTTGAAGGCGAGATCCGTATCCTTGTTCCAGGCTTGGTCGCTCAGGTCGGCGATGTAGTCCTTCCAAATATCGTAGCCGCCCTTTCCCTCGATAACGAAGATGTCGGGCATCTGGCCGGCCTGGGCCTTCGCCTTGAGGGCTCCGCCGTAATCCGCGCCGCCGCCGAGGGTTTCCACGGTAACGGTGGTTCCCGGATGGGCCGCGGTATAGCTCGCGGCGAATCCGTCCAGGGCATCCTTGATTTCAACCTTCAGCTGGAACATGCTGACCGTGGCGCCTTTGGCAGCTTTAGTGTCTTTCGTGCCTCCGGCGACGACAAAGCCGGGCATCAGCGCGGCAGCGAGACATACCGACAGAACTTTCACAATCCTTTTCTTCATTTCTCTCCTCCAAGAATGATTCGCCTCATGGCGATGTGATGTGGTAGGTGTTGCGTAGCACCTACTTGGCAGTCTAGTACGAATTTGGTGGAAGTCAAGGAAAAAAAGCAAAAATTCGTGTTTTTGTTGACCGGTTTACTAAAAAGCCCATAAGCAACCGGTTGCATTTTTCTATAAAGAGAAACATAGCTTGATTAATCAAGGGAGGGATTTTTTATGCCGATAACGAGGAGGTATGAAAACGTCCCTTAGGCTGGTTTGCGTACTTTCGTTCTTGATGGCCACCGCCGTCCTCTCTTCGGCGGAAAAGGAATTCCTTAAGGCCTTTCCCGAAACATCAGGGGTTCGTTCCCTCATCGTCTCCAGGTGGCTGACCGCCCCGGTCGCCGCCGTGTCCCCCCTTCAGGATGAAGTCGTGACAGATGCCTACGGAGAAAGCGCCAGGGTTTCGGTGACAGGCCGGGGCAAAAGCCTTTCGGTCACCCTTTATCCCGTGGGTTATTCCGGCGAGACCCTCCGGGGTCGATGGGTTCTCCTCCGGGACGCGGCTACCGGCGAGCCCATGTCCATCGAGATCTTTCCCCTGGAGGACAGCGCCATATCGGTGGTGCTCAGGCCCGGTTCGGAATCGAAGACCCTGCTGGATTTAAGGATATACGGACGGGACCTGCGCAGGGGCGTACCCTTCGGCTCCGCGTTCCAGAGCCTCCTGACCGCTCCCTTTTCCCTGGTGGTTTCCCTGACGGAACGAACCGTTCCCTGGGAGCTCCTGTCCCCGGATCCCCTCCGTTACGAAGGTATTTCGAAGGCGGTTGAGACCATCCGGTCCCGCCTCGATCGGCTTGTCTACCTGGATGACGGGGCCTTTAACGCCGAGGGGCGGCCCGTACTCATCTCTTCCGGTTTGGAACAAAACCCCAAGGCGGTGCTGGAGGCCGCCGGAACGGGGCGTGACCTTTCCCGAATACAGGGAGGGGTGAACTGTTCGGGCTTCGCCAAATGGATCGTTGACGGCATGGTGCGGCCCGAGGCGGGCTCGGGGATCCGCCTGGAAACCCTCACGCGGCCCAGCCTCGCCCCGGAGACGGGCTTTACGGAACGTTATCGGGATTCCCGGCTCATTTTCTTCGGCCTTGACTGGGTACGCAACCTCGCCGCGGCCTCAGTGAGCCTTTCCCTGGGCAGAACGGTCTACCCCGAGGAAGCGGGGGTCGACGTCACGGCGGAACCCTTTCCCTCCGAGACGGGTTACGAGTCCAACGTGGGCTACCGGGTCCCTGAGCTCATTCCGCTCCTTTATTGGCTCGCGGTCAAGGAACCGGGCCGCTGGTACCTGGGCGCCTTGAGCGAGGAACGGGGCGAATCGGGCAATCCGGACGATCCCCTGCTGCGCTACTACCATCACGTGGCGGCCCTTTTTCCCTGGTTTGACGAATCCGGCCGCTTTTCTCTCGCGGTCTTCGAGAGCGCGGCGGAAACGGATCCGGAGGCCTTTGTGCTGCGGGATGCCTCGGAATGGATTTTCCTCGTCCGCATGGACATGACCTCGCCGTCCAGGTTTGATCCTTGATCCCTCCTGTGTTACCCTTAACCGGGTCCGTTCGTTATCATTGTAAGGCAGGTTATTCGATGTTTCGGTCTTTCCGCATCTCCCTTCTCGCCTCGTTACTCCTTTCCCTGTCGGCGTGTCTCTGGGGCGCCGAGGGGGCGGGGGATCCCGCTCGGACTACCCTGGAAACAGCCCGATCCCTCGGGGAGGGGCATCCCAAGGAGGGTATAGAGCTCCTGAAGAAGGGCCTTTCCCGGGCGGGTGCCCTTGAGCCCTGGTACCTTACTGAACTTGCTCGGCTGTCGGGACTCTCGGGAGACTGGCAGTCCGCCCGGGAATGGGGTTCCCGGGCCGCTGCCCTTCCGGCAACTCCGGCCCTGGCGGATACCCTGGCCTGGTGGTACGGCCTGGCTCTCGAGAAAACCGGGGATCGCGCCTCGGCGGTTAAGGTCTATCGGGCCCGAATCGATTCCAAATCCTCCTCGGAACCCCTCTTGTGGCTTGCCTGCCTGAGGACCGCCGACTCAGGCGCCGAGACGGTTTCAGATTCCCTGGACGCCTCCTTTCCCCTCCTAAAACTCACGGATCCCGATTCCTATGCCCTTTCCCGGTATCTTGCGGGGCTGTGCGCCGTTCGATCCGGGGAATGGTCCTTCGCCGTCAGGAGCCTTGAGCGCTTCGATGCGGTGCGGGGCGGAAGGTTTCCCGAACTGGCCCCCTGGTCGGCCTATTATACCGCCTGGAGTCTCAACCGTTCCGGGCGAACCCCGGAGGCCCTGGCGGCCTTCTCCTCCTATCTCAGGCAGTGGCCCTACCATGAGCGGGTTTGGCAGGCAGCCACCTCCGCCGCCCTGGCGGCAAGCCAGAATCCCGGCTCCGGCTCAGATCCCGTAGCCCTGGCGGACCGGGCGGTTTCCTCGGCCCCAACCCGCGACGACCGCGCGGACTCCCTCATCCTCCGTTCCACCCTCCTCCTGGACCGCGGCGACAGGGCCGCCGCCGAGCGGGACCTCCCGGGGATCGTCGACGGATCCCTGACGGGAGGCCCCACTCCCCAGGCGAGCCGGGCCCAGTTTCTCTACGCGGATATCGCCTTCCGGTTCAATGACTTCCCCTCGGCCGTCGCCCGCTGGGAGCGGCTGATGGAGCTCTTTCCCCGGGAACCCCTGGCGGAGGAATCCCTGTACCGCATCGGCGACGCCCGGTATATCGCCGGCGATTGGAAGGCCGCGGGAGAGGCCTTTTCCCGGTATCGGCTCGCATGGCCCTCGGGCCGTTTTCTCGCCGCCGCCCTGCGTTCCGGGGGCGAGGCCTGGTTCCGTTCGGGGAATACGGACCTGGCGATTCTTTGGTGGGAAGACCTTCTCAAGAAATTTCCCGAAAGCTCGTCGGTTCCCGGAACCCTCCGGGATCTCTCGGAGGCATACCGGGTCCGCAGGGATTACGCCGCGGCCTTGAGGGTCGCCTCGTCGTACCGCGAGCGGTTTCCCAACGAGGCCGCTCTCGACGGGATGGACGGGACCGTAGCGGAGCTTACCGATCTCGCCGCCCCTTCCGCGAAAAGCGGTTCCGCGAAGCTTTCCGCCTACAAGAGCGCGGGCGGGGCCTTTTCGCCGGAGGGCAGGGCCCTCGGCCTGTCCCTGGCGAGGGAATGGCTAACCGACTGGAACCGGCGTTCCGAGGCCCTGTCCATCCTTTCCGAAATCGCCTCGAAAACGCCGAAAAGCCCGGAGGGTTTAACCCTCTCAGACCGACGCAACCGCGCGGCGGCGATGATGGTCCTGGCGAACGAGTACCGGGCCGACGGCCGACACGCGGAGGCGGCGGCCCTCTTCCTTTCCTCGGGAACCTGGTATGCCGCCCTGGATCCGGAGCGGGCCGCGGAGTCCCTTTACGGGGCCGTGGACTCCTTCCTTCAGGCGGGCCGGACGGGGGACTCCGCCAAAACCCTCGAGACCCTGCGCAAGACCTGGCCCGAATCGGTGTGGACCCGGCGGGCCCTCATCGCCGCGGGCCGCTGAGGCGAACCAAAGGAGCGATCCCATGAAATTACCCTCGAATACCCTTCGATTTGCTTTAATCTTTCTTCCCGCGCTGCTTGCCGCCGCGGGGGTGGACGTGCCGGATTTGGAAACCCGTATCAGGGATTCCGGAGGGGACGTTCCCGCCTCGGCATTGCCGGAACTGACGAACCCGCCTCCGGCCCCCCTTCCCGGCACAGGCTCGGACCGGGATGGCCCCCAGAGCGTCGACGCGCCGGCCTTGAGCGAGGCGCCCATCGCGCCGGAGCCTCCCGAAGGGGCAATCGAGCCCTCCCTTGCCGACGCTGATGAGGGCAAAGGCAAGGTTCGCGGTTGGGCCTCTCTCGGGGCGGGCAGCCCGGGAACCCTTCTCGGGGAATTGGCCGTGGGCAGAAGCGGAGGGGACCAAAGCGGATTCGCCCTCCGGTTCGCCTATGACGGAGCCGACGGTTTCGGCGGCGAGTCTACGGGTTCCGGTTTTTTTGACCGCCGCCTCTCCCTGGGCTTCGCGGCCGCGAGCCCGGGCTTGCCCCAGGATATTCCCGACTCCCCCGACCGGCGCTCTTCCGTAACCGCCTCCTCATTATCCTCGCTGAGGGATCTTCGCGCCGAGTCCCGTTCGGGAACCCTTCCCTGGAGACTGTCCCTGGGTCTCTCGGAGCGAACCGACGGGCTTCAGGGCCTGAACGCGGAGCACTACAGCCTTACCGCCCGGGACGCGGCCTGGCAGGCCTCGGCGGGCATTCCCGTCAGCCAGGCGGCGGGTCTCCATTCCTCCATCGCCCTTTCCGGGGCCGTATACCAGTCCTTCCCTGACCGCCCCGGCACATCCGTGGACGCCCCCGCGCTTCCCGCCTCGGCGGTGGCGGGAGCTCCCCTTAAAGAAACGGGGGGATACCGGCTGGATCCCCTCGTCTCCCTCTCCCTCCTTCGAGGACCCGCGGAAATTTCTCTCACCGGAGCCTACGGCTACGAGAGCCTGGTCGGCAGGGGAGAGCGCAATTCCGGTTATGCAGCCCTCGAGACCGAGGTGACCCTGGGAAGGATTTTCCTGGATGCCCGGGGCGGCTTCTACCTCGCCTCGGATGCCCAGCCCCTGTTTCCCTTTTCCCTCGCGGCCCGTTGGGAATCCCCCTCGTCGGTCCTGTCCTCCCTGCGGGTTTCGGGCGGGCTTGACGCCTTTCGAAGCTCCGCGGACACCCTCATAGAAAAGGATCCCTTCGTGAACTCGGACCTGCTCGGCCGGACGGCGTCCGACTGGTACGGGTCAGGCAGCGCGCTTATCTCCCTTCCGGCGGCTCAGGCCGCACAGCTTCCGCAGCTCGGCCTCAGCGCGGATTACCGTTCTACCGCTTTCGGCCGCGGTATCCTGACGCCCCGGGAAATCGATGAACCCGTTCCGGGACAATCCGCGGGCCTCATTCCGGTGAGCTTGGTATCGAGGCAGAGCCTTGAAACCGCCCTGAGCCTCCTGTGGGGCTCTTCCTTTTGGTCTGCCGAGGGAACCTGGCGTTCCGAATGGCTCCAGGGCGACTGGGCAGACCCCGCCAGGGGGCTCGAGGCTTCCTTGAGCTTTTTCGATGCCGGCGCGAAACGCCTCTGGGAGGCGGGAACCCGTTTGGGTCTCGATCTCACCGGGTCGGAACTTCCCCTCGTCTCCCTGTCTCTCAACCTGCGTCCCGCCCAGGCCCTGTCCCTCAGTCTTACCTTTGACGATATTGTGCCCCTCGCCTCCGGAACAAGCCGGATACGGGACTCCCTCTACGCGGGGAGGAGCGGCATTCTCGCCCTGTCAGGGCGGCTCGATTTTTGAACCTTGCGCTTCCTGGAGGAAACACCATGATTTCGATTCTTGTATCCGGCGGACCCGTCATGATCCCCATCGCCCTTTGCGCGGTGATCGCGACGGTGATAATTTTCGAGAGGCTGTCCTTTTACCGGGCGGTCAAAAAGGGCGAGCGGGATCTCCTGCCCCGGGTTCGAAGCTCCATCGACAAGGGCCACTACGACGAGGCCGCCGCGATATGCGATACCGTCGAGGGCCCCGTCGCGAGGCTCATGAAAACGGGAATTTCCTACCGGGACTACTCCGAGGCGGCCATCAAGGAGGCGGTGATGAACGAGGCGAACCGCGAGGTTCCCCGCCTGGAGCGCTACCTTTCCACCCTCGGCACCATCGCCAACATCGCGACCCTCTTGGGCCTGCTGGGCACCGTCACGGGAAACATTCAGGCCTTCGGCGTTCTCGGCGACATGGGAACCATGGGGAATCCCGCGGTCCTCGCCGGCGCCATAGCCCAGGCCCTCGTGACCACCGCCTCGGGGCTCGTGGTTTCCATTCCCGCGATCATTTTCTACAACTACTTCATCGCCGAGGTGAACCGCATGGTGACCCAGATGGAATCCGCGGTCAGCGACCTGGTGCTCCTGCTGGTGGCGGAGAAAAAGAAGCATGAAATTTAAGCGGCGCCTCGAAACCCGGGCGGTGGTCGACCTCGTCCCGATGATCGACGTGGTCTTCCAGCTCATCCTTTTCTTCCTCGTATCCACCACCTTCGCGGTGCTCCCCGGGATAAGCCTCGACCTGCCCCAGTCCTCCACCGCCGAGGGCATGCGCACCAACGGTATAACCATTACCGTGACCTCCGAGGGAAACCTCTTCGTCAATTCCGAGGCCCTGACCGTGGACGACCTGGACGCGGCCCTGGTCGCCTTGGGCAGCGCTACCGACGTGCCCCGGGACGCGGTTCCCGTGAGCCTCGAGGCGGATGCCGCCGTGCCCAACGGAACCATCGTGTCGATTCTGGACTCCCTCAGGAGGACGGGCTTCGTGGGCGTCAATTTGAGGACCAAGGACAAATGACCCTCCGCGACCTTGACCACCGGGAACGGCAGCGGCTCCTCCGAAGCGCCGGCGCCGGGGCCCTCTGCTGGGTCCTTCTCCTGGGTACCCTGGCCCTCATTCCTTCGGTGCGCAAAGCCCCGGTCAAAAACGAGTTTCCCCCGGTACGCCTGACCCTCAAGAGCCCGGTACCCGCGGCGGCCCGGGTCGCCGCTGCCCCAGAGCAGCCGCCGACGGAGGCGAAATCCCCGGCTCAAACCAAGGCCTCCCCGGCGGCGAAGGCGCCGGCCAAGACCCCGGCGACAGCGAAGGCCCCGGCGGCTGCCAAGACTCCCGCCCCCTCCACGAGCGCTGCCGCTTCCTCGGGCCTGGGTATCCCCGACTTCGCGAGCCCCGTTACCTCCTCCCGCACGGATGAGGGCAGGGCGGAATACCTCGATTTTTCCAGCCCCAGGCCGACGGAGCGTCCCCTGGCGGCCAGCGTGCCTCCCGGGGGAAACCCGGCTTCGGAGTTTTCAGGCACCGCCGCCTCGGTTACCCCCTCCGGCGGGGGAGCCGCGGTCTCTTCCAAAAGGACGCCCGCCGCAGGGGGGGCTGCCTCATCGGACACCGAAGCTGCCCTGCGCTCGGTGGAAGGGGCGGCTTCCTCCGGGGGAACGGCTTCAAGCTCATCCTCAGGAGCCTCCGGTTCCGCGGCCCCCGCCGCCGCCGGTTCTGCCTCCGCCCGCACCTCTTCGGTGGCGGGGCTTACCTTCGACGGAACTCCGCGCCGTTTGATTTACCCCGAGAACCCAAAAATCGTGCTCCCGGAGCGCCTGGCTCGGCTCGTGAATTCCGACCGCACCGTGACGGTACAGTTTACGGTGAGATCCGACGGTTCCGTGCCCGGAACCCTTGTCACCTTCACGCCCCTCGCGGCGCTTCCGGCGGAAATTAGGGATTGGCTCCGGTCGGAATTCTCCGCCTGGCGGTTCGAGGTTGGGAATCAGGATGGACAGGCCCGGTTTACGTATAGTATAAAAATGGAATGAGAGCAGACCTGGACGCCGTAGCCTTCGATATCGACGGAACCCTCTACCCCGACCTCTCCCTCCACGCCCGGATACTGCCCTTTATCGCCGGAAACCTCAAGCTCATGCTTGCCTTCGGCGCCGCCCGTTCGGAGATCCGCCGCTGGCAGGAAGAGCATCCCGGAGAGGGGCACGAGGATTTCTTTGCCTGGCAGGCGGAGCTCTTCGCGAAACGGGCCCTCATTTCCCCCGAAGCCGCCCGAAAAAAACTCGACACCCTCATCTACTCCGGCTGGAGGCCCGTTTTCGGACGGGTCAGGCCCTATCCCGGGGTAGGGGAGTGCTTCGACGCCCTGAAGGGCTCAGGGCTCAAGCTCGGTATCCTGTCGGACTTTCTGCCCTCCCAAAAGGGAGACGTCTGGGGTCTCGCCCCAAAATGCGACGCGGTTCTCGGGTCCGAGGAAACGGGGGCCCTCAAGCCCTCGCCGATCCCCTTCCGGGCCCTCGCTCAGGCCCTCGGAACCGAGCCTGAACGGGTGCTCTACGTGGGGAACAGCCTCCGCTCGGACGTGCGGGGCGCCTCCCTGGCGGGGATGAAGACCGCCTGCATCGTGCCCTTCCCGATAGACTTCCTGCGGAACCGGCTGGGACTCGCCCTCGGCGCCGTAGCCCGGGAGGCGGACATTTCCTTTTCCTCCTATCGCCAATTGACCGGGATTGTGCTAAAATAACCAATCAATAACAGTCTACAGAGGGGCGGACGCTCATGGATTTTTTTACCCCCGGAAACCTTTTAGCCGTCGCGATATCCCTCGCGCTGGTGGTGATTTTCCGGCAAATGGACAAGAATAACCGCTCGCTGGAAAAGATCAAAAAATTCGGCGACAAGCTCAAGGACGACCTGGACGGCTTCGTGCGGGAACGCATGGCGGCCCTGGAGGAATCATCCATCGCCCTGGAGGTACAGCAGACCAAGGCAGTGGCGGCGGTGAAGCGCCTCGAATCGATCAGGGACGACCTGGAGCGCCGGGAGGCGGATCTTCTGGAGCGCACCAAGGCCGTGGAGGGGTTCGGCGCCCAGGTTGAGCGTTACGACGGCACCCTCAAGCAGCTTTTGGAAATGACCTCCCTGGCGGAAACCAACCTGTCCCGCATACGCTCGGAATCGGATTTCGCCGATTCCCTGGCCAGAAAGCTCATGGCCTCCAAAAAACAGCTTGAAGATATCGAGTCCACCATACCGGCCCTGGAAAACCACTTCGCCGAGATGAACCGGGTAAGCCTCTCCAAGATTCACGACGACGTTCTTGCCGCCACCGGCGAGAGCGTGTCCGCAATGGAACTCCGGGTGTCCCGGGCCTCCGAGGAAGGGGAGACGCTGCTCGCGAAAACCGGCGAACGGCTTAAAGAGCTCTATCAAAAGGCCCTCGCGGAAGCGGCCAAAAAGGCGGATTCCCTCGAGGACGCGGCCTTTGCCAAGCTCAAGGAGCAGGCCGCCGAGCGTCTCTCCAAGTACAAGCAGGCGGCGGAGAAAAAGACCGCTGCCCTCCAGGCGGACATAAAAGAGCGCATCCACGCGCTGCAGGCCGAAATCAAGGGCTTCCATTCCTCCTGGCGCGCCGAAGCGGAGGAATTCCTCGAGGCTACCCGTTCGGATATCAGAACCCTGGACGCCAAGAGCGAAACCGAGATCGTTGCCATCGATGAAAGGCTTCGTTCCGCCAGGGAGCTCTCGGAATCCCGGTCGGAAGAGCTCGCCTCATCCTATCGCTCCCTGGAGGCCTCCCTGGAAGCCTCTTTCGCGGAATTGGCCGGCAAGCTCGAGGGGGCCGTGCGGTCCGCGGCGGAGCGCTCAAAGAAAGAGCTTGGAGAACTGGACGGCCGCGTCGCGGCCACCGCCGCGGAATTGGGCAACCGGCTCGACGGCGCCCTTACCGCCGCCGCAGAGGAAGCCGCCGCCGAGGCCTCCCGGCTTGAGGAAAGCCTCGCTACCCGCCTACAGGCCGTCGAAAAGGGCATAGCCTCCGCCCTCGAAGGGACTTCTTCCCGGGCGGAAGGCGAGGTGTCCCGGATCAGCGGGCGGCTCGAGGCCTTTACCCGGGAAACCGAAACCCGGCTTTCCCGGTTCGATTCCCTCATCGGCGACGCCGAGCGCCTCGATTCGGCCCTCCGCAACGCCCTGGAGGACACGGAACGCCGGGTATCGGGCGACTTCGACCGCTACGCGGCGGAACAGGCCGCCCGCCAGGAGGAATTCGAGCGCCGCCTCGGTTCTGCCTCGGACGTACTCTCCGGGCGGATGCAGGAGCTCGAGAACGGCCTGAACGAACTCAAGTCTAAAGCCTACGACAACGTGTCCGAGCGGCTTAAGATCTTCGAGGACGATTTCTTCGCGGATCTGGCCAAACGGAGCGATGAGATCGGGACCGCCCTGGAGCGCTGGAAGGACGACGTGGAAAGCCGCCTCGGGGAACTGGCTGCGGGGGCGGAATCGGAGCGGGCGAAACTCGAGGGAAGCTACACGGCGGAACTCAAGGAACGGCTGGCCGCCGTCGCGGAGCAATACCGCATGCAGAGCTCCCGGCTGGAAGAGCAGATTTCCGCCGTGGAAGGGGACCTTCGCTCCCGCATCACCGCCAGCGACCAGTCCATCCTCGACTTCGCGAACCAGCTGCGGGCGGATTTCGAGGCCGCCCGTTCATCGGCGGATCAAAATACCCAAAACGAGCTGAAGGCGCACCGCCTTTCCGTGCAGGACCTCCTGCGCAGGCAGGAACAGGAGATCGAGGCGAAAACCCGGGAGTTCATCGATTCCGTGGAGGCCGCCAAGGCCGACGCGGAGGGACAGCTTTCGGCGGTCCGCTCCGAGTTCGCCGCCTGGCAGCAAAAGAACGCCCAACAGCTCGAGGATGCCCGTCAGCGCCTCGAGGAGCGGGTGGCGGAGCTCGGTCAGTCCGCGGATTCCTCCATTTCCGACATCGAGACGGTGTGGCAGACCAAATACCGGGACTGGCTCACTCGGGCGGACTCCGAAAGCCAGCGGGTTTCCGATACCCTGACCGCCCTTCAGCAGGGCATCGACGCCGCCAATGAGGACCTGGAACGGCGGTCCCGGGAGGCCCTTTCGGGCTTTACCCGCTCCTACGAGGCCATGACCGCCGAAACCGCCAAGCGCATACGGGACACGGGCGCGGAGACGGACGAGCAGATCAGGACCATTACCGGCTCGGTCCAGGAAATTCGGGAGCAGGTGGAGCTTACCCGGGAGCGGCTCATGCAGAAACTCCAGGGCGAGACGGGCAACCTTGCCCAGACCCTGGAAGAGATCGACCGAAAGCAAAAGGCCTTTATCGCCCAAACCCGTGTTTTCGACCGGGCGGAAGAGCTCAGAAAGTCCCTGGAGAACGGCATAGAAAGCCTCACGGGCGAGCTTTCGCGGCTCGAGGTCTATCGGGAAACCATGGCGACCCTCGAGGGCCAGTACCAGAAGGTACGGAAGCTCGAGGAGGAATCCAGCCAGAAGATGGCGAAATTCCTCGCCGAAAAGAAACGCATCGACATCCTCGAATCGGATTTCACCAAGCTCCTGGGCCTTTCGGATTCCATCGACCGGAAGCTTTCGGAACTCACGGGCACCAACGACGACCTTCAGCAATGGCAGGTGCAGCTTCGCCGGTTCGACGAGATCGTCGGCGAGGTCAACGGCCGCTACGAACGGCTGGAGAAGAAGTCTTCCGTACTCGACCAGACCGTTACCGGCGTCGACCGGGCATTCGAGTCCCTCAAGGGCCTCGAGGGGGCCCTCGCCGGGTACCGGAAGGATCTGGCTCCCATACCGGCGGAGCTCGCGGAAATCAAGAAGTCCCTGGAAACCCTGCTTACCCACCGGGAGCGGACCGAGGGCGTCCTCGGCCGGCTGGAGGCCCTCGACGACGTACTCGCGGACGTGGAGGCCAGGACGGAGAAGATGCAGACCGCCCGGGAATGGCTGGCGCGAACCGAGACGAGGCTGGAGGAAATCTCCAAGCAGTCCCAGGAGCAGCTTAAGCTCCTCGGGGCCATCATGAAGGCTGAGGGGCCCGCCACAAAGACTAAGGGGGCCCCGGCGCTGGGTATTCGGGAAAACGTGATCAAGCTTGCCCATCAGGGCTGGAAGGTCGACGAGATTGCCAGGGTATTCCAATTGTCCCGGGGCGAGGTTGAGCTGATACTGGAGTTGCCCCAAAAATAAGGCGTAGGATCGGGGCTCCGGGCGGTTTAGTCCCTGGTCAAGAGACAGACCGCCCACACCTCCACGGCGTCCCCTTCCCCTACCGGGCCAAGCCCCTCGCCGGTTTTGGCCTTAACGAAGATCCTGTCGGTCTCCGCGCTGAGAATAGCCGATATGGATTCGCGTACCCGTTCCCTCCAGGGGAGGAATTTGGGAGCCTGAAGGGCAATGACCGCGTCAAGGTTCTCGAGCCGCCAGCCCTTTTCCCTCGCCGCTGTCCAGGCGGACTCGAGCAGCTTCCTGGAATCCGCCCCCTTCCACCTTGGATCCGAGGGGGGAAAAAACTCGCCGATATCCCCCAGTCCCGCCGCCCCGAGGAGGGCGTCGGTTATTGCGTGCAGCAGGACGTCCCCGTCGGAATGACCGTCCTCGCCCCGCTCGAAGGGAATGGTAATCCCGCCGAGCACCAGGGCCCGCCCGGTAACCAGGCGGTGGAGGTCGTAGCCGAGCCCTACCCGAATCATGGAAGATCCTCCCGGAAGGTCACCTTTTTATTGGCCGGATCGCCGGGACAAACGAAAACGTCGCCCGAGTAACGGCCCCAAATTTCAGTGTCGTCCGTATAGACCCGCCCGTCCGCGGAAGCCTTTCGGTGGGCCGAAAGAATCTCCCGGAAGCGGAATCCCTGGGGGGTTTGGACCGAGACGAGGGAGGAGCGGTCCAGATGGCGCAGTATGCGGCCGGTAGGATCCACTTCCTTTTGTGTGTCCACCGGGGGTATTCCGGGAACTGCCGCTCCCCGGGCCGCGGCGGTATCCGCCACCCGGCGTATCGTGTCGGCAGTGACCCAGGGTCTCGCCGCGTCATGGATGAGGACGAGATCAGGCCATACACCGTCCTGGACGGCGCACCGTTCGAGGGTCTCAAGGCCGTTGAATACGGATTCCTGGCGGCTTTTTCCCCCTTGCGCGAAGGTAAGGCAGGGTAGATCCGGGGATTCCCACGGCAGGGGCGGAAAACGGCAGTCCGCCGCGAGGGCGTCCCGGGCGCCCGCTTCTCCGAGGGGGGGCAAGGTTATGACTATACGGGAAAAAAGGCCGGTGGCGTAAAAGGCGTACAGGGCCGCAGACAGAACGCT
Organism: Spirochaetales bacterium; assembly: GCA_003246765.1. Taxonomy (GTDB): domain Bacteria; phylum Spirochaetota; class Spirochaetia; order Treponematales; family Treponemataceae; genus Teretinema. The sequence goes on along the minus strand of QKDA01000064.1, from coordinate 1,768 downwards.
GATACCCGGTTCGGATGAAAGGGGCAGGTATTCCTTTTTGACCGCCCCGCCCATTCTCGTGGACGAGCCCGCGGCGGTCAAAACCAGGGCGAGGGTCATCGCTTATTCGTCGGCGTCGTCGCCGTCGTCTTCCTGCTCTTCTTCCCCCACGAGGTCGTCTTCCATGAAATCCTCGTCGTCATCGACGGCGGCGGCGGTTTCCTTGCCCGAGCGGGGTTCCGGCGGGCCGAAGGGCTCAAGGTGGGTATGGATGAGTCCCTCAACTTCCTCCCTGGGAAGCTCGAGGGCATAGGTAATCTCGTCTTCGAGAAGCTTGCGGGCGGAATCGTAAAGCTTTCGCTCCAGGATGGGAAGTTCCTTTACCTTGCTTCGGTGATACAGGGAGCGCACTATGGTCGCGATATCGATCACGCTTCCCTTCTTGAGAAGGTCAAGGTTTATCTGGTACCGCAGTTTCCAGTCCGAGGGAATGGGCTCGAAGTCCTCGGAAATGAGGTCCAGGGCGCGCCGGGCCTCTTCTCGGGAAACGATCGCGCGGATTCCCAAGTCTTCCGCTTTGCCCACGGGAACCATGACGGTCATGTCCGACACGTCTAGGTAAATCACGTAGTACAGAACGTTCTCGTTCTTGAACTGCTTTTCCTTAATCTCCGTGATTCGGCCGACACCCTGGCTCGGGTAGACAATTTTCTGGTTAACCGCAAAGGTTGTTTCCGCTCTCATATCCGCACCACTATAGCATAGAAAGGGCCTGAGGTCAAAGCCCGAGGGCAACCCCGGGCAGGGCCTTTTTCTGGGTAAACCGGAGGAATTTGAAGGGATGGATATCCAGGGCGTTGGGGTACCAGCCCGAGAGCCCCTCGGTGTCGATGACGTTGAGGGCCGGGTTGTGGGAGAGGGGAAGGATAACACCGTCCTTCAGGAGGATCTTTTCCGCCTCCGCGAGTTTTTGGTAACGCTCCTTCGACTGCCTGATGCCCGCGGCGTCGTCGAGGGTCTTCTCGTAGGCGGGATTGTTCCACCCTGAATCGTTGAGGCTTGAATTGGGCCGGAACATCTCCAGGAAGGTCATGGGATCGGCGAAATCCCCTATCCAGGAGGTGACCCCCAGGGAGTAATCGTCCTTCCGCAGGGATCCGTAGTAAAGATCGTAGGCTTCGACGCTGACCCGCACCGTCAATCCCAACCCCTCCCAGGCGGTCTTAAGGATTTCCGCCAGCTTTACGTAGGTTTGGGACTCGGGGATCCGGATTACCAGCGGGGGCACCTCGGATAGATCGGCGTATCCCGCCTCGGCGAGGCCCTTTTTAGCCGCGTCGGTATCGTTTCTGTGTATTCCCTCGATCTCGGGATAGCCCGCGATGGGAAAGACCAGGGTGTCCGCCTTGATGAGATAGTCCGCCCGGAATTCTTCCCAGGGAACCGCGTCCAACAGGGCGTTTCGGATTCTCCCGTCGCTCCAGGGTCCCCAGGTACTCCGGAAGAAGAAATACTCCGTGGAGAACATGGGGGTGATATGGATCGACGAGGGATCCGTCACCTTGCCCAGGTTCATGGCGCCCGCGAGCCAGTCGATCTCCCCTCGGTTAAAGCGGTTGGTCAGATCTTCGGGATCCTTGCCGATGACGAGCTTGAGGGAGGGCACGGCGACCTTGTCGGCGTCCCAGTAGCGCTCGTTCTTGACGAGCCTGAGGGCTTCGGGGGTCGCGGATTCCACCCGGTAGGCACCGCTGGAGACGGGTATCCGCCGGGAATCCGGCTGGGCCGC